>CAZPJE010000172.1:0-32816 GCA_964586725.1 uncultured Steroidobacteraceae bacterium | reverse complement strand
TCCCGGCGCCGACGTGCAGTGTCACGTATGCGCTGGCCACGCCCCGCGCATCGAGCGCGGCGAGCGCCGCCTCGTCGAAGTGCAGGCCGGCGGTGGGCGCGGCCACCGCACCGGGGGCGCGCGCGTAGACGGTCTGGTAGCGCGCGGCGTCGTCGGCGCCGGCCGGCCGCGCGATGTAGGGCGGCAGCGGCACCTCGCCGTGCGCGTCGAAGAAGTCATGCACCGGCGCCGGCAGCCGCACGCGCCAGAACTCCCCCTCGCGCGCCAGCACTTCGATCGCACCACCCGCCGTCAGGACCTGCTGCCCGTCGCGCAGGCCCTTGCTGGCGCGCGCCTGCACGAGCGCCTCGCGCTCGTCGACCGCGCGCTCGAGCATCAATTCCACGGCACCGCCACTGGGCTTGCGGCCATGGATGCGGGCGGCGACCACCCGCGTGTCGTTGAACACGAGCAGGTCGCCGCGACGCAGCAGCGTGGGCAGGGCCGCGAACTGCTGGTCAGCGACCGAGCCGTTGGCGCCATCGAGGTGCAACAGCCGCGATGCCGAGCGCTCGGCAAGCGGCTGCTGCGCGATCAGTTCGGCGGGCAGGTCGAAATGGAAGTCGGTCAACAGCACGGCCGGCATTCTACCCGGCCACGCAGCCGCGCCGCGCGCGCAAACGGCCTGCGGATCGTGGCTGCAGTTCGCCTATACTGGCGGCATGCCGGGATGGCGGAACTGGTAGACGCGCCGGACTCAAAATCCGGTTCTGGCGACAGAGTGTGGGTTCGATTCCCTCTCCCGGCACCATCAGCACGATCAGCACCCTTGGCCCCACGGGGCCCGACGACGATTTGAAACGATGAACTTCTGCAGCCAGTGCGGCGCCCAGGTGGTGCTCCGGATTCCCGACGGCGAGGATCGCACGCGTCACGTGTGCGACGCCTGCGGGGTCGTCCATTACCAGAATCCGAAGCTCGTCGTGGGCTGCGTGCCCGAACTGCCGGATGGCCGGCTGCTGATCTGCAAGCGCGCGATCGAGCCGCGGGTCGGCTACTGGACGATACCGGCGGGCTTCATGGAGAACGGCGAGACCTTGCAGCAGGCAGCGGCGCGCGAGTCGCTCGAGGAAGCCTGCGCGCGCGTCGAGATCGGCTCCCTGCTCAGCATCGTGCACATCACCGCGGCGCACCAGGTGCACGTGTTTTTCCGCGCCCAGCTGCTGCACGAGAATGTCGCCGCGGGGCCCGAGAGCCTCGATGTGCGTATCATCCATCCGCACGAGATTCCCTGGGCAGACATCGCCTTTCCGAGCACCGACTTCACGCTGCGCCGCTATCTCGAGGATCGCGCGTCGGGTGCAGACGGCCACCATTTCACCGAACTCAGCCGCCGCTACCGCTGAGGCGTTTCGAACCGTGGACTGGCGCCGCCTTCCCCATCGACAGCGCCGACGCGACACGCCAATATTGCGCTTCCTACGCCAACAGGGTCCGCCATGACGTTCGTCGTCACCGAAAACTGCATCAAGTGCAAGTACATGGACTGCGTCGAGGTCTGCCCCGTCGACTGCTTCCATGAGGGTCCGAACTTTCTCGTGATCGATCCGGATGAGTGCATTGACTGCACTCTCTGCGAACCGGAATGCCCGGTCGAGGCGATCTACTCGGAAGACGAGGTGCCGAACGGCCAGGAACAATTCAAGGCGCTGAACGCGGAGCTCGCGAAGAAGTGGCCCGTGATCACCGAGAAGGGCGAACCGCCCGCCGACGCCAAGAGCTGGGAAGGCAAACCCGACAAGGCCAAGCTGCTGGAACGCTGAAGGCGTTCCGGCCGGCCGTCAGCGCGCTGCGGCCTGCAGCAATTTCAGCAGCGCCGGCGCGGCGCGGTAGCCCGGCACCATCTCGCCATTCGGCAACACGATGGCAGGCGTGCCCGTGACGGCCATGTCCTGGCCGATTTCGAAGTCGCGTTCGACCGGCGTCTTGCCGCAACGGCCGGCGGGCAGGTCATCGCCGCGCTTGGCCCTGTTCATGGCTTCGTTGCGATCCTTCGAGCACCACACCGACACCGCCTTCTGCCATGACTCGGTGCCAGGCCCGGTGCGCGGATAGAACAGGTAGCGCACCCGGATGCCGAGTTCGTTGTACTTGGCCATCTCGGTGTGCAGCTTGCGGCAGAACCCGCAGTCGATGTCGGTGAACACCGTGACGCTGTACTTCGCGGCACTCGGACCGAACACGATCATCTGCGACTCGGGGACGGTACCGAGCAGCGCGACGCGCTCCTCGCGGCGGCGCCGCTCGCTGATGTTGTTCTCGTCGACGAGGTCGTACAGGTCGCCGGCGAACACGTAACGCGCATCGGCGGTCACGTAGAAGACCTCGGCGCCGCGCGACACTTCGAGCACGCCCGGCACGAGCGAGCGTCGGACATCCTCGGCCGAGACGCCCGGGATGCGCTTGGCCACTGCTGAACGCGTCGCAGCGTCGACGGGCGCCGGCGCTGCTGCCGGTTTCGCGGTGGCAGGCGGGGCCGAGGGCTTGGCAGGCGCTGCAGCGGGTTGGGCGGCTGCGGGCTGGGAGGTGGCTGGCGGGGCCGCGGGGCGCGGCGAGTTGGCGGGCTGCGACGCCAGCGCGACGACGGCGCCACCCGTGAGCAGGATGGCAACGGGCAGTAGACGTCTGACGACGATGGCGCTCATGTCGGTGGTCTGGCTCGCTGGGAATTGCGCGACTCTAGTTCAGACCCGCGACGCGCGCAAAGGTTCGGCCGCGCCCGTGACGGACAGGCCCGGGAACGGGGGCTCAGCCGCGCGGATGGTGCGCCGCGTGCATTTCCTTCATGCGCTCGCGGGCCACGTGCGTGTAGATCTGCGTCGTCGACAGGTCGCTGTGGCCCAGCAGCATCTGCACGACGCGCAGGTCTGCGCCGTGGTTCAGCAGGTGCGTGGCAAAGGCATGGCGCAGCGTGTGCGGCGACAGATCCTTGTCGATGCTCGACTTGCGCGCGTAGCGCTTGATGATGTGCCAGAAAGCCTGGCGCGTCATGCGGTCGCCACGGCGGGTCGGGAACAGGTAGTCGGTGGTCCGGTCGAGCAGGATCTCGTTGCGGGCCCCGGCGATGAATTCCTGCAGCCAGCGCACGGCCTCTTCGCCGACCGGGATCAGCCTCTCACGGTTGCCCTTGCCGAGCACCCGGATCACGCCCTGGTTCAGGTTGACGGCGTTGTACTTCAGGCTGACGAGTTCGGAGACGCGCAAGCCGGTCGCGTACAGCACCTCGAGCATGGTGCGATCGCGGTGCCCGAGCGGATCGGAGACGAGCGGCGCGGACAGCAGCGCTTCGACCTCCTCCTCGGACAACGACTTTGGCAGCGAGCGACCGATTTTCGGCATCTCGATCTGGGCGGTCGGATCGTCGCGGATCACGCCCTCGCGCACGAGGTAGCGGAAGAAGCGGCGGAACGATGACAGCTGCCGGGCGGTGGAACGCGGCCTTGCGCCCGCCTCGACCCGCCACGCGATGAACCCGAGCAGGTCGCCGCGGGTGGTGCGCAGCATCTGCACGCCCCGGTCCGCGAGCCAGCGCGACAGGGCGGTGAGGTCAGCGCGGTATGCCGCCAGCGTGTTGCTCGACAGGCCACGCTCCATCCAGACCGCATCGAGGAAGCGCGTGACCGCGGGATCCGTGGCGGCTTTGGGGGTGTCCGATCGCTTGAGAACTGAGTGCATTGACATCTCTGGGTACTGCGAACGCGGGCAGACCGACGTTTACGGCGGCAGTATGCGAAGGCTGCAAAGATGGGGTCGTGATGACCTTCACAACTCCGTTGAGGCGTTAACATAAAGAGAACTGGTTCACAGAAGAGCTTGCGATGAACAGTTCGAAGCCAGACGGATCGCCGCAACCGGTCAGCACGCCCGCCATGGCGATGCTGAAACCAGCGTACGTGCTGTACGGGCTGCTGACGTGGATCGTGTTCGCAGTCTGCGCACTGCTCGCCGTGCTGGCGGTGCTGATCGTTCCCGGCGTCGATCGGCGGCGCCGCGCCGCCTCGGCGATCGCGCGCAGCTTCCTGTGGGTCACCGCAATGCCGCTGCGACGCCGGCACCTGGAGCGCCTGCCCGCGGGCCAGTGCGTCGTGGTAGCGAACCATGCCAGTTACCTCGACGGGCTCGTCATGAAGGCCGCACTGCCGCCCCGCTTCAATTACGTCGTCAAGCGCGAGATGGAAGGCGTGCCGCTCGCCGGGCTGCTGCTGCGCCGCATCGGCACGGAATTCGTCGACCGCTTCGATCGCCACAAGGGCGCATCGGACGCCCGCCGCGTGCTGCGCACCGCCAAGTCAGGCCAGTCGCTGGTGTTCTTTCCGGAGGGCACGTTCCACAACACACCAGGCCTGCTGCGCTTCCACTCCGGTGCATTCGCGACCGCGGTGCGCGCCGGCTGCCCGGTCGTGCCTGCCGTGATCCGCGGCACCCGCCGCGTGCTACCCGGCTCACGGCTGCTGCCGCACTGGGGCGAGATCGAAGTCGAGTTCCTCGAGCCGCTCAGCGTCAGCAGCAGCGAGGGCGAGACCGCCGCCGCCGAACTGCGCGATCGCGCGCGCGCGGCGATCCTCGCGCGCCTCGACGAACCGGACGCCGCCTGACGCGCGCGGACTCGCGCTAGACGTTGCGGCGATACTGCCCGCCGACCAGGTACAGGCCGCGCGTGATCTGGCCAAGCGAGCAGGTCTTGACGCAGTCCATCAGCGCCCCGAACACGTTGCCGCCATGCGCAGCGACCTGCTGCAGCGCCCGGATCGCGGCGGCGCCGCGCTCTGAGTTGCGCTGCTGGTAGGCCCGCACGGCCGCGACCTGATCCTGCTTTTCTTCTTCGGTCGAGCGGATCAGCGCGGCGCCCTTGTGCTCCTCGGACGCGTCCGCGCCGGACAGGAACGTATTGACGCCGATGATGGGCAGGCGCCCGTCGTGCTTCAGGGTCTCGTAATACAGGCTTTCTTCCTGGATCTTGCCACGCTGGTACATGGTCTCCATCGCGCCCAGCGTGCCGCCGCGCTCGCTGATCGACTCGAACTCCTTGTAGACCGCTTCCTCGACCATGTCGGTCAGGTAGTCGAGCAGGAACGAGCCCTGCCAGGGGTTCTGGTTCTTGTTCAGGCCAAGCTCGCGATTGATGATCAGTTGAATCGCGACCGCGCGCCGCACGGATTCTTCCGTCGGGGTCGTCAGCGCTTCATCGTAGGCGTTGGTGTGCAGCGAGTTGCAGTTGTCGAACAGCGCGTACATCGCCTGCAGCGTCGTGCGGATGTCGTTGAACTGGATCTCGCGCGCGTGCAGCGAGCGACCGCTGGTCTGGATGTGATATTTCAGCATCTGGCTGCGCGGACCGGCGCCATAACGCTCGCGCATCGCGCGCGCCCAGATCCGGCGCGCCACGCGGCCGATCACCGCGTATTCCGGATCCATGCCGTTCGAGAAGAAGAAGCTCAGGTTCGGCGCGAAGTCGTCGATCTTCATGCCGCGCGCGAGGTAGTACTCGACGATCGTGAAGCCGTTCGACAGCGTGAAAGCCAGCTGACTGACGGGGTTCGCCCCGGCCTCGGCGATGTGATATCCCGAAATCGACACGGAGTAGAAGTTGCGGACCCCGTTGTCGATGAAGAACTGCTGCACGTCGCCCATCATTCGCATCGCGAATTCTGTCGAGAAGATGCAGGTGTTCTGCGCCTGGTCTTCCTTGAGGATGTCGGCCTGCACCGTGCCGCGCACGAGCGTCAGCGCCTCGTCGCGCAGCCGCGCATGCTCCTCGGCACTCAGCACGCCGGGCGCGACCAGTTCGTCGCCGGTGATGCCGAGCAGCGCGAGCCCAGAGCCGTCGTGCCCCTCGGGCAACTCGCCCTTGTAGCGCGGCACCGTGGCGCCGCGCACGCGCATCGCGGCATGCAGCTCCGCGATCCGCTTCTCGGCCGCCGGCCAGCGTCCTTCGCGCTTCAGATAGCGCTCGATCCGTTGGTCGACCGCCGTGTTCATGAACATGGCCAGCAGGATCGGCGCCGGGCCGTTGATCGTCATCGACACGGACGTCGTCGGGCTGCACAGGTCGAAACCTGAATACAGCTTCTTCATGTCGTCGAGGGTCGCGATCGACACGCCCGAATTGCCGGTGCGGCCGTAGATGTCCGGCCGCGGATCCGGATCCTCGCCATACAGCGTCGTTGAATCGAACGCCGTCGACAGACGGGTGGCTGCCTGGCCGCGCGCAAGGTAATGGAAGCGGCGGTTGGTGCGCTCCGGGGCGCCCTCGCCCGCGAACATCCGGATCGGGTCTTCTTCCTCGCGCCGGTACGGATACACGCCGCCGGTGTAGGGGTAGGACCCGGGGAAATTCTCGGTCAGCGCGAACTGCAGGATCTCGCCCCAGTCGCGGAAGCGCGGTGCCGCGATCTTCGGCACGACATTGCGGCTCAAGGTCTCGGTGTAGTTGTCGCCGGTGACGAGCTTGTCGCGCACCTTGTACGAATACGTCTCGTTGGTTACCGCCGCGACGCGACCGGGCCAGGCGCGCAGTTCGCCCAGTGCATCCGGGCCGATTTCATCGAGGGCGCGGTTGTAGGCAGTGCGCAGCTCGATGCGGGTGGCGTCCGCGCCGGCCGCGGCCAGCGCGGATTGCGGGAAGGCTTCGAGCGGCGCGGGCAGCGGCGCGTCGTGTAGCGCCTTCAGCGATTCGTACAGGCCATGCGCGCGACGGGCCGCCTCGACTTGAACGCCGATCCGGGCACTGACCCGGCGTCCGCCCTCGGCGATCTCGGCGAGGTAACGCGCGCGGCTGCCGGGAATCAGCGGCTCGCGCGACGTGAACTCGACCGGCCCCGGGTTGGCAACCGGCCAGGCGATGCGCCCGCAGATCGCGGCGAACAGGCGGTTCACGCCCGGATCGTTGAAACGGCTCGCAATCGTCGGGAACACCGGCACATCGGCATCCGCCACGCGCGCGCGCTCGGCATGGTTGCGGCGCCACTGCTTGCGTACGTCGCGCAGCGCATCTTCGGCGCCGCGCTTCTCGAACTTGTTGAGCACGATCATCTCGGCGAAGTCGAGCATGTCGATCTTCTCGAGCTGGCTCGCGGCGCCGTATTCGCTGGTCATGACGTAGACAGGCAAATCGACCATATCGACGATCTCGGTGTCGCTCTGGCCGATGCCGGCTGTCTCGACGATGACGAGGTCGAAGCCCGCGGCGCGGTACAGGTCGATGACGTCGCGCAGCACGGCCGAGGTCGCGAGGTTCTGCCGGCGCGTCGCCAGCGAACGCATGAACAGGTTCTCGGCCGCGAGGCTGTTCATGCGGATGCGATCGCCGAGCAGGGCGCCGCCGCTGCGGCGGCGCGTGGGATCGACGGCGACGACCGCGATCTGCTTGTCCGGAAAGTGGCGCACGAAGCGCTGCAGCAGTTCATCCGTCAGCGACGACTTGCCGGCACCGCCCGTGCCCGTGATGCCGATGACCGGCGCAAGCGCATTGTCCGCCACCGAGGGCAGCGCGGCGACCGTGCCGCCATGCGGTCTGCGCGCGCGGGCCAGCTCCTGCTGGATGCGACCGCGCAGCAGATCGATGTCGCCGGCGCCTTCCAGTTCGCTGATCGTGCGCGCCAGCTGGCGATGCTCGAGCGCGGCGGGCGCCGACCACTCGAAGCCGGGCTTGCTGGCCGCGCGCACGCGCTTGAAGACGTCTTCTATCATGCCGTGCAGACCGAGCGTGCGGCCATCCTCGGGCGTGTAGATCTTCTCGACGCCGTGGGATTCGAGGGCCGCGATTTCGTCGGGGGAAATCGTGCCACCGCCACCGACGATGACCCGGATGTGCTCGCAGTCGAGGTCGCGCAGCATGTCGACCATGTAGGCGAAGTACTCGTTGTGCCCGCCCTGGTAGGAGCTGACGGCGATGCCGTCGGCATCTTCCTGGATCGCGGCGCGGACGATGTCCGCCACCGAGCGGTTGTGCCCGAGGTGCACGACCTCTGCCCCCTGCCCCTGCAGCAGGCGCCGGATCATGTTGATGGCGGCATCGTGGCCATCGAACAGCGAGGCGGCGCTGACGAAGCGCAGCGGCGCGCGCGACGACGCGGGGGAGTCGGAAGTGGATTCCGTCAACTGCGGCTGTCTGCCGGTCATGGGAGTGCTCATGCGCTGGACATTACCCTACCCCTGAGTAGAATGCTACTGATGAGTAGTATCTCGCCATGGCCAGCGGCCCGTTCGCGGCAACGCCGCCACAGCGCCAGGCGCGAAGCCGTGATCCGCGTCGCAGCGCGCGAATTCAACCGCCGCGGCTTCCACAATACGTCGCTCGACGACATCGCCGCCGCGCTCAATGTCAGCAAGCCGACCATCTACTACTACGTCTCGAACAAGGAACAACTGCTGTTCGAGTGCTTTCGAGCCGGCCTCGAACCGATTCGCGCCGCCTTCGAGGAGGTGCAGGACCTCGAAGCGCCAGCGCGCGAACGGCTGGCGGAAGTGCTGCGCCGTTATGCGGCCGCGATCGGCTCCGAGTATGGCTGGTGCATGGTGCGGGCCGAGGACCAGGATCTCGGCGAAACGCTGCGCCGCCACATCAATTCGCTGAAGTCCGAGATCGACCAGGGCATCCGCCGCCTGCTCGTCGAAGGCATGCGCGATGGGTCGATCGCCGCCTGTGACCCCAAGATGACGGCGTTCGCCTTCGCCGGCGCGCTGAACTGGATCGCGCACTGGTACCGCGACAACCAGCCGCTCAGCCCCAGCGACATCGGCGACGCGTTCGTGGCGCTGTTCGAACGGGGTATCGCGCCGCGCAACGGCGCGTCATCTGACAAGCAGCCGCGCAACGGCGCGTCATCTGACAAGCAGCCGCGCAAGCGCAGCGCAACCGCGAAGCGTCGATAGGCAGTACCCGGCGCCAGCCCTAGAATTCCCCATTCCATCGTCAAGAGGCTCTTATGTCCGATCCCATCGTCATCGTCTCGGCCCGCCGCACACCCATCGGCGCGTTCCAGGGCGTCCTGAGCGGCGCCACGGCACCGCAGCTCGGCGCTGCCGCGGCACGCGCAGCGATCGAATCCGCCGGACTCAAGGGCGAGGACATCAGCGAGGTCATCATGGGCTGCGTGCTGCCCGCGGGCGTCGGCCAGGCGCCGGCGCGCCAGGCAGCACTGTCCGCGGGCGTGCCGGCCAGTTCGCCTGCGACCACGATCAACAAGATGTGCGGCTCGGGCCTCAAGGCCATCATGATGGGCGCCGACCAGATCGCCTCCGGCGACGCCGCGATCGTGCTCGCGGGCGGCCTCGAGTCGATGACCAACGCGCCCTACCTGCTGCTGAAGGCCCGCGGCGGCTATCGCATGGGCCACGGCGAGATCCTCGACCACATGTTCTACGACGGCCTGCAGAGCCCGTTCGACGGCCAGCTGATGGGCTGCTTCGCCGAGAACACCGCCGACAAGTACAGCTTCACGCGCGCCGAGCAGGATGCGTTCGCCTCGGAGTCGGTGCGCCGCGCGCTCGCGGCGCTCGAAGGCGGCCACTTCGACGGCGAGGTCGCGCCGGTCACGGTCAAGGGCCGCAAGGGTGACACCGTCGTCGCGAAGGATGAAACCCCGTACACCTGCGACATCGCGAAGATTCCCCAGCTGAAGGCCGCGTTCCGCAAGGACGGCACCGTGACGGCGGCCTCCTCGTCGTCGATCTCCGACGGCGCCGCGGCCGTCGTGCTGATGAAGCAGTCGAACGCGACGCAGCGCGGGCTCAAGCCGCTCGCGCGCATCGTCGCGCAGGCGAGCCATGCGCAGGCGCCGGAGTGGTTCACGACCGCGCCGGTCGGCGCGATCCAGAAGGTCCTGCAGCGAGCGGGCTGGAAGGCCAGTGACGTCGACCTGTGGGAAGTCAACGAGGCCTTCGCGGCAGTCGCGATGGCTGCGATGCGCGACATCGGCATCGAGCACGCGAAGCTGAACGTCAATGGCGGCGCCTGCGCGCTCGGCCATCCGGTCGGCGCCACCGGCGCGCGCATCGTCACGACGCTGCTGCACGCGCTCAAGCGTCGCGGCGGCAAGCGCGGCGTGGCGTCGCTGTGCATCGGCGGCGGCGAAGCCACCGCCATCGCGCTGGAGATCCTCTGAGATGACGGCCGACGCGCCGCGCGTGCTGACTGACGTCGACGCGCGCGGCGTGGCGACGCTGACGCTCGCCCGCCCGGAGCGCCACAACGCGTTCGACGGCGATTTGATCGCCGCGCTGCATGCAGCGCTCGCTGATCTTGCGGCGCGACCGGTCCACCTGCTGCTGCTGCGGGCCCAGGGCCGCAGCTTTTGCGCGGGCGCCGACCTCGACGACATGGCCGCCATGGCGCGCGCCGCGCCGGAGCACAACCTCGCGGCCGCGCTAGCGCTGGCGCGCACGCTGCAGTCGCTCGACGAGTTCCCGGCACCGACTCTGGCTTGCGTGCAGGGCAACGCGTACGGCGGCGGCGTCGGGCTCGTCGCCTGCTGCGACATCGCGCTGTGCAGCGAGCGTGCGAAGTTTGCGCTGACGGAAGTCCGCCTCGGCCTCGTGCCCGCCACCATTTCGCCGCATGTCGTCGCCGCCATCGGCGCGCGCCAGGCGCGGCGCTGGTTCCTGACGGGCGAGAGCTTCGATGCTACGACCGCGCACCAGATCGGCCTCGTGCACGAGGTCGTCATCGAAGCGGAGTTCGACGCCCGAATCGCGTCACTGGTCGACTCACTGCTGGCGGGCGGGCCAGCGGCGCAGCGCGAAGCCAAGCAACTGATCCGCGAAGTCGATGGCCGCCCGCCCGACGACGCGTTGCGTCAGTCCACCAGTCACCGGCTCGCCCGCCTGCGCGCCTCGCGCGAAGGCCAGGACGGCGTCGCCGCATTCCTAGAGAAGCGCCCACCCTACTGGCGCTGATTTTTTCCACGGAGATTGCTGCAGATGAACATCACGGAAGCGCGCGCCGTCATCACCGGCGGAGCCTCGGGACTCGGCCACGCGGTAGCCAAGCACATCGTTTCCCTCGGCGGTCGCGTGACCCTGCTGGACGTGCAGGACGGCCCAGGCCTCAAGGCCGCCACGGAACTCGGCGAGCGCGCGAGTTTCGTCCGCTGCGACGTCACGTCCGAGGCGGAGGTCGAGTCGGCCATGGCGACCGCCGCCGAGCGCATGGGCGGTATCAACCTGCTGGTCAATTGCGCGGGCGTCGTTGGCGCCGGCAAGGTGCTGGGCCGCAACGGACCGATGGCGGGCGACTTCTTCACGAAAGTCGTGCACATCAACCTGATCGGCACGTTCCTGTGCGACAAGACCGCCGCCGCGTGGATGCAGAAGAACAGCCCGAACGCCGATGGCGAACGCGGCGTGATCATCCACACCTCTTCGGTGGCCGCGTTCGAAGGCCAGATCGGCCAGGTGGCCTACGCCGCCACCAAGGCCGGCGTCATCGGCATGATGCTGCCGCTCGCGCGCGAGCTTGCCCAGTTCGGCATCCGGGTCGTTTCGATCGCGCCGGGCGTGTTCCACACGCCGATGGTCGCGAGCCTGCCGCAGGAAACCCAGGATTCGCTCGGACAACAGGTACCATTCCCGTCGCGCCTCGGGCGCCCGGATGAGTACGCGCGCATGGTGCAGTCGATTTTCGAGATCGCGATGCTGAACGGCGAAGTGATCCGCCTCGACGGCGCGATCCGCATGCAGCCGCGCTGAGCCAGCCTGACGGGAGATTCAACGGAATGAACGCAACAGTCGAACGCGATGTCATGGAGTACGACGTCGTCATCGTCGGCGGTGGCCCGTCGGGGCTGGCCTGCGCGATCCGCCTGAAGCAGAGGCAGCCTGAACTGAACATCTGCGTGCTCGAGAAAGCCTCGGCGATCGGCGCGCAGGCGCTGTCGGGCGCCGTGCTCGAGCCTGCGCCGCTCGACGAACTCGCGCCCGAGTGGCGCGATTCACCGCCGGCCGTCTGCGTGTCCGCCAAGCGCGATGAGTTCGCGTTGCTGACGCCGACCCGCAAGATCCGCCTGCCGACGCCGCCGCAGCAGCACAACGCCGGCAACTTCATCATCTCGCTCGGATTGCTGACGCCGTGGCTCGCGCAGAAGGCCGAGGCGCTGGGCATCGATGTGTTCGCCGGCTTCGCCGCGGCGCAGGCGCTCTTCAACGACGATGGTTCCGTCGCGGGCGTGCAGATCGGCGACATGGGCATCGAGAAATCCGGTGAGCTGGGGCCTGGCTATGCGCCCGGGCCGGAAGTGCGCGCGCGCATCACGGTACTGGCGGAGGGCTGCCGCGGCAGCGTCTCGAAGCAGCTGATCCGGCGCTTCGAACTCGATCGCGACAGCGATCCGCAGACCTACGGCCTCGGCTTCAAGGAACTGTGGCAGTTGCCTGAGGGTCGTGTGGAACCTGGCCTGATCCAGCACACGGTCGGCTGGCCGCTGGACACGCGCACCTACGGCGGCAGTTTCCTGTATCACCTGGACAACAACCGCATCTACATCGGCTATGTCGTCGGGCTCGACTACGAAGACCCGCGCCTCAAGCCGTTCGAAGCCTTCCAGCAGTTCAAGCATCACCCGAGCATCCGCCCACTGCTCGAGGGCGGCGAGATCGTCGCCGCGGGCGCCCGCACCATCGCGGCGGGCGGCTGGCAATCGCTGCCCAAGCTCGAGATGCCGGGCGCGCTGCTGATCGGCGATGCCGGCGGCACGCTCAACGTGCCCAAGATCAAGGGCATACACCAGGCGATCCGCAGCGGCATGCTCGCCGCGGACCATCTCGCCGAGACCGGCGCCACCGCCGGCTTCGATGCGCGCTGGCGCGCCTCCGACGGCGGGCGCGAGCTTCGCAAGGTGCGCAACATCAAGCCCGGCTTCAAGCGCGGCCTCTGGTTCGGCATCGCCAACGCAGCGCTCGAAACCGCGACCGCAGGTGCCCTCCCCTGGACGCTGCGCAACAAGGCGGCCCACGCGGCGTTGCGCACCCTTGATGAGTACGAGTCGCCCGAGCGGCAGTGGGTCGATCGCAGCCTGCCGCCGCGCGACCGCCTCGCGTCGGTGTTCTTCGCCAACAACTCGCATGAAGAGAACCAGCCGGTGCACCTGAAGGTCGCCGACACGAGCATCTGCGCGACGAAGTGCGCGACGGAGTTCGGCAATCCCTGCCAGAACTTCTGCCCGGCGAACGTGTACGAGATGGTCGACGACGGCGCGGGCGGCAAGCGCCTGCAGATCAACGCGGCCAACTGCGTCCACTGCAAGGCCTGTGACATCAAGGACCCGTACCAGATCATCAACTGGACGACGCCGGAGGGCGGCTCGGGGCCCATCTACCAGTCGCTGTAGCGCCGCAGATGCCCGACGGCGCCACAGGCACGCTGCGAGATCGCTACCAGGCCGAGCTTGCGGCGCGGGGCTTTCGCAGCGACGCCGCGCAACTGCGCGCCATCGACCGGCTCGACAAGCTGCGCCGCGCGCTGCTGCGCGCGGATCGCGCCGATCGCGCGCCCGCTCGCGTCCTGTGGCGGCGCGTGACGGGACAGCGCCGCGCTGCCGCGCCGCGCGGCGTGTACCTGTGGGGCGGCGTCGGCCGCGGCAAGACCTGGCTGATGGATATCTTCTTCCAGAGCCTGCCGCTCGAGCAGAAGCGACGCAGCCACTTCCATCGCTTCATGCATGACGTGCACGCCGAACTGCGCGCGCATCGCGACACGCCGGATCCGCTCGCCCTGGTCGCGGCGCGGCTGGCCGGTCGCGCGCGGATCCTGTGCTTCGATGAGCTGTATGTGTCGGACATCGCCGATGCGATGCTGCTCGGCGGCCTGTTCCACCAGCTGATCGACCATGGCGTTGCGCTGGTGTTCACGTCCAACGTCCCGCCCTCGGGCCTCTACCGCGACGGCCTGCAGCGGCAACGCTTCCTGCCCGCCATCGAGCTGCTGGAACGCGAGCTCGACATCGTGGCGGTGGATGGCGGCACGGACTACCGCCTGCGGCAACTGACCCAGGCGCCGATCTACGTCGACAGCGTCGATCCGGCCTGCCGCCAGCGGCTCGGCGAACTGTTCGACGAACTCGCCGACGGCGAGATCTATTCGGATCCCACGATCGAGATCGAAGGCCGCGCGATTGCCGTGGTGCGGGAGAGCGACAACGTCGTCTGGTTCGAGTTCGCGGCCATCTGCGACGGGCCGCGCAGCCAGAATGATTACATCGAGATCGCGCGCGAGTACCAGTCGGTGATCATCTCGGGCGTGCCGCAGTTCGATGCAAGTTGCGACGATTCAGCGCGCCGCTTCATCGCGCTCGTGGATGAGTTCTACGATCGCGGCGTCAAGCTGGTGCTGTCCGCCGCGGCACCGCCAAACGAACTGTACCGGGGCGAGCGGCTGCGCTTCGAGTTCGCGCGCACGGCGAGTCGCCTGATCGAGATGCAGAGCGCCGAGTACCTCGCCCGCGAGCACCAAGCCTGAGGCGCGCACGGCGCGCGCCGATCACTCGGCGTCAGCCTGCTGCTCGGGCGCCGCGGCCTGGAACTCAGGCAGTTCGAGGCAGCGAAGCTCGATCGCTGCGAGCGTCGGATACGCCGCCGGATCGACACCGAAGCGACGGGAGGCATAGCACTGCGGCACGAGGCAGCACTCGGCCAGGGTCGGCGAGTCGCCGTGCATGAACTTGCCCGTCGCGGGCTCGGACGCGAGCCGGCTTTCGAGCGCCGCCAGCCCGGCGGAAATCCAGTGGATCTGCCAGGCCCGGATCGCCGCATCGTTCAGCGTGAGTTGCCGCGCCAGGTAGCGGGTGACGCTGATGTTCTGCAGCGGCTGGATGTCGCAGGCGATCAGCTGGGCAAGACTGCGGACGCGGGCCCGACCCGGCGCATCGGGCGGCAGCAGCGGCGGCGCAGGATGCGTTTCTTCGAGATACTCGATGATGGCCAGCGACTGGGACAGCATCGTGCCGCCGTCGACGAGCAGCGGCACCCGGCCCTGCGGGTTGAGCCGGCGGTAAGCCTCGCCGTGCTGCTCGCCGCCGCCGCGCACGAGGTGCACATGGGACGGCGTCCACGGCAGCTTCTTCAACGCCAGCGCGATCCGCACGCGGTACGCCGCGCTGCTTCGGTAGTAGGTGTGCAGGGTCAGCATGCTCAGATCTTGCCACGCCGGATCTGGTCGAGCTCGATGCTCTCGAAGAGCGCGCGGAAGTTGCCCTCGCCGAAGCCCTCGTTGCCCTTGCGCTGGATGATCTCGAAGAAGATCGGCCCGATGACGGTCTGCGTGAAGATCTGCAACAGGATACCGGCGCCGTTCGTACCGTCGCCGTCGATCAGGATGCGGCGGCGGCGCAGTTCATCCACGGACTCGTGGTGCCCCGGGACGCGCGCGGCGATCCCGTCGTAGTAGGTATCCGGGGTGTCCTGGAAGACGATGCCGCGCTCACGCAGCGCGTCCACCGTCGCATAGATGTCGTCCGTGGCGAGCGCGATGTGCTGGATGCCCTCGCCGCGATACTGCTCGAGGTATTCCTCGATCTGCGACTTGTCATCCTGCGACTCATTGATGGGGATGCGGATCTTGCCGCATGGGCTCGTCATCGCGCGGCTGAACAGGCCGGTGCGCTTGCCCTCGATGTCGAAGTAGCGCACCTCGCGGAAGCCGAACAGGCGCTCGTAGAAGCCGCTCCAGACATCCATGTTCCCGCGCCGGACGTTGTGGGTCAGGTGGTCGATCACCGTCAGCCCGACGGGCCGCACGGAAGGCTCGGGCGCCACGGGACGGAAGTCGACGTCATAGATGGATTGCTCGCCGTAGCGATCCACCAGGTAGACCAGCGAGCCGCCAATGCCCTCGATGGCCGGGATGTTCAGCTCCATCGGGCCGACCGGATGTCCGACGGGCTTCGCACCGAGATCGACCGCGCGGCGAAAGGCTGCCGCCGCATCGCGCACCCGGAAGGCCATCGCGCAGGCCGAGGGGCCATGGTCACGCGCAAACTGCTGCGCGAAACAGTCGGCCTCGGCATTGATGATGAAATTCACATCACCCTGGCGATGCAGCGTGACATCCTTGCTGCGATGCCGAGCCACCACGGGAAAGCCCATCTGTTCGAACAACTGGCGCAGGGCGCGCGGGTCCACGGCCGTGTACTCGACGAATTCGAACCCGTCGGTTCCCATCGGGTTGGGGAGGCTCTGTTGTTGCAAGATCGCCGCCATGGAATGGCCCCTGGAATATTGGTTACAATTGAAACCATTATAGACCCCGCATCATGACGCGCAACAAGCTCGCCCTGGACGGCTTTCTCCCCTATCGCCTGTCCGTACTCAGCAACGTGGTCAGCGCCGCCATCGCGGCGCACTACGCCACCCGCTTTTCCCTGTCGATCCCCGAATGGCGGGTCATGGCAGTGCTCGCCATGGAGCCGGGGCTGTCGGCCGCGGAAGTCGCGGCGCGCACCGCGATGGACAAGGTCGCAGTCAGTCGCGCAGTCTCGTCCCTGATGCGCGCCAGGCGGCTCGAACGCCGGGTCGCGGCGGGTGATCGGCGCCGTTCGGTGCTGCAGCTGTCTTCCGCCGGCGTCGCGGTCTACGAGAAGGTCGTGCCTGTCGCACTGCATTACGAGCGCTCGTTGCTGCAACCGCTGTCGGCAACGGATCGACGGCAGCTCGATCGCCTGCTGCGAACGCTGCAGCAGCGCGCCGCCGAACTTGGTCCGACCGCGGACACCGGTCCTGCGCCGCGTCGGAGCCTATAATTCCCGGCGCGATGCCGCTTCACACGGGGAGACCCCGATGCCACATGCCGTCCCGAGCAGCCGCCTGGCCCTGATCGAACGCGTCGCACGCACTGCGCCGGCAACGCCGGCACTGCTGCGAGGTTTCATCAGGGATTACTACCGCGGCGTGGGCGAGCAGGATCTCGCCTCGCGCAACGCCGATGAACTCGTGGCGCTGGCGCGGCTGCATCTCGACGTCGGCGCGCGACGCCCGCCCGGCAAGGCCCTCGTCACGGCATGCAACGAGCACGCCGCGCTGCGGGTGGCTGCGCCCGGATACACGGTCGTCGCGATCGTCATTGACGACATGCCCTTCCTCGTCGATTCGGTGAACATGGTATTCGCTGCGGCAGGCGTCGCCGTGCACATGATCGTGCACCCCGTCCTCAGCGTGCGCCGCGACGCTCGCGGCGTGCTGCGCGCGGCGACTGCCGAGCCAGGCAAGGGCGGACGCGCCGAGTCCTGGCAGCTCTACCTGATTGACCGGCAGCTCGATGCGGCGCATCTGGCCGCGCTCGAACACAGCCTGCGCGCCACACTCGCCGATGTCGCGGTCGCGGTGCGTGACTGGCGGGCGATGCGCAGCCTGATGCAGGGCCTCGGCCAGTCGCTCGCGGAGCGCGGCATCCCCGGCGCGGATCCGCGTGACACCGACGAGGCGCGCGCCCTGCTCGCGTGGATGGCCGACGAACACTTCGTGTTCCTGGGCTACCGGCACTACCGCCTGAAGCGTGGCGCGCGGGTCGATCAGTTGCTGCCCGATGCCGCTACGGGCCTTGGGCTGCTGCGTCCAGGCCACGCGCCGCCGCCGGGCGCCACCGTGCTGCACGGCGCGATGCGCGACCTTGCGCGCGACCAGACCATCGTCGTGATCACGAAGGCCAACGTGGTCGCGACGATCCACCGAGCCACGCACCTCGATTACGTCGCCGTCAAGGAGTTCGACTCGCGCGGTCGCCCCTGCGGCGAACATCGCTTCATCGGCCTGTGGACATCCACGGCCTATTTCGCGAGCCCGGGCGACATCCCGGTGCTGCGCCTCAAGGTTGCGCGGATCGTCGAGAACTTCGGGCTCGATCCCTCGAGCCATGACGGCAAGGCCGTGATGGCGGTGCTGGAGACCTACCCGCGCGATGAGCTGTTCCAGGCATCGGCCGCCGAACTGGTGCGGATCGTGCGCGAGATCGTCAACCTGTACGAGCGTCGCAGCACCCGCCTGCTCGTGCGTACGGATGTCTTCGGGCGCTTTCACTCGTGCATGGTCTACGTGCCGCGGGATCGCTACACGACCGAAGTGCGCCACCGCGTCGAGCAGATCATCCTGCGCCGCTTCCAGGGCTCGCGCGTCGAATCGCAGGTGCAGATCTCCGAATCGAATCACGCCCGCCTGCATGTCGTCGTGCGGGTGCCGAGCGCCGACCAGGGACGCACGCGGCGTCCCGCGCCGCTGCCGGACATCGACGCCACGGAGCGCGAGATCGCTGCCGCCGCAGCAACCTGGACCGACAGGCTGCGGGCCGCGCTGCTGGCCGCGCACGAGCCCGACGCGGCCGTGAAGCTCGCGACCAGGTACGCCCAGGCGTTCCCGCTCGCCTACCAGGCGCAGGTCGAAGCCGTGGATGCGCTCGACGACATCGCGGATCTCGAGCAGCTGGGCACGGAATCGAGCGCGCTGCGACTGAACCTGCATCGCCCGTCCGGCAAGCCGCTGTCGCGCGTGTTCATGAAGTTCATCAAGCGCGGCGACGCCATCGCGGTGTCGGACCTGCTGCCGGTCATGGAGAATTTCGGCCTGCGGATGATCGCCGAGCGGCCGCACGAAGTGAGCCTGCCTGGCGGCGCGACGGCCAGCATCCAGGATTTCGAGTTCGAGCGGCACGGCGGCACGCCGCTCGCTATCGACCGGGTCGAGGCGCGATTCATCGAGGCCTTCCTCGCGGTCTGGCGCGGCCGGGTCGACAACGACGGCTTCAACCGCCTGCTGCTGGCCACGACGCTCGAGGCGCGCCAGATCGTCGTGCTGCGGGCCTGCGCGCGCTATCTGGCGCAGACCGGCCTGCCGTTCAGCCAGAGCTACATGGAGCAGACGCTGTCGAACCACGCGGCTGTCGCGGCCGACCTGTTCGCGCTGTTCGACCTGCAGTTCAATCCCGCGGCCGGGCGCGGCCGCGACGCGCGCGCCGAGCGCCTGCGGACGCGAGTGCAGGCGAAACTCGAGGCCGTGCGCAGCGCCGACGAGGACCGCATCCTGCGCGCCTATCTGGCATTGATCGGCGCGATGCTCCGGACCAACTACTACCTGCCGGCAGACGCCGGCGCCGATGCGCGCGCGCTCGCGATCAAGCTCGACCCGGCCAGGATCCCCGACCTCCCCCTGCCGCGCCCGCGCTTCGAGATCTTCGTGTTCTCGACGCGGGTCGAGGGCGTGCACCTGCGCATGGGCACGGTCGCGCGCGGCGGCCTGCGCTGGTCCGATCGACGCGAGGATTACCGCACCGAAGTGCTCGGCCTGATGAAGGCGCAGAACGTCAAGAACACGCTGATCGTGCCGGTCGGCGCAAAGGGCGGCTTCTTCCCGAAGCAGCTCCCGCCGGGCGGTTCGCGCGACGCGATCCAGCAGGAAGGCACGGCGGCGTATCGGGCCTACATCCGCGCGCTGCTCGACGTCACCGACAACATCGTGCGCGGCCGCACCGTGACGCCACCCGGCATCGTGCGCCGGGATGCGGAGGACCCGTACCTGGTGGTTGCGGCGGACAAAGGCACGGCAACGTTCTCCGACACCGCGAATGCCATCTCGGTGGAGCGCGGCTTCTGGCTGAGCGATGCGTTCGCATCCGGCGGATCGGCCGGCTACGACCACAAGAAGATGGGCATCACGGCGCGCGGCGCGTGGGAATGCGTCAAACGGCACTTCCGCGAGCTGGGATGCGACATCCAGCGCGAGGACTTCGCGGTCGTCGGCATCGGCGACATGTCGGGCGACGTGTTCGGCAACGGCATGCTGCTGTCGCCGCACATCCGGTTGCTGGGCGCCTTCAATCACCAGCATGTCTTCCTCGACCCCGCGCCCGACGCCGCGCGCAGCTTCGCCGAGCGGCAGCGCCTGTTCGCCCTGCCCCGCAGCAGCTGGGAGGACTACGACGACAGGCTGATCTCGCGCGGTGGCGGCGTTTTTGCGCGCAGCGCCAAGTCGATCGCGCTGTCGCGCGAAGCGCAGGGCATGCTGGGCCTCGCGGCCAGTCACGCGACGCCCACGGAGATCATCCGCGCGCTGCTGTGCATGAAGGTCGACCTGCTCTGGAACGGCGGCATCGGCACCTATGTGAAGGCACGCAGCGAGTCGAACTCCGACGCCGGCGACCGCAGCAACGACGCCGTGCGCATCAACGGTGCCGATCTGCGCGCCCGCGTCGTGGGCGAAGGCGGCAATCTCGGCTGCACGCAACGGGGCCGAATCGAGTACGCGCTGGCCGGCGGCCGGATCAACACCGATTTCATCGACAACTCCGCGGGCGTCAACACGTCCGACGTCGAAGTGAACCTGAAGATCCTGCTGAACGGCCTGGAGCGGGACGGCAAGCTGCGGCGCCGCGATCGCGACCGCTTGCTGGCGAGCATGACGGACGCCGTCGGCGACCTCGTGCTGCGCAACAACTACCTGCAGAGCCAGGCGATCTCGCAGCTCGAAGCGGAAGCCGGCCGGCGGCTGACGGAGCTGCAGCAGCTCGTGCGCGCGCTGGAGCGCAGCGGCGACCTGAACCGCGCACTCGAATACCTGCCTGATGACGACGGATTCGCCGAACGGCGCAAGCAGCGGCTGGGCCTGACACGGCCCGAGATCGCCGTGCTGTTCGCGTACAGCAAGCTGCGGCTCTACAACCAGTTGCTAGACTCCGACGTGCCGGAAGACCCGTACCTGTCGAACGAACTGGAACGCTACTTCCCGGAACCCGTGCGGCGCCGCTTCGGCAAGGCGATCGGCCGGCACCGCCTGCGGCGCGAGATCATCGTGACCTCGACGACGAACAGCTTGGTCAACCGGATGGGACCGAGCTTCGTGCAGCGCGCGGAAGCGGAGACGGGGGCGACGCCGGCGCAGATCGCGCGCGCCTACACGATCGCGCGCGAAGCGTTCGACATGCGCCACCACTGGGCCGCGATCGAATCCCTGGACAACCGCATCCCGGCGGCGACGCAGTACGCGATGATGGCCGCGCTCGCGCGGCTGCTGCGGCACGCGAGCTATTGGCTGCTGCGACAGCGGGATCGCTCGCTCGCCGTGGACGCGCGCGTCAAGCGCCTGCGGCCCGAGCTCGCGGGGCTGGTCGCGCGCTGGCCGCAACTGGTCGCCGAGGCGGCCCGCGTACGCATCGCGGCCGAGCGCGAAGCGCTGCTGGCCACCGCCGTGCCGCCGGCGCTCGCGACCCTGGTCGCCTGCGCCGACACACTGGCCGCCGCCTTCGACATCGTCGAACTCGCACAGTCGCAGAAGCTAAAGGCGCCGGAGATCGCCGAGGCCTGGCATGAGCTCGGCCAGCGGATCGGCCTCGACTGGCTGGCGCGCCGCGTCGATGAGCTCGCGGTCGAAGGCCCGTGGCAGGCCGCGGCACGCCGCGACCTGCGTGACAGCGCCCAGCAACTGCAGCGCGGCCTGGTGGAGCGGGCGCTCGCGACGGGCAGCGGACGCCCCAGCGCGCGCGTGAGCGCGTGGGTGGCGCGCTCCGGCGCCGAACTCGAGGCATTGCAGCGCACGCTGGCAGAGATGAAGGGCGCCGCGGCGGCCGATTTCGCGACGCTGTCGGTCGGCGTCGAAGCAGTGCGCAAGCTGTTGCGCTGATGCGGCTGGCCCTGGTCGTCACGACGTTCGACCGGCCGGACGCGCTCGCAGCGGTGCTGGCCAGCGTCGGCGCGCAGCACGACGCGCCGGATGAATTGATCATTGCCGACGATGGTTCCGGCCCACAGACGCGCGCCGTGATCGAACAGCACTTCGCGCGCCACGCCGCGGCCGGCAGGCATGTCTGGCAGCCGCACGAGGGCTTTCGCCTGACGCGGTTGCGCAATCTCGCCATCGCTGCGTCGACGGCCGAGTACGTGGTGTTCATCGATGGCGACATGCTGCTGCACACCGACTTCATCGCCGACCATCGGCGCCTCGCGCGACCGGGCTGGTTCACGCAGGGCGTGCGCGTGCTGCTGGACGCGCCGCGCACCGCGACGGCCCTGCGCGATCCGGCAACGCGGTTCTCGCCGCTATCGGCCGGGCTCGGTGGCCTGCGGCGCTGCTACGCGCTGCGCGCACCGCGGACGAGCCGGTTCGTGCGACGGCTGGCCAATCGCATCATCGCGATCAAGGGCTGCAACCAGGCCTTCTGGCGCAGCGATCTCGTCACCGTGAACGGCTTCGACGAAAACATCGTCGGCTGGGGCCCGGAGGACAAGGAACTGTGCGCACGCCTGGCGCATGCCGGCGTACGCCGGCAAACGCTGCTGTTCGGCGGCATCGCCTTTCACCTGCATCACCCGCCCGCATCGCGGACACGCGTCGACGCCAACCAGCGCATCCTCGCCGACACGCTGGCGCGCCGCCGCACCCGTTGTGACGCCGGTCTTGCTGCGCATCTCGAATCGCCCGATCCCGGCAGCCGCACCTGAACCCGATCGGGCCGCCATGCTATAAAGCGCCGCCCGCTGCCCACGGCCCCGACTCACTCAGCGCAGAGACCGCCATGACCGATTCCGCCCGCACGCCCGGCAAACTGATCCTCGTCCGCCACGGCCAGAGCATCTGGAACGTCGACAACCTGTTCACGGGTTGGACCGATGTCGACCTGTCGCCGCAGGGCATGATCGAAGCACGGCAGGCGGGCATCGAGATCAAGCGCGAGGGGCTGACGATCGACATCGCGTTCACGTCGGTGTTGAAGCGCGCGATCCGCACGCTGTGGTACATCCTCGATGAAACCGACCGGATGTGGGTGCCGGTCGAGCGCAGCTGGCGCCTCAACGAGCGCCACTACGGCGCCCTGCAGGGCCTCAACAAGACACAGACCGTCGAGAAGCACGGCGAAGCGCAGGTCAAGATCTGGCGTCGCAGCTACGACATCCCGCCGCCGCCGCTCGCGCTCGATGATCCGCGCCACCCGCGCTTCGACGCGCGCTACGCCGGGGTCGACCCGGCGCTGCTGCCCGCCACCGAGTCGCTGAAGGAAACGCTCGCGCGCGTGCTGCCGCTGTGGGAGACGCGGATCAGCGCCGAACTGCGCGCCGGGCGAAATGTCGTGGTCGCCGCGCATGGCAACAGCCTGCGCGCGATGGTCAAGATGCTCGACGGCGTATCGGAACAGGACATCGTCGAGTTGAACATCCCGACCGGCGTGCCGCTGCTGTACGAACTGGATGCGAACCTGAAGCCGATCCGCAGCCGCTACCTTGGCGATGCCGAAGCGATCAAGGCCGCCGCGGAAGCCGTGCGGCGCCAGACGGAAAAGAAAGCCTGAGGGATCAGGCGTCGGGACGCCGCCCCGCGGTCCAGCCGTCGTAGCGCCCGCCGCTGGCTTCGGCCATTTCGCGCAGCCGCGATGAGACGGCGCGCACTTCGGTCACCGACAGCGACATCGCCTTGCTGATGTGCATGCTGAACGGGTGCGAACTGTTGTCCGCGACCGGCCGAACGTCGACGGCGAAACCCTCGCCCGTCAAGCGCTCGGCGATGCGCCGCGCGGAAGCCTCATCCGGCATGCCCACGAAGAAGTCGAGTTGCCGCGGCTGGAACGGATCCACGCCGCTGCGGCGCAGCTTCTCGATCAACCTCGCGTCCCAGTCGTCCTCGGGTCGATTGCGCAGCCGGCGCACCTGCAGGACAATCCGGCCGACGGCCAGGAGCGCGCCGATCAGCAGCAGCAGGTAGAGCCACTTCATGGAAACCTCGGCTTGTGGGGATCAGGAGTACTGCGGCTTGCGCTTGTCGAGGAAGGCCCGGATGCCTTCCTGGCCTTCGGCGCTGATGGCCTGCTGCGAAATGGTCTCGCTCTCGAGCACCATGTGCGCCTCGAGCGCGCCGCTGCCGCCGGCGATCAGCCGCTTGGCCTTGCCGTAGGCGCGCATCGGACCGGCGGCGAATTTCTCCGCGAGCTTGATCGCCTCGTCGACACAAGCCGCATCGTCGACGACCTGGTTCACGAGCCCCCACGACAGCGCTTCGTCGGCGGTCAGGGGCCGGTTGGTGAGCACGAGCTCCATCGCGCGCTTGGCGCCGATCAGGCGCGGCAGGAAATAGGACGTGCTGCCATCGGGCGTCAGCGCCACGCCGGTGTACGCCAGCGAGAACTTGGCGCTGCGCGCGCAGACGGCCATGTCGGCCATCGCGACCAGGCCGACGCCCGCGCCGGCAGCCGTGCCGTTGACGGCCGCGATGACGGGTGCATCCATCCGCACGAAGTGCGAGATCGCATGGTGCAGGAACGAGGTGAGCTCGCGCAGGTAGGCATCGACCGCACCACCCTCGGACATCATGCCGCGCAGATCGCCGCCGAAGCAGAAGTTCTTGCCCGCCCCCGTCAGCACCACGGCGCGTACGGCGGGGTTCTTCTCGATCGCGATCGCGGCCTCGAGCAGTTCACGCCCCATGGGCAGGTTCAGGACATTCGCGCTTTCCGGGCGATTCAGCGTGACGATCCCCACGGCGCCGCGCACTTCCAAACCGACAGTCGTTCCTTGCCACATGATCAGATCCATCTCCTGGGAAACTCGGCCATGAACTTCAAGGACCCGCGAGCTCGCGGATCTTGTGCTGCAGATATTCGAGCACGCGCTTGTCGCGCTCGGTTTCCTTGTGGGTCAGGAAACTGATCGCCATGCCCTCGAGCACATAGCGCGACAGGTCGAAGGCGAGGTCGAAGTTGCCACCCTTGCCGCGCCACTCGGGAAAGACATCGAGCGTCGCCGCATGCCACTCGCGCTCGAACGACTCCTGCGCCGGGCGAAGGATGTCCGCAAGCTCGCGATCGGTGCGCGCCGCGACCGCGAGCTCGAAGAAAGCCACGAACAGCGGGTGGTTGACGTGGCTCCAGTAGGTCTCGACGCCCTGCCGGACATGATCACCGTCGACCGGCCCCTTCGCCATCGCCTTGCGCAGGGCCCGCAGACGCTTCGCGTGCAAGTGCTCGACCGCCGCGCGCACGACATCGAGCTTGGACGGGAAATGGTGCAGCATCGCGCCGCGCGACAACCCGGCCTTGTCGGCAATGACCGTGGTCGTGGTGCGCGCATAGCCCAGGTCGACAAAGCACTTGATGGCCGCCTCGACGATCAGGTTGCGGGTGGATGCGCTCTTCTGCGCCTGCCAGCCACTGGCCGCAGGCGCGTCAGAAGAGGGTTCGGGCGAACTCATGGGGGCGAAAATTCCATGCGGAGCAAGGATGTAGTCGCTGTCGGAAAAAGTCAAAGCTGATTGAAACCGTCGCCACTGACTGCTAACTTCCCCGCCACTTTGCCGCGGCGAAACGTCTTGAGGGGAACATCATGGGACGAGTTTCTGGAAAGGTTGCACTGGTCACCGGCGCTGGCTCGGGCCTGGGTCGCGCTGATGCGATTGCCCTCGTGCGCGAAGGCGCCAAGGTCGTGATCACCGACATCAACGAGGCGGCGGGCCGTGAACTCGAGCAGTCGCTGAACGCCAGCGCTCCCGGCAGCGCGTTCTTCATGACTCAGGACGTTTCCAGCGAGTCACGCTGGCAGGAAGTGTTCGCCGAGATCGAGAAGCGCTTCGGCGCGCTGCACGTGCTCGTCAACAACGCCGGCATGGTCGTGATCGGCGATCCGGTAAGCACGCCGCTCGACATGTTCCGCAAGCACCTGACCGTCATGACCGAGAGCGTGTTCCTCGCCTGCAAGTACGGCATTCCGCTGATGAAGGCCTCGGGCGGTGGCTCGATCATCAACATGTGTTCGACCGCGACCCATCTCGGTTACCCGGTGTTCTACGCGTACTCGGCGGCGAAGGGCGCAGTGCGCTCGATGACCAAGGCCGTCGCGGTCCATTGCCAGATGAACGGCTTCAACATCCGCTGCAACTCGATCCACGCCGGCGCCATCGAGACGCCGATGGTCGTCAAGGCATCGAAAGACCTCGGCTTCGACATGTCGGCCTACGACAAGATGCCGGGCGGACTCGGCAAGCCGGAAGACGTCGGCAACCTCGTGCTGTTCCTCGCCTCGGATGAGTCGCGCCACATCAATGGCGCCGAACTGCTGATCGACAACGCGCTGACGGTGCAGTAGCCCGGCCTGCGGTCAGTCTGCAACCCTGCGAAGCGCAGGGACGACAGGCAGCGCACCCGTCCACGGACGGCCTGACTGGTAGGCAGCAAGCCGCTGCAACCGCAGGCTGTTCTTCGGTTCGGCGCGGACCGCGAGCGCGATAGCCCGCTTCTGGCGCTCGACGGCAGCCACATAGTCGCCGTTCGCAGCGCTGGCCGCCGCCGCGACTTCGAACACGAGTGGATACTTGCCGAACTGAGGATGCGAGATCTGGGCATCGATCAACTCGAGCGCCCTGACTGGATCGCGTAAAGAGACGTCACGCGCCGATGCGAGCAATCCGGCGAGATATCGCACCGCTGGCTCGTGCCCGCCCGCCACGGCTGCCTGGAGCGCGTCCCGCGCAAGCGCCTCGCCACGGCCCTCGGGGTCGGCGAGCAGCATGACACCCAGCAGGAATTGCGCTGGCACATAGCCACGCTGCGCCGCGCTGCTCAGTCGATCGACGCCCTCACGCACATCCGCCGCGCTGTCGCCACCGAACAGGGCGCGAAACGCCAGCTGGTAATCTGCATCGACGACTTTCTGTTCCGCGGCGCTGCGGAAAATGTCTGTGGGCTTGCCAAGCTCGTCACGGAGTTCCTCAAACGTCGCGGCAAGACGCCCAAGGTTGACCTCTGCTCCGGCGTCGCCCTGCTCCTGTCGTTCGCGAAACTGCCGGATCGCCCGGATCGCCGACGGATACCGGCGCACATCGAAAGAACCGGGCTCATTGACCAATCGCACCCTGAGCGAGGAGAGAACGCCGATGGGAGTGCCGTCGAGCGTTGCTGGCGGGAACTGCTGGGAGAGCAGCGCAATGGGCAACGAGCCGTCGAACAGCTCCATCGGGTACTCGTCGAGCACGAAGGCATCGACGACCTGGCCGGACTCGTCGACGAAGATCGCGCAGATCGAGCCGCCGAGCAGTCCGGGCCGGGCGTCCTTGTGCACGCCAACCCGGTCGTCCAGTCGGTAGTTGTACTTGCCGCGCTCGATCCGGCGCATTTTGTCGAAGTCCGCAGCAGCAAGGCGATCCAGCACTTGCCGCAGCGCCGTGCTGTACGGCGCCGAGTCGGCTCGGGCACGCGCCGCATCAAGCGACTTGCGAGTCCGCAGCTGCGCGAGGATTGCCTCCGCATCGGCTTCGCCGTTCGCTTGCGCTGCCTCGAGCCAGCCAAATGCACGCTGCAGATCGCGCGGGCGACCCTGGGCCTGCACGAGCATCAATCCGAAGTTGTACTGCGCGCGCGGATTGCCCAAGCGCGCGAGGCGCTCGAACTGGTCGGCCGCGGCCGGGAAGTCGCCGCGATCATACGCAGCTACCGCGGCATTGAAATCAGCACGTACGGGGCTTGCGGTCGCGGCCAGCGCCAGCAGCAGCACGGCGGACCAGGCACGCGGGTTGATCTGGATCATCCGCAACCTCCCGCGGCGCCCGTGCCGCTTATTCGTCCGGCGCGATCGTCACCGTCAGCCCGTCGAGCGCGTCCGTCATCTCGACCTGGCACGACAGCCGCGAGGTCGGCTGGTAGTGGCTCAGTTCACTGAGCAGTTCACGCTCGTCGGACATCGGCGCGGGCAGCTTGGCGGCCCAGGCCGGCTCGACGACGACGTGGCAGGTAGCGCAGGAGCACATGCCACCGCAGATCGCCGCCACGCCGTAGTCGACTTCCCGCAGGCTCTCCATGATCTTCAGGCCAGACTTGGCTTCGAGCTCGTGCTGGTTTCCGTCGCGATCGATCACCTTGAGCAGCGGCATCTTTAATTCCTAAATTAATCAGCGGTTTAAGACGTACTTCTCTATGCAAGCACACCCACGAAAAAAACAGTCATGACTGTTTGTGGATGGCTGGCCGAGACATATAATTCAGCGCGTTACGCCAAGCCGCTAGTTTGCCGGTGTCGCCCGTCCGCTGCCAAGTCGCCGCGCGGCGGCACGGTCGGAAGGCGGTTTCGGCTTCGCCTATTCAAGAGACGGAGGGGACCATGGATCTCGGACTGCGCGGAAAGAAAGCCATCGTTACGGGCGCCACCAAGGGCATCGGTCGGGCGGTCATCGAATTGCTGGCCAGCGAAGGCGTCGATATCGGCCTGTGCGCGCGCACGCCCGAGGAAGTCGAAGAAGCGGTCAAGGCGATCCGCGCGCGCGGCGTGAACTGCGTCGGCGACGCCGTCAACGTCCGCGATGGCGAAGCGTACAAGGCCTGGCTGACCAAGACGGCCGAAACGCTGGGCGGCTGCGACATCTTCGTGCCGAATGTCAGCGCCGGCGGCGGCATGGATTCGGAAAAGAACTGGACCCGCAATTTCGAGATCGACGTCATGCACACCGTGCGTGGCTGCGAAGCGCTGATGCCGCAGCTCGAGAAGACCGGCCAGGGCGCGATCGTGATCGTCGGTTCGACCAATGCCGTCGAGACCTTTGCGGCGCCCATGGCCTACAACGCGATGAAGGCCGCGCTGATCACCTACGCGAAGCAGCTGTCGCAGTTCGTCGGCAAGAAGAATGTCCGCGTCAACACGGTATCGCCGGGCCCGATCTACTTCGAAGGCGGCGCCTGGGAGATGATCAAGGGCACGCAGCCGAAGTTCTACGACTGGGCGATCAAGCAGATCCCGTGCGGACGCATGGGCACGCCCGAGGAAATCGCGCGCGTCATCGTGTTCACTGCGAGCCCGGCGGCGAGCCTGATCACCGGCGCGAACATCGTCGCCGACAACGGCTTCACGAAGCGCGTGCAGCTGTAACGCGGCGCGGAACCGATGGCCCTGCCCGCCCGTGTCAACGCCTACCTCGTCTGTGGGGGGCGCTATCACGACATGGATTACGCGCGCGTCGAGCTGCTGAAGCTGCTCGGCGAGCACGCGCAGGTGCGCGTGCGCGTCGGCGAGGATTACTCGAACACGTCGGCCATCGAGGCCGCCGATTTCCTCGTCACCTACACCTGCGACGTGATCCCGCCGCTCGAGCAGCAGCAGGCGCTCGAGCGCTTTCTCGGCGCCGGCAAGCGCTGGCTCGCCCTGCACGGCACGAACTCGATCCTCAAATGGTCGAAGCCGGACAAAGCCTGGACGGCGCCGCGCCAATCGCCCGGGTTCATGCAGATGCTCGGCAGCCAGTTCCTGGCGCATCCGCCCATCCAGCCTTATCGGGTCGAGCCCACCCTGCCCGAGCACGACCTCGTGCGCGGCATCGGCGCGTTCGATGCCGACGACGAGCTGTACCTGTGCGAGTGGCATGGCGAGCACGAATGCCTGATGCACACTCACTTCCGCGGCGATGCGCCCGGCTTCGTCGACCTGCACTGGGATGATGACCGGCGCCACCCGGTGCTGTACCTGCGCCGGCACGGTGCCGGGGAGATCATGTACTGCACGCTGGGCCACTGCCGCGGGCAGTACGACATGCAGCCGATGATCGCCGAGTATCCGCAAGTCGAGCGCGGTAGCTGGAAGCTGCCGCAGTTCCACGAAATCCTGCGCCGCGGCATCCGCTGGGGAGCACGCATTCCATCATGAGCACGAATCACGACGACTTCATCGCCCGCTCGCGCAGCCCCGCCTTCAAGCCGCTGCCGCGCGTGCGGCCCGAGGACAGCCCTGAGACGCCGGCCGAGAAGGCCCCGGATCCGGATCTCGGCACTGCGCCGATTCCAGCGGAACGCTACACCTCGCGCGAATTCATGCGCCTCGAGTGGGAACGCGTCTGGTCCAAGGTCTGGCTGATGGGCGGCCGCGAGTGCGACATGCCGGAGCCCGGCGACTTCATCGTCACGGAAATCGGCCGCGAGTCCATCCTGCTCGTCCGCCAGCACGATGGTTCGGTCAAGGGCTTCTATAACGTCTGCCAGCACCGCGGCAACCGGCTCGCCGACTGCGGCATCTGGAAAGCGGATCCGGCTAGGACGTTCAAGTGCCAGTATCACCACTGGGAATACGAACTCGACGGCAGCTTTCGGCGGATCCCCGACCTCGACACGTTCGAGCAGGGGGCGCCGCCCTACGCGCTGACGCCGGTCCATGTCGACACCTGGGGCAGCTTCGTCTGGTTCACGCTGAACGAGCAGCCGATCCCGCTGCGCGAGTTCCTCGGGCCCATGGTCCAGCATCTCGACCCCTACCGGTTCGACCGGATGGTGCAGACGCGCGACATCATGGTCGAGTGGGACTGCAACTGGAAAGCCTCGGTCGATGCGTTCAACGAGAGCTATCACGTGCAGGGCATCCACCCGCAGCTGCTCTGGTACCTGAACGACATCGACATCCAGATCGACGTCTACGAACGGCACAGCCGCTACCTGATTCCGTTCGGCACGCTGTCGCCGCGCGTTCGCACGCCACCGACGATCCCGGAACCGATCAAGGTCATCATGAAGGCCGCGGGCATGGACCCGGCCGACTACGACGGCAAGATCTCCGACATCCGTCGCGACGTGCAGCGCTGGAAGCGCGCGCATGGCGCCGAACAGGGGCGCGATTACTCACGCCTCAACGACGACCAGCTGACCGACGACTACCACTACCTGATCTTCCCGAACCTGTCGTTGAACGTGCATGCCGACGATTTCTGGGTCTTCCGGCAGCGCCCGCATCCAACCGATCCGGACAAGATGTTCTACGACATCCTGACCTACGAACTGGTGCCCGACAACGCCGACGGCACGCCGGGCGAATGGCCGCGGCGCGCGAAGCACCAGCACTTCAAGCATGGCGACAAGTCGATCGGCCTGGTGCTGGATCAGGATGCCGGCAACCTGCCAGGCGTGCAGGCGGGCATGCATTCGAAGGGCTACAAGGGCCTGTGGATCGGCAAGCAGGAACTGCGCATCCGCCACTTCCACAGGGTCATCGACGATTACATCGAGGGCAGACTCAAATGAGCTGGACGCAGGCCGCGCTGGAACGCGCGTATCGGCAGATGAAGACGATCCGCGAATTCGAGGAACGTCTGCATGTCGAGATCGCCACCGGTGAGATTCCGGGCTTCACCCATCTGTATTCCGGGCAGGAAGCGGTCGCCGTCGGCGTCTGCGAGGCGCTGACCGACGCCGATTACATCGCCAGCACGCATCGTGGCCACGGCCACTGCATCGCGAAGGGCTGCGACGTGATCGGCATGATGAAGGAGATCTACGGGCGCGCCGGCGGCCTGTGCAAGGGCAAGGGCGGCTCGATGCACATCGCGGATTTCGACCGCGGCATGCTGGGCGCGAACGCAATCGTCGGCGGCGGTCCGCCAATCGCGGTGGGCGCTGCGATCGCGTGCCGCAACGCCGGCAACCGCACGGTGTCGGTCGCGTTCGGCGGCGACGGCAGCTGCAACCAGGGCACGGTGTTCGAGGCGATGAACCTCGCCGTGGTGCTCAAGGTGCCCGCGATCTTCGTGTTCGAGAACAACGGCTACAGCGAGCACACCGGTGCGGACTATGCCGTGGGCTCGAAGGACATCGCAGCGCGCTCAGCGGCCTTCGGCATGCCCGCCGAGAAGGTCGACGGCGCCGATTTCTTCGCCGTCAACGAGGCGATGCAGCGCGCCGTCGCGCACGGCAAGGCCGGCAAGGGCCCGTACGCGATCGAAGCGATGATCACGCGCTACTACGGCCATTTCGAGGGCGATCCGCAGAACTATCGCGCCAAGGGCGAAGTGGCGCGACTGCGCGACACCATGGATTGCCTGAAGCGCTTCCGCGCCCGCGTCGAAGCGGATGGCAGCGTGCCCGTCGCGCGCCTCGATGCGATCGACGCCGAGGTGCTGGCCCTGATCGAGCGCGCCGTCGCGGAAGCCAAGGCCGCGCCGGCCCCGTCGGAGTCGGAACTGACGACCGATGTGTACATCAATTACTGAGCAGGATCACGCACATGGCACAACTGACGATGCGTGACGCCATCAACCAGGCGTTGCATCAGGAAATGGAGCGCGACCCGCGCATCATCGTGCTCGGCGAAGACGTTTCGGGCGGTGCCGGCGGCACGTCCGGCGAGCGCGAGGCGTCGGGTGGCATCTTCGGCATCACGAAGGGGCTGCTGCCGAAGTACGGCGAGCAGCGCGTCATCGACACGCCGATTTCCGAATCCGCGATCATCGGCGCCGCCGCGGGCGCCGCCCTGGCCGGGCTGCGGCCGGTCGCCGAGATCATGTTCGCCGACTTCGTCGGCGTCTGCCTCGACCAGATCTACAACCAGATCGCGAAGTTCCGCTACATGTTCGGCGGCAAGACCACCTGCCCGGTCGTGATCCGCACCGCGATGGGCGCCGGCATGAACATGGGCGCGCAGCACTCGCAGACGATCTACCCGCTGCTGACCTCGGTGCCTGGCCTCAAGATCGTGATCCCGTCGAATGCCTACGACGCGAAGGGCCTGATGATCCAGGCGCTGCGCGATGACGACCCGGTGGTGTTCTTCGAGCACAAGGCGCTCTATCCGCGCAAGGGTGAGGTGCCGGAGGGGTTGTACACGGTGCCGTTCGGCGAGGCGAACCTGCTGCGCGAAGGCGAGCACGCGACCGTCGTCGCGATGGGCCGCATGGTCGTGTTCGCCGAGAAGGCGATCGACGCGCTCGCCAAGGAAGGCATCACGTGCGACTTGATCGACCCGCGCACCACGTCCCCGCTCGACGAGGAAACGATCCTCGAGAGCGTGAGCAACACAGGTCGCCTGGTCGTGGTCGACGAATCGAACCCGCGCTGCAGCGTCGCGTCTGATATCTGCGGCATCGTG
>CAZPJE010000171.1:0-2199 GCA_964586725.1 uncultured Steroidobacteraceae bacterium | reverse complement strand
CCGCGATCCGCAGCGACGGCGGCAGCAACAGCAGCGTGATCTCGCACAACGAAGTTGCGCGCCCGACCTCCGGCCACACCCTGACCTTCGACGGCATCCTGCTGATCAACGGCGCCATCGGCACGCAGATCCTGCACAACCTCGTGCGCGACCAGCGCGGCGGTGGCATCGAGCTGGGCTTCGGCGCGCCCTCGAACCTGTACAGCAACGTGCTGGTGTCGAACAACACGGTGCGCAACAACGGCTTCACGAGCGGCACGACGGCCTCGACGGAACCCATCGGCCTTGTCGCCTACAACTTCACCGGCAGCAACGTCGTGATGTCGCGCAACATCGTCAGCGGCAACGCGGGTCCCGGGCTCATCGTGCTGAATGCCAATGGCGTGATCGCCACCCAGAACGCGTTCAGCGGCAATGGCGGCCTCGCCATCGATCTCGACCCCAATACGCGCGACCCGAACGGCCTCGGCGCCGGCCAGGGCGTGACGCTGAACGATACGGGCGATGCCGACAGCGGGCCCAATGGGCTGCTGAACTCCCCGGTCATCAGGAGCGCGGTGCTCAGCGGCGGCGAACTGTCGATCGCAGGCTTCGCGCGCCCGGGCAGTGCGATCGAGTTGTACATCGCAGCGCCAGATGCCACCGGCTTCGGCGAAGGCCTGGGCTATACGGTGACGCTGACGGAGGGCAGCGGTGCCGACCTGGACGCGGGCACCGGCAGCTACGGCCCCGGCCCGATCAACGGCCTAGCGCAGGGCAGCGACACGACGGCGCGTTTCGGGTTCCGTCTGCCGGCGCCTTCCGGCATCACGCTGGGCACTGCGTTGACTGCGACAGGCACGCTGGCCGGCCAGACCAGCGAGTTCTCGGGCAATGTGATCGTCACGGGCGGGCCGGCGCTCGTGCACACAAAGACCGTTACCGTACTCAGCGACCCTTTCAGCGGCACGACCAATCCGCGCAGCATTCCCGGTTCGCTGCAGCGCTACGTCATCCGCGTCGGCAACCAGGGCACGGGGCCGGTCGACGCCAACAGCATCGCGATGATCGATGCGGTGCCGGCCAACACCAGGCTGTTCGTGCTCGATGTCGGCGCGCCTGGCTCGGGGCCAGTGGAGTTCATCGATGGCACGCCATCGAGCGCGCTCGGGTACAGCTTCATGTCGCTCGCGAGCGGTTCGGACTCACTCGATTTTTCGAACGACGGCGGCATCAGCTGGAGCTACGTGCCGACTCCCGATGCCGACGGCTTCGATGCCGCGGTCACGCACCTGCGCGTGCGCCCGACGGGCACGATGGCGGCGAACAGCGGCAGTGGCGAGCCCGCCTTCGAATTGCGCTTGCGGGTGCGCGTGAACTGAGCGCACACGGCGCCAGCAGGCGCCGTCAGTGCTAGCGGAGCACGAGCGCGACGCCGGCGCAGACCAGCAGCACGCCGATGATCTTCACGAGGCCGACCGTCTGTTGCGGAAAGCCCAGCAGGCCGAAGTGATCGACGACCACTGACGCGACGAGCTGACCCGTGACCGACAACGCGAGGATCGCGACCGCCCCGAGACGCGGGCCGGCGACCGTCACGGTCGCCACGTACAGCGCGCCCATCAGTCCGCCAAACCAGACCCACGCCGGCGCGTTGCCGACCATCTCTCGCGTCGGCATCGGCGTGCGGGTCGCGACGATGAACAGCAGCAGTGCCCCGAGGCCGACGACGAAGTTCATCGCCGTCCCAAGGATAGGCCTGCCCAGCGCGTTGCCCAGTCCCGCGTTCATCGCCGTCTGCACGACCAGTCCCGCACCTGCTGCGATCGTCAGCAGCACCAAGCCCCATTGCATCGCGTTGACTCCTGTATTTCTCTTCAAACGCCGTAACGGCGTCGCACCCAGCGGCGCCCGGCCTCGGTGCGCAGCACCGCGAGCAGCGTCGACCAGAAAATGCGCTTGCCGACAGGCACCCGGCGCGGCGGGATCGCCGCGAGTGCCATCCCGCCGACATCGCGGTGCGCGAACACGCTCGCTGCAGGCAGCCGCCAGCGCCTGCCCCCAGCTTCCAGCCACCAGTCCGCGGCGCGTCCTGCATCCCGTTGCAGCACGACATCGCGCAGCGCGACCGTGGCAACTTCGGCCAGCTCGCGCGAGGTCGCGGCGTCCGCCACGATGTCGATGATCAGCGTCGAACCTGCAGGCAACGCGCCCGCAGGC
>CAZPJE010000170.1:0-19097 GCA_964586725.1 uncultured Steroidobacteraceae bacterium | reverse complement strand
GCTTAACCCGACAGGAGTCGATATGCCCAGCGTGTCCATGCGACAGATGCTGGAAGCGGGTGTCCATTTCGGACACCAAACCCGCTTCTGGAACCCGAAGATGGCTGAGTACATTTTCGGTGAGCGCAACAAGATCCACATCATCAACCTAGAGAAGACTGCGCCGCTGTTCGCGGAAGCGGCAGGGTTCATCCGCAATGTCGTCGCCGACGGCGGTCGCGTGCTGTTCGTCGGCACGAAGCGGTCGGCTCGCGAGGCCATCCAGAAGGAAGCGGCCCGCTGCGACATGCCGTTCGTCAACCAGCGCTGGCTGGGCGGCATGCTGACGAACTTCAAGACCATCCGTCAGTCCGTCAAGCGCCTCGCCGATCTCACCGAGATGAAGGCGAACGGCACGCTCGAGAAGCGCGGCAAGAAGGAAGCCACCATGCTCCGCCGCGAGATGGACAAGCTCGAGCGCAGCCTCGGCGGCATCAAGAACATGGAAGCGCTGCCTGACGCGCTGTTCATCATCGACGTCGGTCACGAGAACATCGCGATCCACGAGGCGCGCAAGCTCGGCATCCCGGTCGTCGCGATCGTCGATACCAATTGCTCGCCGGAAGATGTCGATTACGTCGTGCCCGGCAACGACGACGCGATGCGCGCCATCCAGTTGTACAGCACGGCCATGGCCGATGCCGTGCTCGAAGGCCGCGAGGCGCTGCCGAACGTCGCGGTCGGCGAAGACGAATTCGTCGAGCTCGATGAAGAAGGCAACCCCAAGCCCCGTTCCGGCCGCGCGAAGCCGCGCCGCGAACCGCCGTCGCGTGCCCGCAAGCCGGCTCCGCCCGTCGCGCGGCGCCGTCCGGTGGTCGCAGCTCCGGTTGTGGCGGGTGCCGAAGCGGTGGTCGAGGACGATGCGGTCGAAGTCGACGCGGGCGCCGATGCCGCAGCGCCGTCGGCCAGCGCCACGCGGCGTCGTCCGGCCCCCCCGGGCGGCGCGCCGCGCCGCCGTTCCTGAGGCGGGAGTTGACGCATGTCGATCTCAGCTGAACAGGTCAAGGTGCTGCGCGAGCGCACCGGCGCGGGCATGATGGAATGCAAGAAGGCGCTCGTCGAAGTCGGTGGCGACATCGACGCAGCCGCCGAGCTGCTGCGCAAGCAGGGCATCGCGAAGGCCGACAAGAAGGCGTCGCGGGTCGCGGCCGAAGGCGTACTGGCGCTGGCGAAGTCGTCCGACGGGCGCCGTGGCGCGATCGTCGAAGTCAACTGCGAGACGGATTTCGTCGCGCGTGAAGCGGACTTCCGGTCGTTCTCCGATGCCGTCGCGCAGGTCGCCCTGGGTGGCGCTGCCGATCTCGAGGCATTGCTCGCGGCCAAGCTGCCGTCGGGCGAGTCCGTCGACGAGCGACGGCGCGCGCTGATCGCGAAGATCGGCGAAAACATCAACGTGCGCCGCTTCGTCGTCGTCGATGCGCCGACCGCGCTCGGCGCCTACCTGCACGGCAGCCGCATCGGCGCGATGGTCGCGGTGGAGGGTGGTGACGCCACGCTTGCGCACGACCTCGCGATGCACGTGGCGGCCGCCAACCCGCGCTACACCAGCCCGTCGGATGTACCCGCCGACGTGCTCGCCAAGGAGCGCCAGATCGAGACCGAGAAGGCGATGGCCGAGGGCAAGCCGCCCGAGATCGTCGCGAAGATGATCGAAGGGCGCCTGCGCAAGGCGTTCAACGAGGTCTCGCTGCTCGGGCAGCCGTTCGTCAAGGATCCCGACCAGACCGTCGAGAAGCTGCTGAAGGCCGCCAAGGCCTCGGTCAAGTCGTTCCAGCGGCTCGAGGTCGGCGAGGGCATCGAGAAGAAGCAGGATGACTTCGTCGGCGAGGTCATGGCGCAGGTCAAGGCCAGCGCAGGGGCGCCGCCGGGGGCGCACTGACAGCGGTCGGAAAATGTCGATAATGAGAACCCCGCCCCGGCGGGGTTCTTTTCAAAGGGGGAAATGCATGACTGGCAAGCCCGCACGTTACAAGCGGATCCTGGTCAAGCTGTCGGGTGAAGCCCTGATGGGCGAGGCCGACTACGGCATCGACCCGGCGATGATCAAGCGGATCGCCCGGGAGTTCCAGGAACTGCTGGGCATGGGCGTGCAGGTCGCCGTCGTGATCGGCGGCGGCAACATCTTCCGCGGTGCCGGCCTTGCGCGCGCCGGCATGGATCGCGTCGCGGCGGACCAGATGGGCATGCTCGCGACCGTCATGAACTGCCTCGCGATGCAGGATGCGCTCGAGTCCATCGGCTGCTATGCCCGGGTGATGTCTGCGATCCGCATCAACGAGGTCTGCGAGGACTACATCCGGCGCCGCGCCGTCCGGCACCTCGAGAAGGGCCGCGTCGTGCTGTTCGCCGCCGGCACCGGCAATCCTTTCTTCACGACCGACACTGCCGCGTCGCTGCGGGCGATCGAGATCGGCGCGGACATCCTGCTGAAGGCGACCAAGGTCAACGGCATCTACTCGGCCGACCCGATGAAGGATCCGACCGCCGTCCGCTACGCGCGGCTGACGTTCGACCGGGTGCTCGACGAGCGGCTCAACGTCATGGACCAGACGGCCATCGTGATGTGCCGCGACAACCATCTGCCATTGCAGGTGTTCAACCTCCACAATGCCGGCGACCTGCTGCGCATCGTCGGCGGCGAGGACATCGGCACCGTGGTCACGAACGGCTGAGGAGACAAGCACCATGCTCGAAGACATCAAGAAGGATTGCACCGCGCGGATGGCCAAGTGCGTGCAGAGCTTCATGGCCGATCTCAAGAAGATGCGCACCGGGCGCGCCCACCCGAGCCTCGTGGAGAACCTCAAGGTCGACTACTACGGCAACGAGACGCCGCTGAACCAGGTCGCCAACGTCGGCATCGAGGACGCGCGCACGATCGTCATCACGCCATGGGACAAACAGGCGGTGCAGGCGGTCGAGAAGGCCATCTTCAAGTCCGACCTCGGGTTGACGCCGATGACGGCTGGCACCGTGATCCGCGTGCCGCTGCCGCCGCTGACCGAAGAGCGCCGCCGCGACATCACCAAGGTCGTGCGCCAGGATGCCGAGAACGCGCGCGTCGCCGTGCGCAACGTGCGGCGCGACGTGCTGAACGACGTCAAGGAAATGCTCAAGGAGAAGCTGATCACGCAGGACGACGACAAACGCGTGCAGGACGAGATCCAGAAGCTGACGGACAAGCACGTCGCGGAGATCGACCAGTCGCTGGCGGCCAAGGAAAAGGAGATCATGCAGGTCTGAACGCGCTGCGTTCGCTTCGCACCGATCCGCGTTCACCCATGGGTCTTCCACAGCACATCGCCATCATCATGGATGGCAACGGGCGCTGGGCCGAGGCGCGCGGCCAGGCGCGCACCGCGGGCCACAAGGCCGGGATCGAACCCGTGCGAATGTGCATCCGCGAGTGCGCCCGCCTCGGCGTGGGTGCCCTGACCCTGTTCGCATTCTCGAGCGAGAACTGGCGCCGTCCGGCGCAGGAAGTGGCGACGCTGATGGGCCTGTTTGTCGAGGCGCTCGATCGCGAAGTCGACGAGCTGCACGCCAATGGCGTGCGGCTGCGCATGATCGGGGCGCGGCACCAGCTCGCGGTGCGCTTGCAGCAGCGCGTCGCGGCCGCCGAGGCGCTGACCGTGCAGAACACCGGGCTGCAGTTGCAGGTCGCCGTCAGCTATGGCGGCCGCTGGGACGTCGTCGAGGCCGCGCGCGAACTGGCGCGCCGCTGCGCGAGCGGTGAGCTGCGACCCGAAGACATCGACGAAGAGGCGCTGTCGGCCCGGTTGCAGCTGGCCGACGTGCCGGATCCGGACCTCTTCATCCGCACGGGCGGCGAGCATCGGATCAGCAACTTCCTGCTGTGGAACCTGGCCTACACCGAGCTGTGGTTCTGCGACACGCTGTGGCCCGAGTTCGGCGTCGACGACCTGCAGGCGGCGCTCGCGGACTTCGCGGGTCGAGATCGCCGCTTCGGCCGCACCGGCGACCAGATTCGCACCGTGCCGAATGCTTAGGTCGCGCATCCTGACGGCGTTCGTGATGGCGGTCGTGATCGTCACGGTGCTGCTGTACCTGCCTGCGCCGGTGGCGCTTGCCCTGATCGCCGCGGCGATCCTGATGGGCGCCTGGGAGTGGTCCGCGTTCATTCGCGGCGCCGGGCACGGCCTGCGTGCCGGCTATGTCGCGCTGATCGCCGTGCTGCTCGCCGTCGGCTTCGACTATTGCAGCGACCGGCCGACGCTGCGTCTATTCCTCGGCATCGTCACGGCATGGTGGTGCATTGCGCTGCTGTGGCTTGCGGTGATGCCGCAGCGCATGTCGCCGTGGGCCGCCGCGCTATCCGGCGTGTTCGCGCTCGTGCCCGCCGGCGTGGCGCTGGGTCAGTTGCGCGTCGCCGGCGAAGATGGCGGCGCCTGGACGCTGTTCGTGCTGTTCCTGATCGTCGCCGCCGATACCGGCGCCTATTTCGCGGGCCATCGGTTCGGGCGCATCAAGCTGGCGCCGCGCGTCTCGCCAGGCAAGACCTGGGAGGGCGTCATCGGCGGCATGTTGCTCGCGCTGCTCGCGGCGCTGGCCGGCGCCGCCTGGTTCAACAAGCCGCCGCTCGCCTTCGCTGCTCTGGGGCTCGCGACGGCGGCGTTCTCGGTCGTCGGCGACCTGACCGAAAGCATGTTGAAGCGTTCGGCGGGCGTGAAGGACAGTGGTCACGTGCTGCCGGGCCACGGCGGCATGCTCGACCGGTTCGACAGCATCGCGGCGGGCGCGCCGCTGTTCGTGTTCGGCCTGCTGTTGATCGGGGTGCTGCCGTGATCGGCGTCGCCGTGCTGGGCGCGACCGGCTCGATCGGCGACAGCACGCTCGACGTCTGCGCGCAGCATCCGGATCGCTTCCGCGTCGTGGCCTTGGGCGCGCGCCGCAATGTCGCGAAACTGCTCGAGCAGTGCGCGCGGTTTCGACCCGAGCGGGTCGCGCTGGCCGATGCCGACGCGGCGGGCGAGTTCGAGCAGCGCGCCCGGCGGGCCGGCCTGCGCGTGGAGGTGCTGGCGGGCCCGCAGGGCCTCGTGGAACTCGCCAGCATGCCGTCGGCGGAGTTCGTCATGGCGGCGATCGTGGGTGCCGCGGGCCCGAGTCGTCGCTGGCAGCCGCGCGCGCGGGCAAGCGCCTGCTGCTCGCCAACAAGGAAGCGCTGGTCATGTCGGGCCCGCTGCTGATCGACGCCGAGCGCCGCGGTGGCGCGACGCTGCTGCCGATCGACAGCGAGCACAACGCCGTCTTCCAATGCCTGCCGGTGGATTTCCGCGCTGGCGAGGCGCCGGCCGGCGTGCGGCGCATCCTGCTGACGGCCTCTGGCGGGCCCTTCCTGGATTGGGATCTCGAGCGGCTGCGCGCCGCGACCCCCGACCAGGCCTGTGCGCACCCGAACTGGGTCATGGGGCGCAAGATCTCGGTGGATTCCGCCACGCTGATGAACAAGGGGCTGGAACTGATCGAGGCCAGCCTGCTGTTCGGCCTGCCGCCGGACCGCATCGACATCGTCGTGCACCGCCAGAGCATCATCCATTCGATGGTCGAGTACGTCGATGGCTCGGTGCTCGCGCAACTGGGTTCCCCGGACATGCGCACGCCGATCGCCCACGCGCTGGCGTGGCCGCGCCGCGTGGCCTCCGGTGTACAATTCCTGGATCTCGTCAAGGTGGGTGGTCTGGATTTTCGCGCCCCCGACCCGGGCCGGTTCCGCTGCCTCGAGCTGGCGCAGCTGGCGGCGCGCGAGGGCGGACTGGCTCCGGCGTTGCTGAACGCGGCCAATGAAGTGGCCGTGGCGGCCTTCCTGGAGGGCAGGGTGAACTTTCTGGACATTGCGACGGTCATTGATTCGGTGATGCAGCAGCAATCCAGGCGGTTCGCCGCCTCGTCCGTACCGACCCTCGAGGATGTCCTCGGGGCTGACGCCGCGGCTCGCAGTGCCGCGCTGTCTCATGTGCGCGCCATCGGCGCCTCCCAGGGCTGAGCGGAGCCTGCCTTGACCCTGTTCTGGTACGCCATCTGGTTTCTGATTGCCGTGAGCCTGCTCGTGACCGTGCACGAGTACGGTCACTACTGGGTCGCGCGCAAGCTGGGCTTCAAGGTGCTGCGCTTCTCGGTCGGCTTCGGCAAGCCGCTGTGGAGCCGCGTCGCGGGACCGGACCGCACCGAATACGTGTTCGCGGCGCTGCCGCTGGGTGGCTACGTCAAGCTGCTCGATGAACGCGAGGGCCCCGTGGCCTCGGCCGACCTGGCACGCTCGTTCACGCGCAAGCCGCCCTGGCAACGCATCCTGGTGCTGCTGGCCGGCCCGGCCTTCAACATCGGCTTTGCGATCCTGCTGCTCTGGGGGTTGCTGTGGATCTCCGGCGCGCCTGAAGTGCGCGCCGTGATCGGCGATGTGACGCCCGACTCGATCGCCGACCGCGCCGGTCTGAAGCGCGGCGACGAGATCGTCACGCTGAATGGCGACGGCGTCGATGGCCGGGCCGACGTCGTGCTCGGGCTCGTCGAGGTCATGAGCGGCAGTGGCGTCGCAAACCTCGTCGTGCGCGGCGAGAACGGCGGCTCGCGCAACCTGACGATGCGGGTCGACGATCCCGAGATCCGGCGCGCGCTGACCGAACCCAGCGCCTTCGCCGGTGGTTTCGGCTTCCGCTTCTGGACGCCGCCGCGCCCACCCGTGATCGGCCGCGTCCTCGCGGGCGGCCCGGCCGAGCGCGCTGGCCTGCTCGCCGGCGATCGCATACTCGCGGTGGACGGCGTCGCCGTCGAGGATTTCACCCAGTTGGTCGAGTTGATTTCGACGCGGCCCGGACGCGAGATCCTGGTCGAGTACGAGCGCTCCGGGGCCACGGCGAGCGTGCGCCTGACCAGCGAGACCGATCGCGTCGATGGCGTCGATGTCGGCCGCATCCGCATCGAGACGCCGCCGGCGGCGCCGTTGCCCGCCGACATGCAGGTGCGCAAGCACTTCGGGCCCATCGAGGCGCTGGCCCAGGCAACCGTGCGCGCCTGGGAGATGACGGTCCTGCAGGCGAAGATGTTCTGGCGGATGATCATGGGCCAGGTGTCGCTGAAAAACCTGTCCGGCCCGATCTCCATCGCCGAGTACGCCGGCGATTCCGCGCGCGGCGGCGTGGCGTCGTTCGTCGGCTTCCTGGTACTGATCTCCCTGAGCCTGGGATTCCTTAACCTGTTGCCGATTCCGATTCTCGATGGCGGCCAGATCCTTTATCAACTTGCCGAGTGGGCCAAGGGCAGTCCGCTGTCGGACCGGGCCCAGGCTTTCGGGCAGCAGATCGGCATCGCCATGCTGCTATTGCTGATGGGCGTGGCGCTGTTCAACGACGTGGCCCGGCAATTCCAGCCCGGCTGACGAGAGGTTAATTCGTGCGACCAGTTTCGACCGTAGCAATGTTCGTATCCGCCGTACTCGCAGCCAGCGTCGTGCTGCCCATGCCCGAGGCCGCGGCACAGGGTGCGGTCGAGCCGGCCGAGTTCACGGTGGGCAACATCCGCATCGAGGGCCTGCAGCGCGTCTCGGAGGGCACCGTCTACAACTACCTGCCTGTCAACATCGGCGACCGCCTGACGCCGCAGCGCGTGCGCGAGGCGATGCGCGCGCTGTACGAGACCGGGTTCTTCCGCGACGTGCAGATGCGGCGCGACGGCAGCACCCTGCTGGTCGTGGTGCTCGAGCGCCCGTCGATCGAGTCCTTCGAGCTCAAGGGCAACAAGGACATCAAGACCGAAGACCTGACCAAGTCGCTGCGCAACGTCGGCCTCGCGACCGGCAAGACCTTCGACCGCTCCGTGCTCGAGGACGTGCGCCAGTTCCTGACCGACCAGTATTTCTCGCGCGGCAAGTACGCGGTCCGGATCGACAGCACGGTCGAGGATGTCCCGGGCAATCGCGTCAAGGTCAAGATCGACATCAAGGAAGGCAAGCGCGCGCGCATCCGCCAGATCAACGTCGTCGGCAACACCAGCTTCACCGAAGAAGAGATCCTCGAGGATTTCGAGCTCAAGACGCCGAACTGGCTGTCCTGGTACAAGCAGGACGACCGTTACGCGCGCGAATCGCTGCAGGGCGATCTCGAGAAGCTGCGTTCGTACTACATGGACCGCGGCTACGCGAACTTCGAGATCGAGTCGACGCAGGTCGCGATCGCGCCGGAGAAGGACGACATCTTCATCACCGTGAACGTCTCGGAAGGGGAGGTGTTCACGGTCTCCGACGTCAAGCTCGCCGGCACCTTCGTCGTGCCGGAAGAGGAGCTGCGCAACTACCTGTTCGTCAAGCCGGGCAGCACTTTCTCGAAGAAGGACATCACCGCGACGCAGGAGCTGATCCAGAACCGCCTTGGCCTCGACGGCTACGCGTTCGCCAAGGTCGACCCCGTGCCCACGCCCAACAACGACGACAAGTCCGTCTCGCTGACATTCTTCGTCGACCCGGGCAATCGCGCCTACGTGCGCCACATCGTGTTCAACGGCGTCACGAAGATCAACGACGAAGTGCTGCGGCGCGAGATGCGCCAGCTCGAAGGCGCATGGCTGTCCAACGCCGCGGTCGAGCGGTCGAAGCAGCGTCTGCAGCGCCTGCCGTACATCGAGAAGGTCGAGTCGGAGACCAAGCCCGTGCCGGGCTCGCCTGACCTCGTCGACGTCGAATTCGAGGTCAAGGAAGGTCCGTCGGCGCAGCTCGGCGGCGGCATCGGCTATTCGGAGTCGCAGTCGTTCATCCTGAACGGCAACTACGCCGACAGCAATTTCATGGGCACCGGCGAGCGCATCGCCATCGACCTCAATTCCGGCCGGTTCTCGAAGGTCTACGGCCTCTCGCACACGAATCCGTACACGAACATCGATGGCGTCGCGCGCACCCTGTCGCTGACGTATCGCGACGTCACGCAGTTCGTCTCGGCGTCGTCCGATTTCTCGTCGAAGTCGCTGTCGCTGGGCGTCGACTACGGCTACCCGATAACCGAGTTCCAGGGCCTGCGCGTCGGCCTGTCGCTGCAGAGTTCGGAACTGCTCGTCGGCGCAGGCAGCGCCGAGCAGGCGGTCGAGTGGGTGCGATCCAACGGCAGTCCGACGACGACCAACATCCCGGAGCAGGACTTCGGCAACGGCTTCATCGTGCCGGCGACGACCATCTACACCTCGCAGTTCAATTCGATCGAGCTGGTCGCGGGCTGGAGCCTCGACACGCGCAATCGCGCGCTGTTCGCCGATCGCGGCATGCGGCACACGGTCTCGCTGTCGTATGCGCTGCCGGGCAGCGACGTCGAGTATTTCGTCGCGAACTACGATTACCTGCAGTTCATCCCGCTGTTCGGCCGCTGGACGATGTCGCTCGGTGCCGAGATCGGTTTTGGCATGGATATCGGCAAGACCACGGCCTTGCCGCCGTTCCGCAACTTCTTCGCCGGCGGGCCTGACACCGTGCGCGGCTATCGCGAGGCCCGGCTCGGTCCCAAGGACAGCTTCGGCAACCCGTACGGCGGCAACCTGAAGACGGTGGCCCGGGCAGAGCTGATCTTCCCGACCCCCGAGAAATGGCGCACATCGGCCCGCATCAGCTGGTTTTACGACATGGGCAACGTGTTCTCGACCGGGAACCGTTATGTCTTCCGCGGCCAGGACGACTTGTTCTCGCCCGGCAACGGGACACGGGTCGAGTACGGCTTCAAGTATGATAAATTGAAGCATTCGACGGGCCTGGCCGTGCAGTGGCTCGCGCCGCTCGGTATTTTCCGCTTCAGTTATGCGGTACCACTCAACGCCTACGCGGGCGATTCGGTGCTCTACCCGGACGAGGAAGAGCGGTTCCAGTTTTCAGTCGGTCAGGCGTTCTGACCCTACATTCGAGGGCTTTCCAGCGTGAATCGTGCTTTCAAGTCGGCAATCTGGGGTGTCGCGCTGGTCGCGGCGGTGTTCTCTGCTCCCGCCATGGCGGAGCTCAAGATCGGTGTGCTCGACTACGGCAGGCTCATGGATGAGTCGCCACAGGGCAAGACGCTGCTGGAGGCGCTGCGCAATGAAGCTGCGACCAAGCAGCGCGAGTTGCAGGCCACGGCGCAGCAGCTGCAGACCAAGCAGGACAAGCTGAACAAGGATCGCGCGACGATGACGGCGGACCAGATCGGTCGTGCTGAGAAGGAGCTGCGCGACGGCCAACGCGATCTCGCGCGGCGCCAATCCGAGATCCAGGACGACTTCAACGCGCGCCGCAACGAGGAGATGTCCAAGTTGCAGCGCACGCTGCTGGCTGAGGTGCAGACCTACGCCCGCGGCCAGAACTTCGATCTCGTCGTGACCGACGGCGTGATTTACGCGAACCCGTCGATCGACATCACGGCGGGCGTGCTGCAGGTGCTGCAGTCGCGTGCCCCGGCCGCTGCTGCGCCGGCCCCGCGTCCGCCCCAGGGCGGTCGCTGAGACCGTCCGGGTCGGAGACTTCCGGCGTGAAGCTCGCTGAGCTCGCGGTGCGATTCGGCTGCGAGCTTCGCGGCGATCCCGACATCGACATCCGCGCCGTCGCGTCGCTCGCCGCCGCAACGCCCGACTCGATCAGCTTTCTCGCGAACCCGCGCTATCGCCCCCAGTTGCGCGACACGCAGGCTGGCGCCGTCATCGTCGACGCCGCCAGTGCTGCCGATTGCAGCGTGGCGGTGCTGGTGGCCGAGCACCCGCACGCCTGCTTTGCGCGCGTCGCGGCGCTGTTGCATCCGGAGCCGGTGGCCGAACCCGGCCGTCATCCCAGCGCCGTGATCGCCGCGGACGCCGCGATCGATGCGAGCGCCCACATCGGGCCGCAGTGCGTCATCGGCGCCGGCGCGCGCATCGGTCCACGCGTGGTGCTGGGCCCCGCCTGCATCGTCGAAGCCGGCGCGACGCTCGGCGCCGACGTGCGCCTGGTCGCGCGCGTGACCGTGTGCCGCGAAGTCACGCTCGGCGACCGCTGCATCGTGCAGCCCGGCGCGGTCATCGGTGCCGACGGCTTCGGCTACGCGCCGGAGCGCGGCGCCTGGGTCAAGGTGCCGCAGGTGGGCAGCGTGCGTGTCGGCGCCGACGTCGAGATAGGCGCGAACACGACGATCGATCGCGGTGCGATCGGCGATACGGTCATCGAAGACGGCGTCAAGCTCGACAACCAGATCCAGATCGGTCACAACGTCGTCGTGGGAGCACACACGGCGATGGCGGCCTGTGTCGGCGTGTCGGGCAGCACGCGGATCGGGCGTCGTTGCCAGATCGGCGGTGCAGTCGGCATCGTCGGCCACCTGACGATCTGCGACGACGTGGTCGTCACCGGCTACACGATGGTGGCGAGCTCCATCGCGACGCCGGGCGTTTACTCGAGCGGCTTGCCTGCCACGGCCGCCGCGGACTGGCGCCGGACCGTGGGCCGCCTGCGGCGTCTCGATGGCATGGCGAGCCGCTTGCGCGCCATCGAGCGCAGGCTCGGCGATGCCGGACAACCAGACGAAGACCTGTAGCCCAACGCAGAACTGTTGACAGTGACGAGCGCCTCGCGCGCCGAAGGGATCCCGAGTGAGTGAGACACAGTCGAACGCAGTGACCAGCATGGACATCATGGGCGTGCTGAAGCTGCTGCCACACCGCTATCCCTTCCTGCTCGTCGATCGCGTGCTCGAGTGCCGCAAGGGCGAGAGCATCCGCGCCATCAAGAACGTCACCGTCAACGAGCCGTTCTTCCCCGGGCACTTTCCGTACCGGCCGGTGATGCCGGGCGTCATGATCATCGAGGCGCTGGCGCAGACCTGCGGCATCCTCGCTTTCGTCACGGCCGATGTCGTGCCGGACGAGGAGACGCGGTTCTATTTCGTCGGCATCGACAAGGCGCGCTTCCGCCGGCCCGTCGAACCCGGCGACCAGATCGAGCTGTCGGCGACGTTCGAACGCGCCTTCAAGGGCATCTGGCGCTTCTCGACCGTCGCGCGCGTCGACGGCAAGGAAGTCGCGTCGGCGGAGATGATGGTCGCGCCTGAAACCAAGCCCACGCCCGCGCCCGCGGCGGCCGGCTGAGGCAGGAGATCCGCATGGCCATCGACCCTCGTGCCGTGATCGCACCCAGCGCCAGGCTCGCTGCTGACATCGAAGTCGGCGCCTTCACCGTGATCGGTGACAACGTCGAGATCGGACCCGGCTGCTGGATCGGTCCGCATGCCGTGATCCAGGGGCCGACGCGCATCGGCGCGCGCAACCGGATCTTCCAGTTCGCGTCGATCGGCGACGCGCCGCAGGACAAGAAATACAAGGGCGAACCCACGCGCCTCGAGATCGGCGACGACAACGTGTTTCGTGAGTTCGTGACCGTCAATCGCGGCACGACGCACGACGAAGGCATCACGCGCATCGGCAGCGACAATCTGTTCATGGCGTATTCGCATGTCGCGCACGACTGCCGCGTCGGCAGTCACTGCGTGCTGGCGAACGTGGCGACGCTGGGCGGCCACGTCGAACTCGGCGACTGGGTCATCATGGGCGGCCTGTCGGCGATCCACCAGTTCACGAAAGTCGGCGCGCACGCCTTCATCGCCAACAACGCGGCCGTCACGCGCGATGTGCCGCCCTACGTGATGGCCGTCGGCCAGCCGGCGGAGCCGCACTCGATCAATGCAACCGGCCTGTCGCGGCGCGGCTTCACGCCGGAGCAGGTGCGCAACATCAAGAACGCCTATCGCACGCTGTATCGATCCGATCTCAAGCTCGCCGATGCGGTGCCGAAGCTCGAGGAGGCGGCCCGCACGCAACCGGAGCTGCGCATCTTCGTCGATTTCATCGGACGCTCGACGCGCAGCCTGGTCCGCTGAGGGGCGCAGCCGCCCCGGGGAGCGACAGTGAACGATTCCGCGCGCGCGCCGCTGATTGCGCTGGTGGCAGGTGAGTCCTCCGGCGACACGCTGGGCGCGGCGCTGATCGAGGCGTTGCGGCAGCGCTGGCCGCAGGCCCGCTTCTGCGGCATCGCGGGTCCGAAGATGCGCGCGGCCGGCTGCGAGGTCTGGGCCGAGGCGGAGGAACTCGCGGTCATGGGGCTCACCGAGATCCTGCGCCACCTGCCGCGCCTGCTGCGGCTGCGGCGCGAGCTCGAGGCACGCCTGCTGCAGGCCCGGCCCGACGTCTTCATCGGCATCGATGCGCCGGAGTTCAACCTGCGACTCGAGCGCGCCTTGAAGCGGCATGGCCTGCGCACCGTGCAGTACGTCAGTCCGCAGGTCTGGGCGTGGCGCCAGGGCAGGGTGCGCACGATGCACGAATCCTGCGACCTGATGCTGTGCCTGCTGCCGTTCGAAACCGAGTTCTATGCCCAGCACGGCGTGCGGGCCAGTTTCGTCGGTCATCCGCTGGCGGATCAGGTGCCGCTCGAGGTGGATCGCAGCGCGGCTCGCGCCGCGCTCGGCCTCGACAGCGCGGCACGCGTCGTGGCGCTGCTGCCGGGCAGTCGCGCCGGCGAGGTCACGCGGCTCGCCGACGACTTCATCGGTGCCGCGGCCTGGCTGGCCGCGCGCAGTCCGGACCTGCGCTTTGTCGCGCCGATGGCGACGCCGACCGTGCGGGCGCTGTTCGAGCAGGCGCTGCAGCGCGTGCCCGGTGCGCCGCCCGTGCTCGTGACGGACGGGCAGGCGCAGCGCGCGCTGATTGCCGCGGACGCGGTGCTGGTAGCGTCGGGCACCGCGACGCTCGAGACGCTGCTGTGCCGGCGGCCCATGGTCGTCGCGTACCGGCTCGCAGCGCTGACGGCCTTCGTGCTGCGCCGCCTCGGCGTCGTCAAGGTCGCGCATTTCTCGCAGCCCAACCTGCTGCTCGGGCGCGGCGCGGTGCCCGAGTTCTTCCAGTCGGCCGTGACACCGGCCGCGCTCGGCGCCGCCGTTCTCGAGCAGCTCGAAGACACGCCCGCGCGGCGGCAATTGCTGCTGGATTTCGAGCGCGTGCATCGCCAGTTGCGCGCCGGCGGCGCGCAGGCGGCCGCGCAGGCGATCGCGGAGCTGCTCGGCCAAGGCGCTGCGCAAGGGCCCCAGGCGGCGTGAACACGCCGGCGGCGGTGCGTATCGCGGGTGTCGACGAGGCCGGCCGCGGGCCGCTCGCGGGGCCCGTGGTCGCCGCAGCCGTCATTCTCGATCCGGCCCGCCCGATTGCCGGTATTGCCGACTCCAAGGCGCTGACCCCAGCGCAACGGGCGGACATCGCCGCGCTGATTCGTCGCGACGCGTTGTGCTGGGCCGTCGGACAGGCGGACGCGGTCGAGGTCGATGCGCTGAACATCCTGGCGGCAACGCTGCTGGCGATGCGTCGCGCGCTCGCGGGTCTCGCCTGTGCGCCAGAACGGATCCATGTCGATGGCAACCGACTGCCACGCTGGGCTGACCTGTGGCCACACGCCGAGGCGCTGGCGGTGGTCCGTGGCGATGCCTCGGATCGCGCGATCGGCGCTGCGTCCATCCTCGCGAAGACTGCCCGTGATTCCTTGTTGGAACAGGCGGATGCGAGCTTTCCCGCATTTGGTTTCTCGCTCCACAAGGGCTATCCGACGCCCGCCCATAGGCGGGCGCTGCGGCAGCAGGGCGCGAGCGCCATCCACCGCGTCTCGTTTGCGCCGGTACAATCCTGTCTCGTCGCGAGAGGCTCCGCGGATTGCCCATGACCGGCTTCGTCCATCTGCGTCTGCATACCGAGTTCTCGCTGCGCGACAGCGTCGTGCGCGTGCCCGAGCTCATGCAGGCAGTGGCCGCGCGCGGCATGCCGGCGGTTGCGCTGACCGATGCCGGCAACCTGTTCGCGATGGTCAAGTTCTATCGCGAGGCCTTGCAGCAGGGCATCAAGCCGCTGATCGGTGTCGATCTGCTTATCCGCGAAGCCGGCGAGCGCGCGCAGCCATCGCTGCTGACGCTGCTGTGCATGGACGAACCCGGCTACAAGAACCTGACGCGCCTGGTGTCGCGCGCCTTCCTCGAGGGTCAGCAGCGCGGCGATCCGATGGTCGAGCGCGACTGGCTCGACCCTGCGACCACGGCGGGCCTGATCGCGCTGTCCGGCGGTACGGCGGGCGACGTCGGCCGCGCGCTGACCAGCGGCAAGGCCGGCGACGCCGATCTTCTGCTTGACCACTGGCTCGGCGTGTTCGGCGATCGCTACTACCTTGAAGTCGCGCGTCTCGGTCGCGCCGGCGACGAAGTGCTGGTGGGCGCGACGGTGCAGCTGGCGGCGCGCCGCGGCGTGCCGCTGGTCGCGACCAACGATGTCGTGTTCGTCGATGCCAGCGACTTCGAATCGCACGAGGCGCGCGTCTGCATCGCCGAGGGTCAGCTGCTCGCCGACCCGGCACGCGACCGTCGCTACACCGCGCAGCAGTACCTGCGCACGCCGGCAGAGATGGCCGAACTGTTCGCGGATCTGCCCGAAGCGCTTGCCAACACGGTCGCGGTCGCGCAGCGCTGCTCGTTGCCGCTGCGACTCGGCGAGAGCCGGCTGCCGAACTTCCCGGTGCCCGATGCACGCACGCCCGAGCAGTTCCTGCGCGAGGAGGCGGCGCGCGGCCTCGTCGAGCGCGGCGCGCCCGACGACTACCCGCCGCGGCTTGAGCGTGAGCTCGACGTCATCTGCCAGATGGGCTTTGCCGGCTACTTCCTGATCGTCGCCGACTTCATCCGCTGGGCGCGCGAGAATGGCGTGCCCGTCGGACCCGGTCGCGGTTCGGGCGCGGGCTCGCTGGTGGCTTACTCGTTGCGCATCACCGACATCGATCCGCTCAAGTACGACCTGCTGTTCGAGCGCTTCCTGAACCCCGAACGCGTCTCGATGCCGGACTTTGACGTCGACTTCTGCATGGAAGGTCGGGACCGCGTCATCGAGTACGTCGCGGAGCGCTATGGCCGCGAGCGCGTCTCGCAGATCATCACCTACGGCACCATGGCGGCGAAGGCTGTCGTGCGCGACGTCGGCCGCGTGCTCGGCATGAGCTACGGGCAGGTGGACAAGATCGCCAAGCTCGTGCCGTTCGAACTCGACATCACGCTCGACGCGGCGTTGGGCAAGGAGCCCGAGCTCAAGCGCCTCTATGACACCGACGACGAGATCCGCAACCTGCTGGATCTCGCCCGCTCGCTCGAGGGCCTGACGCGCAATGCCGGCAAGCATGCGGGCGGCGTCGTCATCGCGCCGTCGGTGCTCACCGACTTCGCGCCGCTGTACTGCGAAGCGGGCGGCGGCAGCGTCGTCACGCAGTTCGACAAGGATGACGTCGAGGCCGCCGGACTCGTCAAATTCGACTTCCTCGGGCTGCGCACGCTGACCATCATCGATCGCGCGGTCGCGATCATCAATGCGGCGCGGCGCGCCGCGGACGAGCCGCCGCTCGTCATCGAAGACATCCCGATGGTCGATGCGGCCACGTATGCCCTGCTGAAGGCCTGCCGCACGACCGCCGTGTTCCAGCTAGAGTCGCGCGGCATGAAGGACCTGATCCGCCGGCTGCAGCCCGACTGCTTCGAGGACATCATCGCGCTCGTGGCCCTGTTCCGGCCGGGCCCGCTGCAGTCCGGCATGGTCGATGACTTCATCGCCCGCAAGCACGGCCGCATCGAAGGTCCGATCGACTACCTGCATCCGTCGCTCGAGCCGGTGCTGAAGCCGACCTATGGCGTGATCCTGTACCAGGAGCAGGTCATGCAGGCCGCGCAGGTTCTGGCGGGCTACACGCTCGGCAGCGCCGACCTGCTGCGGCGCGCGATGGGCAAGAAGAAGCCCGAGGAAATGGCGAAGCAGCGCAACGGCTTCGTCAGCGGGGCCGAGGCGCGCGGCGTCGCGGCTTCGCAGGCCGCGCACATCTTCGACCTGATCGAGAAGTTCGCCGGCTACGGCTTCAACAAGTCGCACTCGGCTGCCTATGCGCTGCTGTCGTACCAGACGGCTTTCCTGAAGACGCATCATCCGGCGGAGTTCATGGCGGCGGTGCTGTCGGCCGACATGGACCACACCGACAAGATCGTCACGCTTAAGGACGAGTGCGACCAGATGGGCCTGCTCGTGCTGGCGCCGGACATCAACGAGTCGGTCTATCCGTTCACCGTCAGCGACGCGCAGACGATCCGCTATGGCCTTGGCGCCATCAAGGGCGTCGGCCAGGCGGCGGTCGAGAGCATCGTCGCCGAGCGCGAGCGCGGTGGTCGCTACGCGTCGCTCGAGGATCTGTGCCGGCGGCTGGACCTCAACAAGCTGAACCGGCGCGTGCTCGAGGCGCTGATCCGCTCCGGCAGCCTGGACGGGCTGGGCCCGAACCGCGCGACGCACATGAATCGGCTGGCCGCCGCGATGCAGCTCGGCGAGCAGAGCACGCGGGCCATCGAAGCGGGGCAGGTTGATCTGTTCGGGCTCGCGGCGGAGTCGGCGACGCAGCCGACGGCGACCGATTCGAATGCCGGCTTCCAGCCTGACTGGAGCGAGGCGATCCGGCTCGCGGGCGAGCGCGAGACGCTGGGGCTGTACCTGACCGGTCATCCGTTGAACCGGTTCGAGCGCGACCTGCCGCGCTTCGTGTCAGGGCGTATCGCGGACCTGATCAGCGACCGCCCGACGCAGAGTTCCGGCGAACCCGGGTTCTATCGCGGCAAGCCTGCGACCGTCGCAGGCTACGTCCACGAGGTCCGCAAGCGCGGCACGCGTGTCTCTGCGGTGCTCGATGACAAGACCGGTCGCATCGAAGTGACGTTCTTCGAGGATGTCTTCAACCAGTACCGCGACCTGATCACCAAGGATGCGCTGCTGCTGATCGAAGGCTCGCTGCGCTTCGACGAGTTCATCGACGGTTGGCGACTCGCGGCGAAGCGCGTTACCGAGCTCGACCGGCTGCGCGAGATGCAGGCGCACCGCATCGTGCTGCTGTGGCCGCAGGCGCTGGCGGCGCCGGCCGCCGATGCGCTGCAGAAGCGGCTGGCCGAGACCCTGTCGGCGTGGCGCCCGGGGCCGTGTCCGGTCGCCATCCGCTACACCGGGGAGCGCGCCAGCGGCGCGCTGGAACTCGGCCCCGACTGGCGCGTGCGTGCGAGCCGCGAACTGCTGGATGCGCTCGAGGGCCTGTTCGGGGCGCAGGCCGTGCGGGTGGTCTACGGGCCGCCCCCGGGCACGACGCCGAGTTCCGCCACGGGCTGAAAGGTTGCGTCGGGCGGGGCGTATCCTTAACCTCCGCCAGCCGGGGCGAGTTCGCCCGCACACCCAGGATCACCGCACGCCCATGGCCGTCAGCTTCCTCGATTTCGAACAACCGATCGCCGAACTGGAGGCGAAGATCGAGGAATTGCGGCATGTGAAGGCCGATCCCAGCCTGAACATCGACAGCGAGATCGCGCGGCTGCAGGCCAAGGCGCGCCAGCTGACCACCAGCATCTTCGCGCAGCTGACGCCGTGGCAGATCACGCAACTGGCCCGCCATCCGCAGCGGCCTTACTCGCTCGACTACCTCGCGTCGGTGTTCACCGATTTCCAGGAGATCCATGGCGACCGCATGTACGGCGACGACCTCGCGATCGTCGGCGGGCTGGCGCGGCTCGGCGAACGCGCCGTCATGTTCATCGGCCACCAGAAGGGCCGCGACACCAAGGACCGCGTCCGGCGCAACTACGGCATGCCGAAGCCCGAGGGCTATCGCAAGGCCCTGCGCCTCATGCGACTGGCGGAGCGGTTCCGCCTGCCGCTGATCACCTTCATCGATACCCCCGGCGCCTATCCGGGCGTCGGCTCCGAGGAGCGCGGGCAGAGCGAGGCCATCGCCCGCAACCTGTTCGAGATGTCGCTGCTGCGCATTCCCATCATCAGCGTCGTGATCGGCGAGGGTGGTTCCGGCGGCGCGCTGGCGATCGGCGTCTGCGACCGGCTGCTGATGCTGCAATACAGCGTCTACTCGGTCATCTCGCCGGAGGGCTGCGCCTCGATCCTCTGGAAGAGCGCGGACCGGCGCGAGCTCGCGGCCGAGGCGATGGGCATCACCGCGGAGCGCCTGGCGCGGCTCAGCCTGG
>CAZPJE010000169.1:0-1831 GCA_964586725.1 uncultured Steroidobacteraceae bacterium | reverse complement strand
CGCGCCACACGGGCGTCCGGCCTCCGTGCCGCGGGGTCGGGCCCGCCAGGACGCTCGCCATCAGCCGCTTCCCGGGCCAGAGCCGTCCCCGCTCCCTGTTCAATGCCCACCTCCCTCGCGTCCGATGGCTGACCTCGGCGGGCTTGCTGCGTGCGCCTCCGGCGACCTGGAGTTGGTCGTTCTCGAACCATCTGCCGGGGCGCAGATTGCGGCAGTCTGCGAAAGGGTCAGCCTAAGGTGAGAGCGCTCATCGCCGCAGCTGCCGAGGCGATGCTGATGCCCTGATGGCTACCGATGCCCAGCAAGTCGCTGTCGGCCGACACGATGAGCTCAGCGCCGCCGGCCACCGCTGCGGCGATGACGTGATCATCGTCGGCGTCATTGGGCACCACACGCGGCACCTCGGCCGGCGCCACCACTTCGACCACCTCGACGTAATCGGCCAGCACCGCCTGCGCGGTCTTGCCGATGATCGCCAGCCGCTTGGCCGGCGACGGCCGCGTCAGCACATCGGCCAGCTCTTCCAGCAGCGCCCCGCTGCTGATGAGCTGCACATCACCGCGCTGGCGGATGGCTTCGAGCAGCCGGTACGGCGTGCCGCGCCACAGCAGCGCGGACAAGGTCACGTTGGTGTCAAGAACGATCCGCACCCGCGTCCTTCGCTGCTGAGCCTGAAGCGGCCAGGCGCGCCCGCCGCTCAGCACGTTCAACGCGTGAGGCCTTGACCTCGGCGGCGATCTCGTCCTCGCTCATCGGCTCCACGCCTGCGGCTTCGAGTGCGGGCGCGATGGCCAGCAGCCGATCAAACGCCGCGCGCTTGGCCGACTTGGCGGCGAGGAACTCCACGAAGTCCACTACTTCGGCCACCTGCTGTGGCGACAGCGCCTTGATCTTGGTGATGAGCACCTGCTCCACGGTCGCGTTCATTGAATGCCCTCCCGCGATCAGCGCACCAGCGCCTGGAGTTGCTTCTTGGTCAGGAAGGCATCAAGCAGCTTCTTGACCACGTTCTTGTCCTCGTCGGGCAGTTGCTCGACCTCCTGAAACTGCTTCAACAGTTCCCGGTCCTCGAAGCGCGCCTTGGCCGCCTCGGTGGCTGCGCCATCGAGCAGGTAGTCGCTGGTCACGCCCAGGGCATCGGCCAGGCGCTTCAAGGTGTCGCCCGAGGGGCGCGAGGTGCCGCGCTCGAAGCGGCCGATGTGGGTGTAGTGCAGCCCGGCCAGCTGCCCCAGCTCGGTCTGCGACAGGTTCTTGTTCTTGCGCAGCTCGCGCAAGCGCTGCGCAAAGCCTTCCAGCGTCTCAGCCATATCCGGCACCCCAGCCACCCAAATGGTGTTCGATGGAGCTATGGTGCCGGATTTGAACGATGAAAGCGACACTTGCATGCTCGATCGTGTGGCGTCAATGCTTGACGTGATAAAGCACACTAGCTAGAGTTTCAGGCATATTTGCTTGATGCGAAGAATTCTTGGTGAGGTGGTGAAAAGCCAAAGCCGCCTTGCACCGCAAGGGACAGCGTCTTGAGACCCGAGCGCGTCAAGGCCAAGCCCTGCGGGCGCGCTGCGCGCGGCCTTGACCCGGCCACCGCCTGAGCACGCCCACGGCCGAGAACAGCCAGCGGCTAAGAGAAGAAGTCAGCGGCGCTGCGCGCCGCTGCAACTCGCTTCCCGCGTGCGCGCCCGTGCGCGAGCTATGACCCGGTGCGCAACCTCGAGTTGCGACGCACCGAAGGCGAAGGCACGTCGGCTGCCCGCACCGTGCTGACAACATGGCATCCGGCATGGCCGGTGCCGACCGAGATCAGGGAGCACGCGGGGGGCGTCGGCAGCGG
>CAZPJE010000168.1:0-3653 GCA_964586725.1 uncultured Steroidobacteraceae bacterium | reverse complement strand
CTTCACTCCAGACACGCAGGCTGGCTTTGGTATCACGCGAGGCCTAGCCGCTCAGGGCACGCCCGAGCTTAATATGGCTGGCGGGGCGGCGGCTGGCGCTATCCAGGCTGGTCAACCCGATATTGCGGCCTCCAGGGCCGTCACGCTTGAGAGCCTCGCTGGCGGCGCGCAGAATGTGCAGCAAGCCAGGGATGTTGCTCTCGGCGCTGGCGGCATGGGCGCTGGCGACATCAATGTCGCTCGCAATCTAGCCCTTGGATCTGTTGCGCGTGGGGCATCTGAGTCGGATCAGGCTCGCTCCCTTGCTGGTCTAGCGGCCTTGAGGGGCCTGGGTGCCGGTCAGTATTCCGCCGCCCCAATCCAGCAGCAGGCGTTTGGTCGGACGCAGGCTCAGGAGTACATGTCCCCCTACATGGATGAAGTCCTGTCGCGCCAGAAAGCTGCGGCTGTGCGGGACTTTGAAGAGGGTCGCCCTCGTCGCGAGACGGAAGCTATCCGCTCTGGGGCTTTTGGCGGCTATCGCTCTGCTATCCAGGAGGGCGTCGCTCAGCGTGGTCTAGGCGAGAGGCTGTCTGATATCGAGGCCACTGGCCGCCAGCGGGCGTTTGAGAGCGCGCAGGCTCAGTTTGAGCGAGACCGTGCGGCGTCGATGTCGGCTCAGTCTCAGACTGAGCAACAGCGCCTTGCGGCGGCTCAGTATGGTTTGGCTGGTGCTGGGCTTGGCCTTCAGGGCGCACAGGGCATGGGGCAGCTTACCTCTGCCCAGCAAGCTGCTCAGATGCAGGCTGCGCGAGAGTTCTCCCAGCTTGGTGGGGCAGAACGAGAAGCCGCTCTGCGTCAGGCTGGGATGCTTGGTCAGTTTGCCGCCTCCGAACAGCAGCTTGGCTACCAGGGCGCTGAGGCCCTTGGTCGTTTGGGCGCTGGTCAGCAGGCTGCGGCTCTCCAGCAGGCCCAGACGCTTGGTCAAGTTGGATCGCAGCGACAGGGCCTTACTTTGGCGCAGGCTCAGGCGCTGCAAGCCCAGGGTGGCGCTCAGCAGCAGCAGGGTCAGCGCGAGCTTGATCTGGGTTACGAGGATTTCCTTCGCCAGCGTGAGGCGGAAAGGTCGAACATTAACTTCATGTCGAACATCCTGCGTGGTGTTCCCGTGCAGCCGACTCAGGTCCAGAATAGGTACGACAATCCCAACCCGCTGGCTCAGTTTGGTGGTCTAGGTATTGCGGGTCTTGGGCTGATGCGTAGCCAATAAGGGGCGCTAGATGAACCTCCTTCGCATTCAGGACGCCCTGAAGAACGCCTCCGATCAGCAGCTTATGCAGTTGATGCAGGCTCCGGATAGCACCGCGCCTTCCTATCTGGTGCTGTCTGAGATCCGCCGCCGCAAGGACATGCGTGCGAAGCAGGCTCCGGAGGGCCAGTCCAACCGCACGGTGGCTGAGGATCTTACTGCCCCCGAAGACCAGGGCATTCGCGGCATGCAGATGCCGGAAGAGCCTCCGCAGGATGTGTCTGACCAGTCTGGTATCGAGGCTATGCGCGAGGGCGGCGTTGTCCGCATGCAGGCTGGCGGTAGGTCTCCGTTTGTTTCTGCCATTCCTCCCGGCGACGAGTTCGGGGCGACCGAGTATCCGTTCACGACTGGCGGCGATGACCCGATAATCTTTGGTCGCCCTCTGTCCAGTTACAGTCGAGATGAGCTTGAGCGTCTAATGCCTGGGGCTAGTCGCGTTCTTCGCAGCCAGGGTCGCGGCGCTGCTGTTGGTTCGGCTGGTGCTGTTCGCCGCTTTGATGAGGAAACCGGGCAGACAATTGTCCCTGGTGGCGGTGTTGTGGAGCAGCGTCTTGCCACTCTTCGCGCTCGTACTGAGCAGCCTCTCCCGGAGCCAGAGCCGGTTCGGGGCGATTCCAGGGATCCTATCCCCAGGTTCGCTGAGCCGGATGCCGTGCGCGGACCTGAGTTGGCCGCGCTTCTCCCTCCTGCGTCTCAGCAGCAGGGTCAGCAGGGTCAGCAGGGCCAGCAGGGTCAGCAGGGTCAGCAGGGCCAGGGCCAGGGCCAGCAAGGTCAGGGTCAGCCGGGCCAGCAAGGCGGTGGTCAGCCTCGTCCCGCTGGTGGCGGTGGTGGCGGTGCGCCCGCAGGGGCAGGCGCGACCGAAGCTGGCCTGCCCACGATGGCAGACATCTACCGTCAGAACCAAGGTCTGTTTGCGGACGGCATCGGCGCTCTTCGTGAGCGGGCTCAGCAGGAGCGCGTTGACCCCGCCGCTCGCCGCAGCGAAGCTGTGAACATGGCTCTGATCGAGGCTGGCCTTCGCATCGCTGGCTCTCGCAACCCGAGCCTTGTCGGCGCGATTGGTGAAGGCGCTCTGCCTGCCGTCCAGTCTTACGGCCAGCAGCTTGGTCAGATTCGCTCTGAGCAGCGCGAGGCTCGTCGCGATGAACTGGAACTGGCGAAGCAGGAGCTTAGTCGCCAGTTTGCTGTGGGTCAGATCAGCGCCACCGAGTACCGCACTCGGATGGACAACATCACCCGCACGAACATTGCAGACCGCCAAGAGCGGATGGCGGGCGCGCGGGCTGCTGAAGCTGAGAGCAGGCTCGACCAGCGCACGCAAGCCCAGGCCAGACTCCAGGCTGAGGATGCCCGTCGTCGCGGCTTCTACACGCCTGAAGAGTTTGCTGCCCTCAGCCCGCAGCAGCAAGCTTTTGTGCGAGAGCAGCGCTCTATGGGTCGCCCCGCTGACACGGCTGGCGCGGGCGTCGTTCTTAATGCAACCATAGCGGAGATCGGTCGCATCCGGGCCGAGATGGATGGCGATCCTGCACCCAGGCCGACGAGTTCCGGATATGCGGAATGGCAGCGGCGTGATGCTGCCCGCAGACAGCGCATTGAAGCCGCCGAGCAGCGTCAGGGTCGCCTTGAGGACATTCTATACGGCGGTCGTCAGCCGGGCGGGCGCACTGCGACCGGCGGCGGTCAGGGTTCCGGCATCTCTCAGTTTGGTGGGTAATCCGCATGTCGTTTGATGTGGACGGTGCAAGGCGTGCTGGCTACTCGGACAAGGACATTGCCGAGTACCTAGCTCCCCGCAGGAACTTCAACATCGGAGGGGCGCGTGAGGCTGGCTACTCTGATGCCGACATCGTCTCTTACTTGATGAGTAGGCCCGCTCCGGCGGGTCGAGAAGCAGTCGCCCCAACTCAGGCTACTGAGCCGCCCGCCCCCGCTCCGGAGCGTGGCTTCTTCGGTAGCGTTGCGTCTATGGCTGGCGATACCGGCGCGTCTTTAGTCACAGGCGCTGGTAGCGCCCTGTCTGGTATCGGCGGTCTGGGCGGCGTTGCTGGCCTTGGCTACGACAACATGCTGTCTCGCGCTGGCCGTCGCGTCTCTGAGTTCGGTGAGGGCCTTATGTCCCCCGAGCTTGTCGAGAAGCGGCAGGCTCTATCTCGCGCCATTCAAGACGCCGAGTCTCAGGGTCTAGTTGGCGAAGCGCGTGCTGCGCTCTCCACCCTGGCCTCGAACCCCAGCCTGCTCTTCTCTATGGCGATTGAGCAGATCCCCGCCTTCGTGCTGTCTGGTGGCGTTGGTAGGGGCGCGTCTGCAATTGGTCAGGTGGCAGCACGTCGCGCTGCGGTTGGCGGCGGTGAGGCTGCTG
>CAZPJE010000167.1:0-4660 GCA_964586725.1 uncultured Steroidobacteraceae bacterium | reverse complement strand
GCCCGGTGCCGCGAACGCGTGCGGCATCGGGCGCGGCGCCTGAAGTGCGGGCCCGACTGCGATTCGCGGGCCCGGATGTTCGGTCAGCGCGGACGCTTCGCGGCGCCGCGACTCCGTGATCATGATTGTCGGCAGCGTGCGACGGAGAATTCCACGAAGTTTTCCCGCTTTAGACGAGAGTTGCCCTGTCCAAAGGCAAGGTCAGATACGAATTCCGATCCCGTAGGCAACGAGCACACCGAGATAGGTCATCACGACCAGGCTTCCCAGATCGAGTTTGAGGATCGATGGGATGACTGCCGGTACATCGATCAGCGCGGGCACAGCAGACTTTGCGGCGACTCGGAAGTACACCTTCGTCTTGACGATGAGTGCACTCGCCAGAATCAGGACGGCGACCTTGATCCAGAGGCTGGAATTGGCGGTGTAAGAGTCCATCCCTTTCGGGCTGAGGTAGATCAGACCCGCGCCCGAAACGACGATGAAAACCGCAGCCACGCCAGACACGCGATCAGCCGTCCGGCACTTGCTGATTGCCGACTCGTTGACCGGTCTGTCGAGCAACAGAAGATTTTTCGCCAGACTCGCGGAGAAAAGCAGCAGGAGGGAGATCAGATGCGTGAACTTCACGACTGTGAACAGCATCGTCGGGATTCCAGGGCAACTTAGGAGTTCATCGAAAATAACTTCTCCGCATCGTACCTCGTGCCGAAACGCTCTCTGTTGAGGAGCGTAGCAAACTCGCACGTTGGAGTCGGTGCGGTCAATTCCAACCCGTCCGCGCCGGGGCCGTTCGCCTGCCGCAAGCCGAGCTACTCGTATGGTCGGTGGACGGCAAGCGGTTCGGCAACCTGATCACGATCCGGCTCTACATGGACACTGCCGACGGGTACCTGTCGGACGTCGTGGCAGCGATCGTCTCGGCCGACGGCCGAACCCTTCGCGGCGTCCACTTCGATCCAGCCTGGGGACCAGCGCCGGCGTGCGCGCTCGCCTTCCGCGCGTCCTTCGTGCAGGAGCCGCCGGCGAAGGACTGAGGCGGGCCCCGGGACGAGCGCCCGCGCCGACGAGCAGAGGCCGGCGCGACCGACGGCACGCCAGCGGCGTCCGAGACCCCCGTAGCGTGCCGTCCTGGTCAGACCCGCAGGTCCAGCGACCGCCAGGCCTCGCATACGCCCGGCTGCCGACGCAGCCAGTCGGCCGACATCATCATCGCGCCCCAGTGATGGACGCGGGCGACGCCCTCGCCGATGTTCCACAGGTGCCGCAGCTGCAGGCACAGCGGTATGGCCGCAAGGTCCGAGTCGGTGACCTCGCCGCCAGCGTCTCGGTACGCGCCGACGTACCCGGCCCAGCGTTCGCGCAGCGTGTCGTCGGGCGACTCCAGGCCCTTGCGGTAGAGGTAGGACCAGGGCATCACGCACAGGTCGTAAGCGAGGCATCCCGGTCCGGCATCGTCGAAGTCGAAGAACACCGTGCGTCGCGTGCCGGTGCCTTCGTCGAAGACATGCTTGTTGAAGCCGTGCGTATCGCCGTGGCAGAGCACCGTCGACAAGGTGTCCGCCACCTCGGCCCACTCTTCGAGCAGTCGCCGCACGACCCCGTCGAAGGTGTCGACGAGCGCCGGATCGAGCTCCGGGTGCGCCTGCAGCGACCGCAGCGCACGGCCAGCCAGCCGAGGGCCGTCGAGCGGGTAGCGGCTCGGCGGCCCGGCGTAGTCGCGCGCCGCCCGGTGGATGCGCGCTAACTCAGCGCCGGTCAACGCGAAGTCCGCCTCGGTGTCGGGAACGCTTCCCGGGACATGCTGGAACAGCGCCAGCGGGCGCGGACCTTCGGGGCATCGCAGCGACACCGATGGATGCCCGTCGAGCGCGGGCACCATCGCGGCCACCCCGGCACCCCGCGCATCCAGGTGCGACAGCAGCGCCGCCTCGAAGTCGACGTTGGGTTCGCCGCGCGGGCGGATCGCATACAGGCGCGCGACGTAGCGCGTGCCGTCGTCGGCCTGCAGGGCGTAGTTGTCGTTCAGGTTGCGGCGTAGCAGATGGCATCGCCGCACCGAGAGGCCGTGGTGGCGTTCGACGCGGCGCGCGATGGACCCGGCGTCGACGGTCGTGTGGGCGGCGACGAGATCGGTGTCGGGGTCTGGGGCGTCGGGCATCCCAAATTATAGAGAGTCGCGCCGCTCCGTCCGGCCGGGCCGTCGTGAATCGAGCCCGCGATGCGGACTCGCCCCTGCCGGGCGTCCGTCCCTGACGCGGTGAGTGGGTCGGTGGGTGGGATTGCCCTGTGTGATCCCCGAGTGTGCCGCGTCGTTCTCGCGTTCAAGGGCGCGGTCCGTGCGGACGGCGTCGCTGCGCGAGGCTCGCGCCCCCTTGAGCGCTGCGCTGCGCCGCGGCCTTCCCCGGGACAGCCGGGCAATTCCGCCCGCGCGATTGCCCGTTGGAGGTTGCTACGCCCCAGGTTCCGCTGTCGGTGTACGAAGCCCGCACGATCGCCCGTGCACTTCGCGTGATGGAGAAGTCCCTCGTCGTTCGCGATGTCGTGTTCGACTCGCCGGCGATGGTGCGTCAGTACCTGTCGCTGCGCCTGTTCAACCTCGAGTCCGAGGTGTTCATGGTCCTGCTGCTCGATTCGCAGAAGCGGCTGATCGAAGCGCGCGAGCTCTTTCGCGGGACGCTGTCGCAGACGGTCGTCTATCCGCGCAAGATCGTGAAGGCGGCACAGCTAGCGAACGCGTCGGCGGTGATCTTCGCGCACAACCATCCGAGCGGCGTGCCCGATCCGAGTCAGGCGGACAGTATGCTCACGGCTGGTGGCGGCCGAGCGCAGAGCACTTCTTCGCCCTGATGACCAAGGCGCAGATCGCGCACGTCGTCGGTGATGCACTCGGGAGCGAGGCCGCCTCGTCCATCGCGAGCATGAAGAAGGACGCGGCAGCGAAGCATGCGGAGCACCTCGTCGCACCTACCCGCTGGGTCCCAGCCCCGCTTCGTAGGCAAGACCGGTCGGCGTGATGCGAAGCTCGCCCGGTGTCGCCCACGACGGCGCCATCGGGCGCGGCAGCTGAAGTGCGGGCCCGACTTCGACTTCCGGCCCGGTCGTCCGGTCAGCGCGATCGCTTCACAGCGTCGCCCGAGGCGATCCATCGATGAGACGGCGGTCCCGGCCTGACTCCGTGCAACCTGTCTCCGGGAAACTCGGGGCGATTTACTGTTGACGCGGAGAAGGACTTTATCGAGTGTAAGTCAACCCGATAAGCTATCCCCATGAGCGAGCACCCAAGAACCGATTGGCCAGGATTTCTCCCAGCCCTCGAGTTCGACCTTTCCGAAAGCCCAGTCGAAGCCAAGCTGCCCTCGGACATCGCTATCGAACCCCCCGCGCCTGACGTTCCCCTGGAAGTGTTTCGATGGAGCGGGATCTGGTCGGGTTGGGCTGGTCAGGCTCGCGTCATCGATGTAAAGCTGGTCGTCGAGACCGTCTCGGCCACCGCAGCGACGGTCGTCTGCATCGTCGGCTCGGAACAGGGTGGTTACCGCTGCGAGCGAATCGCCGCCTCACTGTTCGGCAATGAGTTGCACGGTAGATTGGCCACCGGCACGGTAGTGGCCTATCGGATGCGCAATCCGCAAATCGTCGAAATGTTCTGGCAAAGCGGGCCGGAGCGCTGGATCGCCGGCGTACTGTCGCAAGGGGCTGCCGCCAATTTCGAAAGGATCCGCGTTCCGACAGCGTTCGTCGAAGATGACCAGCCGGTCTCGCTGGAGATGGTCATCGCCAAGCCAGAGGGAGACGGGCCCTTTCCGACCTTGCTGTTCAATCACGGCTCGACCGGCGTCGGTAACGATCCAGCATTGTTTCGGACAACATCGACCAACCCAGCCCTGGCCCGGTTCTTCGTTGAGCGCGGCTGGCTCGTCGCTTTCCCGCAGAGACGCGGTCGTGGCAAGTCCGACGGACAATATGGGGAAGGGTTGGCTTCCGACGGATCCGGCTATTCGCACGATCCAGGGTGCGCACTCGCCGGCTTTGGGCGTGCCCTTGAAGATCTGGCCGAAGCGCATCAGCACCTCCTGACTCGATCCGATGTTGAATCCAATCGCTTGATGATCGGCGGACATTCGCGCGGTGGCGCGCTGGCTATCGCCTATGCCGGTGAACACGCGAATGGCTTCGACGGCGTGTTGAACTTCGTCGGAGGGTGGCTCGGTGAGCGATGCACGACTGCGCGAGAGGTCAACGGTGCTGTCTTCCGCCGCGGTGCCTATTTCGACAAACCAACGCTCTGGCTCTACGCAAACAACGATCCCTTCTACACGCTCGCACACAGTCGGAAGAACTTCGAGACCTTCACCCGCGCGGGCGGGCGCGGATCCTTTCACGTTGTTGATACCGACCCTGACGAGGACGGACACCACATCATCGCTAGACCCGACCGCTGGGAACGGCTGGTCAACGACTATCTGCTGCTTGGCTTGTCCTGATGCTTAAGGATTCGATTCCGACGACTTAAGGTGCCCCGTCTTTTCGGCATGATCTCAGCGATCGTCGGCGGCTCAAGACCTAGCAACACATGGACTCGTCGCTGATCCAGATCCGCGCGACCGATGCAATGCACGATCCCGTGTTCGCGTGCTGCATCGGGCGCGGCGCCTGA
>CAZPJE010000166.1:0-37743 GCA_964586725.1 uncultured Steroidobacteraceae bacterium | reverse complement strand
GCCGGCTCCGCTTGTCTGAACACGCCGTGAGCTGATGTAGGTGGATCGGCTGCGGTTGGTGTTTGGCTGTTCGGTCTTTGTCTATCAGCCCCCCCGCAGGGACCGCCGGAGGCCCCCCGGTTGGGACCTGTACCCAGGTTTCAACCCTCATGCGGCTTCGGCCTGCGGCTGCAGCGTGCCAAAGTAGATCAGGTCCGGCGTGCGCTCGTCGTGGCTTTGGTGCGGCCGGCGGCTGTTGTAGAAGTCCAGGTAGGCGGCCAAGCCCTGCCGCGCGGCGCTGACGCTGTCGTAGGCCTTGAGGTACACCTCCTCGTGTTTCACGCTGCGCCACAGCCGCTCGACGAACACGTTGTCCCGCCAGCAGCCCTTGCCGTCCATGCTCTGGCGAGCGCCGATGCGTACCACCTCGGCCACGAGCTCCGCGCCGCTGAACTGGCTGCACTGGTCGGTGTTGACGATCTCTGGGCTTCCCCAGCGCACCGCCGCCTCGCGCAGCGCCTCCACGCAGAAGTCCGCCTCCATCGTGATCGACACCCGGTGGGCCAACACCCGGCGGCTGGCCCAGTCCAGCACCGCCACCAGGTACACCCAGCCACATGCCATCGGGATGTAGGTGATATCCAGCGCCCAGACCTGGTTGGCCCGCTCGATGGCCAGGCCTCGCAGCGCGTACGGGAACACCGGGTGCGCCGGGTGCTTCCGGCTCGTGTTGGGCTTGCGGTACAGCGCCTGGATGCCCATGCGCCGCATCAGCGTGGCCACGTGCCGCCGCTCGACCTCAACGCCCTGCAGGCGCAGCAGATCCCGCAGCATGCGACTGCCGGCGTACGGGTGATCCAGGTGCAGCCGGTCGATGCCTCATGAGAGCCAGCCCTGCATCCGGGATCGCCTCGGGCTGGTAGTACACCGTGCCCCGGCTGATGCCCAGCAACTCGGCTTGGCGCTTGACCGGCAGGCGGTGACCGCGGTCGATCATCGCTTTACGCTCAGCAACCCGGTCTTGCTGAGCGCGCCTTCCAAAAAATCGTTCTCCAGGGCCAGCTGGCCGATCTTGGCGTGCAGCGCCTTGAGATCCACCGGCGGCGCCTCGGCCACCTTGGCCTTGAACGCCGCTGAGTGGTTGCGGCGTGGTCTCCTGCTCATGCTTCTGTGCTCCTTCTTCCCGGGCTCTATCCTCGCCCAGCGGAGCAGCCTATCCACCTTACGCCGTGTTCAGAATTGCGCGGCCGGCTCTCTTTTCGAGCGAAAGCTGTTTCGTCAGCTCAAATCAGTCTCTGCATAAAAGAATTTACGGAATTACTCACTAGGCGACCAACTTCAGTTCTGGATTCAGACCCGCCCTTGCTGCAAGGCGAACAAGCAGATCGAGGCTGAACGAGCTGATCTTCCCGCGCTTGATATCGGACACCCTCGCCTGCGTAACGGCGAGAACCTTCGCCGCTTCGGTTTGGGTCATACCCGAGGCTGCCAGCCAGCTTCCGAGACCTTGGAGTAGCAACGAGCGCATTTCCATCTCCGCAGCCTGATCGTCGGGATAGAGGTCTCGGAAGACACTCTGAACTTTCTTCTTAATCATGTGATGTTCTCCTCGACACTCGGGCGAGTCGTGGTCGTGCCAACTCAATGTCTTCACGCGCGGTTCTCTGTGACTTCTTACGGAAACAATGCAACACGTAGATCGCTTCCGATCGAGTCGCCAGACAAATTGTCCTGAAAGCTCCCGATGAGTCGCGCATTCGAATTTCACGGACGCCGACTCCAATCGACGGCATCGGCTTCCAGTCATCTGGGTCTAGCCCGCGCTAAACCCGGAAAAGCTGGTGACCCGTGTCGTCCATGGCTCCTGCTGGGAAAGCCTTAAGGTCGTCCTTCGAACTTCCGAGCCAGACAACGGGTTTCATGTTCAAAGCATAGCGATGCGAGTGCGCGTATGCAAGATTCCGCATATTTTTCTGGATTGACGTGAAAGCCGCGTTTTGACACCCGCCGCTTCGCCGCTCGGTTATTGGACAGCTCGGATTCTGTCTTGGCCAAAAGACTGGGCCCGCTTGGATTCGAACCAAGGACCAAGGGATTATGAGTCCCCTGCACTAACCGCTGTGCTACAGGCCCGCCTGTCGGGGGGCGAAAGCGTAGCACGGTCCCTGCGCCCGACCAGCCGCAGCCATGCGAGGCAGCCCGGTATTGAGATTCCGCGCATCCCGGGTAGCATGGCGACCCTCGGCTTCACTTCACCCTTGGACTCCACCATGAAGCTCTACTACGCCCCCGGTGCCTGCTCCCTCGCCCCGCACATCGCGCTGCGCGAAGCCGGGCTCGCCTTCGATCTCGTCAAGGTCGAAGGCCGCGGCACCAAGACTGCCGGCGGCGAACCGTATGCGAGCGTGACGGCAAAGGGCTATGTGCCGGCGCTGCGCTTCGACGATGGCGCGGTGCTGACCGAGTGCACGGCGATCCTGCCGTGGATCGGCGACCAGAAAGCGGGCCTCGCGCCGACCGCGGGCACGCTGCCGCGCTATCGGTTGTACGAGTGGCTGGCGTACCTGAACTCAGAACTGCACAAGGGCTTTGGACCGTTCTTCACGCCGGGCACGACCGACGAACAGAAGGCCGCGGCGAAGGAAAAGCTCGGCCAGCGCCTCGACTTCGTGCAGCGCGAACTCGGCGACCGGCCGTTCCTGCTGGGCGACCAATTCAGCGTCGCCGACGCCTACCTGTTCACCATCCTCGGCTGGACCAGCTATGTCGGCGTCGACCTCGGCGCATGGTCTGGCCTCAAGGCCTATCACGGCCGGATCGCGGCGCGGCCGGCAGTACTCGCGGCGCTCAAGGCGGAAGGCCTGATCAAGTGAGTCCCGAAAAGCCTGGTTACCTGCTGGTACAGGGCCAGATCACCGACATTGAAGGTTTCAGGGCTTACAACGCGGCGCTGCCGCCGATCTACCAGAAGTTCGGCGGCCATTACCTGACCGTCACGCCCGCCGCGAAAGTCGAGCTGGCAGAGGGCGAGCCGCGCAACGAGAGCATCCTGATCGCGAAGTTTCCGTCCAGGGAAGCCGCGTGGGCGTTCTGGAACTCGACCGAGTACAACGCTGCCAAGCAACTGCGCACTGGCAAGGGTCGCTTTTTCGTCACGGTGCTCGAAGGCCTGCCCGGAACCTGACTTCGGGCAGCGCCGCTGGCCGGTTTCACTCCGTTGTCATGACAGTTGCGGCATTCTTCCGCGCATGAAGTACCCGACCTCACCCACGTTCGAAGCACTGCTGCGCGCGCGCCTCGATCGCCGCGCTGTTCTGCGCGGCGCGGCCGCCGGTGCGACCGCGCTCGCGCTGGCGGGCCAGGACGCGTTGGCCGCCGCCCAGTCGTCGGCCCAGTCGTCGGCCAATCGCAGCACCGTGACGCTGGCGCCATCGCGCGCCGATGCACTGCTGCTCGCGCCGGGACACCGTCACGATGTCATCGTTCGCTGGGGCGACGCGCTGTGGCGCGACAGCCCGGGAATGGATCCACGCCTTCTCGCGGGGCCGCTGCTGACGCGCGCCGACGCCGCCGCGAAGCAGGAGCGGCAGTTCGGCACCAATTGCGATGCGATCGCGTACTTTCCGCTCGCCGCGGGCTCGAGCCGGCGCGGCCTGCTGTGCGTCAACAGCGAATACGTGCAGATCGAGCTCGCCTTCAGCGGCCTGCCGGCCGACGATGCGCGCCGCGCCGCGGTGTTCGCCGACTGGATCCGCGCGAATCCGAATGCGGTGCGCTGGATGCAGGCGGCGCACGGCGTCAACGTGCTTCAGGTCGAGCGCCGCTCACGCGGCTGGCGCTACGTGCCGGGCGCCGCGCAGACGCGGCGCATCACGGCGAACACGCCCTGCGAGATCATGGGGCCGGCGCGCGGCGCACCGCTGCTGCGCACGAATGCCGACCCGACCGGCACGCGCGTGCTCGGCACCATTGCCAACTGCGCGGGCGGCAAGACGCCGTGGGGCACTTACCTGACCGCCGAGGAGAACGTCGACGACTACTTCGGCCAGGCCCGCAGCTGGGGCGCCGAAACCGAGGACTTCGCGACGCTGGCGGCGCACGCCCGCTTTCCGCTCGGCTAGCGGTCGATCTACGGCTGGGAGTTCAGCGATCGGCGCTTCGATGTGCGCGCCGAGCCGCGCGAAGCGCTGCGCTTCGGCTGGATCGTCGAGATCGACCCGCTCGACCCGACTGCGCCACCACGCAAGCGCACCGCGCTCGGTCGCTTCTCGCACGAGGGCGCGAACACCATCCTGACGCGCGATGGCCGTGTCGCCGCGTACATGGGCGACGACGACAAGTTCGAATACGTCTACAAGTTCGTCACGCGCGGCCGCTTCGATGCGGCGAATCGCGCTGCGAACCGCGACCTGCTGGACGACGGCACGCTGTACGTCGCGCGCTTCGACGCCGATGGCCGCGGCGAGTGGCTGCCGCTGGTCTACGATCCGAACGGGCCGCTGAACGCCGCCGCCGGTTTCGCGAGCCAGGCGGACGTCGTGATCAAGGTGCGCGCCGCCGCGGACATCCTCGGCGCGACGCCGATGGATCGTCCGGAGGATGTCGAACCGAGTCCGGTGACGGGCCGCGTGTACATCGCGCTGACCAAGAACGGCGACCGCACGGGTGCCCGCGCGCGCGACTTCTACACCAACCGCGAGATCGACCTCGGTCCTGATGCGGCGAACCCGCGGCCGAAGAACGACTTCGGCCACATCGTCGAGCTGATCGAGCAGGCCGACGACGCCGGCGCGACCCGTTTCACCTGGCAGGTGTTCCTGCTGGCCGGCAACCCGCAGGGCGGCGGCACGCTGCTGACGCGTTATGAGGATGTCGTGCGCGGCGGCCTTGCGCGCGAAGACACCTGGTATGCCGGGCAGTCGAACGCGCAACAGCTGAGCCCGATCGCCTGCCCGGACAATCTCGGCTTCGACCCCGAGGGCCGGTTGTGGATCGTCACCGACAAGGACGATTACTCGGTCGGCAACAACGGCTGCTATGTCGTACCGACCGCAGGCGCCGAGCGCGGCCTGCTGCGCCAGATCGCCAGCGCGCCGGTCGGCGCGGAAGTCTGCGGCTGCGAGTTCACGCCCGACGGGCGCACGCTGTTCCTGTCGATCCAGCATCCGGGCGAAGGCGGCTCCATCGACGCACCGGCCAGCCACTGGCCCGATGGCGGCTCGCTGCCAGCGCGTTCGGCCGTCGTCGCCCTCGAACGCGAGGACGGTGCGCCGCTCTGAGCGCGGCGCACCGTCGGGTTCGAGCATGCCCTGCCGTCACCAGAAGAGGTCGTAGACCACGTCGATGACTTCACCATTGTCGCGATCGATCAGCACGGCATCGTCGCGGACCCGCACCCAGGTTGCCCAGTACGGCGGGTCGTACAGCCCGTAGCGCCACCAGCCGCGCAACTCGTAACGCGCCGCGTCGTGCCAGTAGCTGCGGGGCAGCCAGTCACCGCTGCGCCAGACGCGCTGCACATAGCTGCGGGGCACGACATAGACGCCGATGTGGAAGCGTTCGCGCGCGTAGTAGCGGCCACCGTCGTGACGGTAATGACGATGCCGCCAGCTCTGGTACCAGCCCGGATCGTAATGCCAGGCACGACCGCGAGCGTCGCGATAGTCCCGCTGGCCATGCCAGCGCCGCTCGTCACGGCGCCTGTCGTCGTAGCGCCGGCCGTCATCGCGCCAGCGGCGATCATCGTCGTAGCGACCGTCACGGCGCCGGTCGTCGTCCCGCCAGCGACGGTCGTCGTAGCGGCGATCGCCATGACGCTTGTCATCGTAGCGCTTGTCGTCGTAGTGGCGCTTGTCGTCATGGCGCCTGCCATCGTCGCGCCCGAAGCGCGGGCCGCGGTCATCCCGCTGCGCGACGTCGGGCGCGCGCCGCTCCGGCTGCTGTTGCTGCTGCTGTTGCGCCGCGTCGCGCGCGTCGCGGTTCTCGCGCACGAGGTCGCGGTAGCGCGGTCCGTTGCCGGAATCGGCGATGGTGGCCGTACTGGCCATCGCCAGCAGACTCAGCGCGGCGATCTGGATGCGGTTCATGTCGGTCTCCTCGCAGGGGACGAAATGCGCCCCGTCGGAACCGATGATCCGCCTGCCGACCTGTCTGGCGGCTGAACGGACGCCAGCCGCGCCTCAAGCGGCCCGCGCCTCGCTATGTCGCATCGCAAAATCGCCGAGCACCTCGGCGACGCAGGCGATGATCTTCTTCGTATAGGCGATATCGAGGAACTCGTTCGGCCCGTGCGCGTTCGACTGCGGGCCCAGCACGCCGGTGATCAGGAACTGCGTGCGCGGAAAGCGCGCGCCGAGCATGCCCATGAACGGGATGCTGCCGCCGCCGCCCAGGTGCACGACATCGCGCCCGAACACGGCCTGCGAAGCACGCTGCATCGACGCCTCGAGCCAGGGCGCGAACGACGGCGCATTCCAGCCCGCCATGCCGCCGCCGCCTTCGAAGCGCACGTCGGCGCCGAACGGCGGCGCGGCCTCGAGCGTGGCGCGCACGGCGCGGGTCGCCGCGTCGGCATTGACCGTGGGCGGCAGGCGGATCGACAGCTTGACCGCGATCTCGGGCAGCAGCACGTTGCCGGCGTTCGCGATCGGCGGCAGGCCGTCGGCGCCGGTGACGGCCAGGGTCGCGCGCCAGGTGTTGCGCTCGAGCAGTGTCGCCGCGCTCGCCGACATCGGGCGCGCGCCCGCGACGAACGGCAGCTTGCCGGCAACGCCGTCGCCGAGGATCTTCGCCGCATGCTCGATCTGTGCCTGCCGGTCGGGCGGGATGGCGACCCGCAGCGCCTCCAGCGTGACATCGCCGGTGCGCTCATCCTCGAGCCGCGCGAGCAGCTGGCGCAGCACCAGGAATGGCGTCGCCGCGATGCCCGTGCCCATGCCGGAGTAAACGCCTTCGCGCAGCATGCGGATGCGCAGCGTGCCGGCCGCGACGCCGCGCAGCGACGTCGTGCACCACAGCTGTTCGTAGTTGGAACACTCGGCATCGAGGCAGATCACGAGCGCGGGTTCGGGAAAGCCGCTGCCCAGTGCATCGAGATGCGCCGGCAGGTCGACGCTGCCGCTCTCCTCGCTGGCTTCGATCAGCACGATGCAGCGCGGCAGCGGCACCTGCGCCGCCTGCAGCGCCATGACCGCCGACAGCGAACCGAACACGGCGTAACCATCGTCCGCCCCGCCGCGCCCGTACAGCCGCCCGTCGCGGATCACGGGCTCCCACGGCGCGAGGCCCGGTGCCCAGCCGGTGAACTCGGGCTGCTTGTCGAGGTGGCCGTACAGCAGCACGGTCTCGGGCAGCGTGCCCGGGATGTCGCAGACCAGCAGCGGCGTGCGACCGGGCAGGTGCCGGACCTCGACGCGCATGCCGGGTATCGGTTGCGCGCGGCACCAGTCGGCGAGCAGATCGACCGCGCGCTGCATGTGGCCCTGAGCCTCCCAGTCGGGCGCGAACGCCGGCGACTTGTTCGGGATGCGAACGTATTCGGTCAGAACGGGCAGGATCGACTGGTCGAACTGCCGGTCGATGAAACCCTGATGGCGTGACGTGCTCATGGCCGCGATTATGCCCGCTTTAAGCGGCCATTCAGCGCAGGCTGCGAAGCTGGCGACGGAGGAAACTGCCATGCACACCCGATTGCCTGCCCTGTCCCTGCTGTTGCTCGCCGCGTCGCTGCTGGGCGGCTGCGCGTCGCTGTCGAAGTCCGAATGCCGCGCGGCCGACTGGTATGACATCGGCGTCCGCGATGGCGCCAGTGGTCGCCAGGAGGAGTACCTCATCGAGCACGCGCAGGCCTGCGAGCGCGTCGGCGTCGCACCGGATCGCGAGCGCTGGTTCGCCGGGCGCGAGCGCGGCCTCGAACGCTATTGCACGGTGTCCAGCGGGTTTCGCGTCGGCCGCAATGGCGGCTCCTACAGCGACGTCTGCTTTGCGAACGGCGAGTTCGAATTCCTGCGCGGCTTCGAACTCGGCAGTAAGCTGCACGCGCTCGACACGCGGATCGACGGACTCGAGCGCCAGAGCCGCGACATCGAGGCGCGACTGCGGCGTGCCGACCTGCCGCCCGACGACAAGGCCCACCTCGCGCTCACCGATCGCGAGCGGGCCGACCTGCGCCGGCAGCTGCGCGAGCTGGAGTTCGAGATCGGCTACCAAACCCGCGAGCGCGAAACACTCGAGTGGCGCGCGCGCGACCTCTAACCAGTAAGGAAAATCGCCATGACCGATGCACCGAAGAGCCAGCTGCAGTATCAGCTCGTCAAGCAGGCCCAGGGCTTCAGCCTGCAGCTGCGCGAGGGTGCGCCGCTGCGCCTGCCGGCAGCCAACGAAGTGCTGGTGCGCGTGCACGCGACTTCGCTGAACCGGCGCGACGTGTCGATCCTGCGCGGCTTCTATCCGGTCGGCGGCAAGGAGACGCTGGTGCCGCTGTCCGATGGCGCGGGCGAAGTCGCCGCGGTCGGCAGCGGCGTCAGCCGCTTCAAGGTCGGCGACCGGGTCGCCGCGGCCTTCTTCCAGACCTGGCTCGACGGCCGGCCGACGGCGACCAGCGGCGCCGGCGCGCTCGGCGGCGGCGTCGACGGCATGCTCGCGCAGTACGTGACGCTGCACGAGGACGGTCTCGTCGCCGTGCCGGCGCATCTGTCGCTCGAGGAGGCGGCCACGCTGCCCTGCGCCGCGGTGACGGCATGGAGCGGGTTGTTCACGCGCGGCAGGTTGCGCGGCGGCGACCACGTGCTGTTGCAGGGCACGGGCGGCGTGTCGATCTTCGGCCTGCAGTTCGCAATCGCCGCCGGCGCGCGCGCGTGGATCACGAGTTCGAGCGACAGCAAGATCGAGCGCGCGAAGTCACTGGGCGCTGCGGGCGGCATCAACTACCGCAGCACGCCCGAATGGGCGCAGGCCCTGCTCGCCGCGACCGGCGGCGTCGGCGCGCATCACATCCTCGAGGTCGGTGGCTCGGGCACGCTGGCCCAGTCGCTGGCGGCGACGGCCGGCCAGGGCCACATCGCGCTGATCGGCGGCCTCGCCGGCTTCGGCGGCGACATCCCGGCGGTCGCGCTGATCGGCCGCAACGCGAGCGTTTCCGGCATCACGGTCGGATCGCGCGCGGATTTCACCGCGATGAATGAGTTCATCGCGCAGCATCGCCTGCGGCCGGTCATCGACCGGACATTCGCATTCAGCGATGCGGCGGCCGCCTATGCCCACATGGAGAGCGGCAGCCACTTCGGCAAGATCGTGATCCGGCACGCCTGACCGGGGAGGCCCCGACCAGGCGCGCCGGCACGCAGTCCGCGCCTAGAACTTGTAGGCGACGGTCAGGCCGACCACGAACGGATCGATCTCGACCGTGCCGAGCGCAGCGCCATCGAGCGACGCATCGGTGTCGATGTCCGCCCAGCGCACGTCGACGTTGATCGCCCACTTCTCGCTGATCGCGAAGTCGGCGCCGATCTGGGCCGCGACGCCGAACGAGTTGTCGAGCGACAGATCAGAGGCGGCCAGCGGGCCCGTGGTCTTTTCGTCGAAGAACAGCGTGAAGTTCACGCCGGCGCCGACATAGGGGCGGAACACCGCGCCCTCGGGCAGGAAGTGGTACTGCAGGCCGATGGTCGGCGGCAGATGCTTGGTCTCGGCGACCCGGGCGCCGCTGTTCAGGTTGATGTCGTGCTTGAAGGGCAGCGCGCCGAGCACGTCGATCGCCCAGTTGTCGCTGAGGAAGTACGTCAGGTTGATGGACGGGCTGTAGCCCTCATCGACATTGACGAGCGGGCTGTTGTCCGACTTCGGACTCACCACGTGCACGCCGCCGCGCAGGATGATGTCGCCCTTTTCTGCGAGCGCGGGCTGGGCCCCCAGCGTTGCGGCAGCAACCGCAGCGAGCAGGGTGGCGGACTGGATCTTCTTTCTGGTTGTCATCACGGGATGGTCCCTCCTTGGACACTCAAGTTACGCGCCCGATCCTGAGCGCTCGTTGACGAAAATCAGACTGACGACCGCGACGCCTAGGTAGTTACCGTGGGCGTCTTCAGCTTGCCGCGATCCTTCCTTGGCCGCGTCTCCGATCTGATTCCGTCGTGATCAAACCATACATGCCAGCGCGCGTCCGCGCTACGGTCGTTGTCGACTGTTTCTCCTGTTTCCGCGCGCTCACCTGCTGGCCCGCCACGGCGGCGGCAACCGCGCACCCGCAAGCCGTCCGATTGCCGACGCTGGCTGCCAGCGCCGCCCTCTGGCGCCAGGGCGATGCCTTCGGCGGCGTATTCGTCGTGGCCCAGGGCTGCCTGAAACTGGTGGAAGGCGCAACCGACGGGATAGACACCGTGGCCGGGTTTCGGTTCCCTGGCGATGTGCTCGGCCTCGACGCGGTTGGCGATGGGCTGCACGCTGATGACGCGATCGCGCTGCAGCCACTCACAGTATGTCGCATCGACTGGGATCGTTCGGCCGAGGCAGACCGCTACGCCGCGCTCGATCGCGAGTTCCTCGCGCGTCAGGCCAGCGAGGCGCGCCGGCTGCGGGCGCAGCGGCGCAGCCTGCACCGTGGCGCGGTGGCCGCGCTGTCCGACTGCCTCACCGAGATCCGCGCGGCCCTCGGGGTCGAGCCGGACGCAAGCCGGCGCCTGCCGATGAGCGGCGCCGACCTCGCGAGCTTCCTCGGCATCGCCGCGGCCACGGTCAGCCGCGCGCTGCGCGAACTCGAGCTGCGCGGCTGCCTCTAGCGACACGGCCGGGAGCTGTACTGGCGCGATGTCGCCGCGGATCAGCGCGGCCGGCGCACGCCCCGCGTGGGCTCGGCCTCGAGCGGATTCTCCGGCCAGTAGTGGCGTGGGTAACGCCCGCGCATGTCCTTGCGGACATCGGCGTAGGCGTTGCGCCAGAAGCTCGCCAGGTCGCGCGTGACCTGCAGCGGCCGCTGCGCTGGCGACAGCAGCCGGAACGTCACGGCGACGCGCCCGCCGCCGATGCGCGGCGTGGTCGCGAGGCCGAATACCTCCTGCATGCGCATCTGCGCGACCGGCGCCAGATCGTCGACATAGTCGATCCGCGCGCGGTTGCCCGTCGGCAGCGCGATGTGCGTCGGCGCGAGCTGCTCGAGCTGGCGCAGCCGCTCGTGGCCGAGCCGCGCACGCAGCGCCTCGAGTAGCGGCAGCTTCGCGAGGTGCGCGCGCCGCGTCATGCCGGCCAGCCACGGCGCAAGCCAGGCGTCGAGGTCCTGCAGCAGCGCCTCGCGGCTGCAGTCCGGCCAGTCGCTGTCCGGGGCAGGCTGCGTGCCGGGGCCCGTCAGCGCCGTCGCGAAGCGCACGCGCGCGACGAACTGCCGTGTGTCGTCGTCCCAGGGCAGCGCGTCGAGACCCATGCTGCGCACGCCATCCTGCATCGCCGCCGCAGCGAGCTCGGCCGGCGGCGGATTCAACGGTTTTTCCGCGAGCAGCAGCTCGTCGAGGCGCTCGACGCGGCGCGCAATGACCGCCTCGTCGCGGATCGACCACTCGACTTCATCGCGCCGCTGGATGCGGTCTCCCCAGGCGGCATCGATGTCGCCGCGCGTCAGCGCGGCAGCGAGCCGCAAGCGTCCCTCGCGATCGCGGTCATCGACATCGACCGCGACGATGAATTCGCGGCTCGCGAGCCGATCGACGCTTGCGAACTCGACGCCGCGGCCGTTGGTCAGCGTGTAGCGGCGCTCGCCGCTCGCGCGGCGACGACCGATGCGATCCGGATAGGCGGCGGCCAGCAACAGGCCGGCGGGTTCAGCATCGCGCGGCGCAGCGTTGCCGGGCGCGCCGGCCCGCGGCCCGGCCGGCGCGAGTCGCGCCAGCTGCGTCGCGATGCGTCGCACGCGCGCCAGCGTGCCGGGCTCGCCGCCGCCGCGCCACAGCGCCTCGAGGCGGGTCGCGATGTCGGTGTCGGCGCCGCGCAGCAGGTCGCGCTCCGACAACAGCGCGGCGAGATCGGCGCCCAGCGCAGTCAAGTCGCGCTGCGCAGCGACCGTCAGCAGCTGCGCCAGCCGCGGATGCGTCGGCAGGCGCGCGAGCGCGCGGCCGCGCTCGGTGATGACGCCGTCCGCGCCGATCGCGCCGAGCCGCTGCAGCAGATCGCGGGCCGCCGCGAGCGTCGCCGCGGGCGGCGGGTCGAGCCAGCGCAGCGCGGCCGGATCACGCACGCCCCAGCTGGCCAGCTCGAGCGCGAGTGGCGCAAGGTCGCTCTCGGCGATTTCGGCGGCGGTGCTCGCCGCGAGGCTGCGATGGCTGCCTTCGCTCCAGAGCCGATAGCAGACGCCACTGCTGACGCGCCCGGCGCGACCCGCGCGCTGCTCGGCCGAGGCGCGCGAAATGCGCTGGGTTTCCAGCCGGCTCATGCCCGTGCCCGGATCGAACACGCTGCGGCGCACGAGGCCACTGTCGATGACGACGCGGATGCCGGGCAGCGTCAGGCTGGTCTCGGCGATGTTGGTCGCGAGGATCACGCGCCGCCGGCCGCGCGCATCCGGCTGCAGCGCGACATCCTGCTCGCCCGCGTCGAGATCGCCGTACAGCGGCAGCAGCACCACATCGCCGGCGGCGGCCAGATCGTCGAGCATGCCGGCAACGCGCCGGATCTCGGGCGCCCCGGGCAGAAACACCAGCAGGTCACCGGGCGCGGCGCCCAGCGCGCGCCGCACGGCCGCGACCACCGCGCGTTCGGCCGGGTCCGGGCCGCCCGGCAGCAACGGCAGGCCGCGCCCGAGATACTCAATCGCGACCTCGAAGCTGCGCCCCGCGGCCGTGACGCGCGGCGCCGGCGTCGTGCCGTCGCCCAGCAGCGCCGCGACGGCGGCGCCATCCAGCGTCGCCGACATCACGACAATGCGCAGATCGAGCCCGAGTTCGCGCTGCGCATCGAGGCACAGCGCGAGGCCGAGATCCGCCTGCAGGCTGCGCTCGTGGAACTCGTCGAACAGCACCGCGGCGATGCCTTCGAGCGCCGGGTCGCCCTGCAGCATGCGCGTCAGCACGCCTTCGGTGACGACTTCGATGACGGTGTCGCGGCTGACGCGCGTTTCGAAGCGCGTGCGGTAACCGACGCTGGCGCCCACCGCCTCGCCCAGCGTCTGCGCCATGCGCGTCGCGACGGCGCGTGCCGCCAGCCGGCGCGGCTCCAGCATCAGCAGCTTGCGACCGCGCACCCACGGCTCGCCGCGCAGCGCGAGCGGCACGACGGTGCTCTTGCCCGCGCCCGGCGGCGCCTCGAGCACGACCGCGTGGCCCTGGCGCAGCGCGTCGCAGAGCGCCGGCAGGGCCGCGTCGATGGGAAGTCCGGAGTGAAACATCGGTGGCATGGACGGCGGCGCGGTTCGTGTTGCGGCAGGCGCGGCGATTGTATGCAATGGCCGCATGCGCATCGTGAAGAAGCTGCTGCTCGCCGTTGCGGTCGTCGCTGGGCTGCTGTGGGGCGGCCTCGCGGCCTGGGCCTACTGGCCGACGGAACCGGAAGTGCCGGTCGCACAGCTTGCGCGCGCCGCCGATCGCTTCGTCGCCGTCGACGGCCTGGAATTGCGTTATCGCAGCTGGGGCGCGCCCGGTGACGGGCGCCCCGCCCTGCTGCTGATCCACGGCTTCGGCAACTCGCTGCAGAGCTTTCGCGAACTCGGGCCCCGCCTCGCCAGCTGCTGCCATGTCGTGGCCATCGACCTGCCCGGCTACGGCCTGTCCTCGAAGCCGGTCGAGTTCGACTACCGCAATGGCGCGCAGGCTACGGTCATGGTGCGGGCCGCGCGCGCCCTTGGTCTCGACGGCGTGGTCTATGTCGGGCACTCGCTGGGCGGCGCCATCGCGCTGCAGGCGGTGGTGCAGGATCGCGGCGCCCGCGGACTCGTGCTGCTGAACCCCGGCATCGTCACGACCGGCGTGCCGAAGATCGTGCAGGTCACGCTGCCGCCGCTGCCGCGGATGTCGGCGAAGATGTTCGCTAGCCGCGAGTTCCGCGGCGACTTCCTGCGCAAGTCCTACGTGAATCCCGCGCTCGTCACCGAGGCCGTCATCGACGATGTGATGCTGGCAGCGCGCAGCGAGGGCTACATGGCCGGCATGACCTCGCTGATGCAGCAGTACGTGGATGGCGCCGAGATCGCGCTCGCGGCCCGCGTGCGCGTGCCGGTGCTGATCCCATGGGGCAACCAGGATCGCAACAAGCCGCCGAGCGAGGCGCAGACGCTGCAGCAATTGCTGCCCGGCTCGACGCTGGTGCGCTTCGACGCGGCGGGCCACTACGTCCATGAGGAGCAACCGGACGGCGTCGCGCAGGCGATCACCTCCTGGCTGGCCGCACTGCCACCCGCCGCGACTGCTACGATGCCTGCCGTCGACGCGCTTGCCGGAGTACCGCGCCCATGAGAACCGACAACAGTCGCCGCAGCACCAATGTCGAAGACCGTCGCGGCATGCGGCCTGCGCGCGGCGGCGCCGGCGTCAAGCTCGGCATCGGCGGCACGCTGCTCGCCCTGGTCGCCGCCTATTTCCTCGGCATCGATCCGCGCATGCTGATGGGGGCGATGCAGGCCGCGCAGCAGCTGCCCGGTGCCGTCGCCGCAGCGCCGGCCCAGGACGTCGCCGCGGGCACGCCGCAGGATGCGGCGGGCGAGTGGATGGCGGCCGTGCTCGGCGACACCGAGGACACCTGGGGCCAGATCTTCGCCAGCGGCGGCGCACAGTACGTGCCGCCGACGCTGGTGCTGTTCGACGACGCCGTGGATTCCGGCTGCGGCAGCGCCACTGCCGGTGCGGGCCCCTTCTATTGCCCGCGCGACCAGAAGATCTACATCGACCTAGACTTCTACCGCGAGCTCGAAACGCAGTTCCAGGCGCCGGGCGACTTCGCGCGCGCCTACGTGCTCGCGCATGAAGTCGGTCATCACGTCCAGACCATCCTCGGCACCTCGCAGCAGGTCCGCGAGGCGCAGGCGCGCAGCAGCGAGACGCGCCGCAACCAGCTGCAGGTGATGATGGAACTGCAGGCCGACTGCTACGCCGGCATCTGGGCCCACCACGCGAACCGATCGCGCCAGATCCTCGAGAGCGGCGACGTCGACGAGGCGCTCGGCGCCGCTGCGGCCGTGGGCGACGATACGATCCAGCGCCGCGTGCAAGGCCAGGTCGTGCCCGAGTCGTTCACGCATGGTTCGGCGATGCAGCGCGCCGAATGGTTCAAGCGCGGCCTGCAGAGCGGCAACGTGCAGTCCTGCGACACCTTCAGCCGCAGCCCGGGGGCCTGATGCAATCGATACCTGTGGGCGCCGCGCGCGCGCTGGCACTGGCGCTGCTGCTCGGTGGCATTGCGCCGCTGGCGCAGGCCGCGGAGACACCCGCCGTCGATGCGGAAGCGAGCTACCGCTTCGGCTTGAGCTTCGGCGAGCAGCTGCGCCGCTTCGGCGTCCGGGATGAACTGTCGCTCGCCGAACTGTCGCGCGGCCTCGCCGACGCGCTGGCCGGCAAGACGACGACTCCCGAAGACATGCAGCGACTCGGCGCCTTCCTGGACGGACTGCGCGCGCGACTCGCAGACCGCAACCGCGCGACGGCGCAGCAGTTCCTCGCTGACAACGCCAAGGCCAAGGGCGTTCGCAGCACGGCGTCAGGCCTGCAGTATCGCGTGCTGGCGGCCGGCAACAGCCGCAGCCCCATGCCCCTGCCGGACAGCCAGGTGACGGTTCACTACCGCGGCACGCTGCTCGATGGCAGCGAGTTCGACAGCTCGTATGCGCGCGGCCAGCCTGCCACATTCGGCGTGAACGGCGTCATCAAAGGCTGGCAGGAAGCGCTGGTCATGATGCGGCCAGGCGCGAAGTGGGAGTTGTTCATCCCGCCCGATCTGGCATACGGCGATGCTTCGCCGCCGACCATACCGCCGGGATCGTTGCTGCGCTTCGAGGTGGAGTTGTTGTCGGTCAGCAGCGCAGCGGGCACGCGCTGAACGAGCCGGCGCGCGCGGGGCGCGCCGGCCGCAACGCGGGTCAGCTGCCCGCGCCTTCCTTGTTCTGCGCGATCCAGGTCAACGCCGCGTCGATATCTGCGAGCTCGGCGGCGGCAAGACCTGCAATGCGGCCACCGCCAGCCTCGGCGCGCAAGCGGTCCATCTCGGACTGCGACACTTTGTGGACCCACACCAGGCCGCGACGGACCTTGGACGTGAACTTCTGCTTGTTTTCCTCGCTCATCGAACGCTCTCCTCAGACAACGACCAGAATCGATCCAGTATGAGCCGTCAGCGCGGTTCTGGCGAGCAACGATCGCGCAACATCGAGACGGCGAACAGCAGCCAGGCCAGCATCAAGGAAGTGCCGCCCAGCGGCGCCACCATGCCGAACCAGCGCGGCGCGCCGAACGTCAGCGCGTAGATGCTGCCGCAGAACAACGCGAGGCCCGCCACCAGCAGCCACGCGCTCCAGCGCCGCAGCGCGGTGTCATGGCGCGCGCGCACCAGCGTCAGCAGCAACAAGCCGAGCGTGTGGAAGAACTGGTATGACACGCCGGTCTCGAACGACTCGAAGCGCGCGAGCGGCAGCACCGGCCTCAGCGCATGCGTGCCGAACGCGCCCAGGAGCGTCGCGAGCGCGAGCGACAGCGCGGCGAACGCCAGCCAGCGCGCAACGGTAATCGGACTGGCCTGGCTGCCGTTCACTTGTCGATCATAGGCTGTCGAGCGCATTCGCGCCGCTAGAGTTCCCCGACGGCCCGCGCCAGTCGCAGCCGCGCGAGCTCGACGTCCATCGCAGCATCATCGCGATTATTCGCAGCCGTCACGCGCAGCGCAATTGCGTCAAGTACCTGTGTATTGCTGGCCAGCCCGGCGCCGTACAGCTCGCGGCTGATGCGCAGGTTCTCCTCGGCCTGCTCGACCGACTCGCGCGTCGCATCGCGACGCGCCTCTGCCTCGGCCATGCCGAGCCACGCTTCCCGCACCTGCAGTTCGAGCAGGCCGGCGGCATCCTCGCGGCGCAGGCGTGCGGCGCGCCCCGCCCGCTCGAGCGAGCGCGCCTGGTTCAGCGACTGGCCGCCGTCGAACAGCGTCCAGCGGAAGCCGACCCCGACGCTGCTGAACTCCTCGCGATCGAGCACCGTTGTTTCCAGATGCTGCCAGCCGCCCTGCAGTGCGACCTGTGGCAACAGCTTGGCGCGCTCGGCGCGGCCCTGGGCCTCGAGGGCTCCGGCGCGCGCCTCGAGCGCGCGCAGCTCGCTGCGGTTCGCGCGCGCGGCGGCCAACAGGGCGGCCAGGTCGCGCGTCTCCGGCGGCAGCCCGTTCAACGACGCGCGGTCCTCGATCTCGGGCACGCGGTCCAGCGGCTGCCCCAGCCTGCGGTTGTAGGCAGCGGCGGCAAGCTGCACGCCGTTCGTGGCGCGCAGCCGCTGCTGCGCCGCGTTGGCGAGCGCGACCCGCGCCGCGAGCAGGTCGCTGGTGGCGACCATCTCGCGCGACACCATGGCCTCGACGTCGCCGACGTGCGCCGCAAGGCTGGTGGCGTTCGCTTCAGCCGAGGCCTGCGCGCGCCGTGCCCGCAGCACGCCGACGTAGCGCTCGGCAACGTCCATGCGCAGGTCGGCTACGGTTTGCTCGCCAACCGCGTCGGCCGCAGCGCGCGCGAGCCGCGCGGCGCGGATCGACGCCGACAGCGCGCCGCCGGTGTACAGCGGCAGCGTCAGCTGCAGGCCGCCCATGACGGTGTCGTCCTCGTCGAAGACGGGCGGCGTACGGAACGCCAGGCCCGGCGTGACGATCGACAGCGATGGCGCCGTGTCGTAGCGCGTGTAGCCACCGGTCGCTTCGATCCGCGGCAGCCGGCCGGCGCGCGCCGCCCGCTCGCCGGCGGCGGCCGCTTCGGCGTCGGCCTGCACCGCGGCCACGGCCGGGTCGCGGCCCAGGGCCATCGTCCATGCATCGTGCAGGGACTCCGCGGCGCCGACGGGCGCCGCGGTCATCACAGCAGCCGCCAGCCCTGCCACGACGCCGCGACCGCCGCGCCACGTCACTTGTGGACCTCCTTCAACGACACGATGCCGAGCGCCTTGAGGACGTACGTCTCGTAGACCGGCGCCAGCGAACCGGTGCGCACCTTGTGCAGGAAGTACTTCTCGAACGCGATCTTGGCAAGGTGCACCCACTTGCCTTCCTTGGCCCAGGTCACGTTGCGCGGCGGAATCTGCGGCAGCGCGACGAAGGCCGCGCCGCGATCGCCGAAGTCGGCGATGCAGATGGCGTTCCAGCTCGCCTGCGCCGTCGCGGGCTTGCCCGCCACCGTCGCGACGACGTTCTCGCAGATGGCCGACACCATCGACTCGATCATGTAGCCGGTTTTGGGCGCGCCGACGGGCAGCGGCGTCGCCTCGACCGGCGGAATGGCGACACAGACGCCCGCCGAGAAGATGTTCGGATACTTCGGCGAGCGCTGATGCGCATCGATCAGCACGAAGCCGCGCGGATTGCACAGGCCCGGCACGGCAGCGACCGGATCGACGCCCCGGAACGCCGGCAGCAGCATCGCGTACTTGAACGGCACGGTGTGCTGCTTCTTCGGCTTGGCGTCTTCGTCCACCTCGGTCACCTTGACCTCGGTCGCAGTGACCTCGTCGACCCGCGCGTTCGTGATCCACTTGATGTGGCACTGGCGCAGTTCGGATTCCATCAGGCCCTTGCTGTCGCCGACGCCGCCCAGGCCCATGTGGCCGATGTAGGGCTCGGCGGTCACGAACGTGATCGGCACCTTGTCGCGCAGCTTGCGCTTGCGCAGGTCCGCATCGAGGATCATCGCGAACTCATAGGCCGGGCCATAGCAGCTCGCGCCCTGCACGGCGCCCACGACGATCGGGCCCGGGTCCGCGAGGAACTTCTCGTAGGCATCCCACGCTGTCTGCGAGTGGGCATGCGTGCAGACCGACTGGGTGTGCGCAGCGGGACCGAGGCCCGGCACTTCGTCGAATGCGAGTTTCGGCCCGGTCGCGATGATGAGGTAGTCGTAGGCGAGCGTGGCGCCATCGGCGAGGGTCAGGCGATTGTCCGCGGCATCGATCTGCCTGACGGGCTGCGCGATCCAGTCGACGCCCTTGGACGTCAGCGGATCGTGCATCTTGACACGCGTCTGCTCGGGCTTGCGCCAGCCGACCGCGACCCAGGGGTTGGACGGCGTGAACTCGAAGAACGGCGATGAGCCGATCAGCGTGACGCGATGCTCGCGGCCGAGTTTCTTGCGCAACTCGAACGCGCAGGGAACGCCGCCGATCCCGGCGCCGATGACAACGATGTGAGCCATGGTCAAGCCCTCCTGCGATACGCGTAATAGAGAACCGGAATGACAACCAGCGTCAGGACGGTCGAGATCAGGATGCCGAAGATCAGCGACACGGCCAGGCCGTTGAAGATCGGGTCATCGAGGATGAAGAACGCGCCGATCATCGCGGCCAGCGCCGTCAGTGCGATCGGCTTGGCGCGGATCGCACCGGCGCGCACCACGGCGTCCTCGAGCGTGCGTCCTGCGGCGACCTCGAGGTTGATGAAGTCGACCAGCAGGATCGAGTTGCGCACGATGATGCCGGCCAGCGCGATCATGCCGATCATCGAAGTGGCCGTGAACTGCGCGCCCAGCAGTGCATGACCGGGCATCACGCCGATGATGGTCAGGGGAATCGGCGCCATGATGATCAGCGGCATCGCGTACGAACCGAACTGCGCCACGACGAGCAGGTAGATCAGCACCAGGCCCACGGCATACGCGAGACCCATGTCGCGGAAAGTCTCGTAGGTGATCTGCCACTCGCCGTCCCATTTGATCGCGAACTCGTTGGGATTCTCGGGCGGGGCGATGAAGCGCTGGCTCGGCGCGACGCCGGCCAGCGGCTGCTCGTCGGCGCTGCGGATGATGCTGAACATGCCGTACAGCGGGCTGTCGAGCGGCCCGGCCATGTCGCCGGTGACGTAGACGACCGGCAGCAGATCCTTGTGGTGGATCGCGCCGTCCCAGGGCTCGGTGCGCACCGCGACGATCTCGGACAGCGGCACGAGGTCGCCGCTCGCGGCGCGTACTTCGAGCTCGAGCAGGGCCTCGGGCGCAGACTGGTCTTCGGCGGGCAGCTGCACGCGAACGCCGGTCGGCTGACGCTCGCGGCCGCGATGCAGGAAGGTCACGTCAGCGCCGTTCAGGGCCGTGGCCAGCGTTTCGACGACCTGCTGCTGCATGACGCCCAGCCGCGCCGCCTTCTCGCGATCGATCGAGTAGACGTAGCGCTCGCTCGGCGTCTCGAGGCTGTCGTCGGTATCGACGATGTCCGGCGTCGCGTCGAACAGCTTGCGTAGTTCCGCAGCGACACGCCGCTGCGCTTCGTAGTCAGGGCCGTAGACCTCCGCGACCAGCGGCGCGAGCACCGGCGGGCCGGGCGGCACTTCGACCAACTGCACGGAGGCGCCATGGCGCCGGCCGATCGCAGCCAGCGCCGGTCGCACCGCCAGCGCGATCTCGTGGCTCTGGCGGTCGCGTTCATGCTTGTCGACGAGGTTGACCTGCAGGTCGCCGAGTTCCGGACTCTGCCGCAGGTTGTACTGGCGCACGAGCCCGTTGAAATTGATCGGCGCCGCCGTCCCGGCATAGGCCTGCAGGTCGACGACCTCCGGCAGCTCGCGCACGACGGCGGCGAGTTCATCGAGCACCGCCGCGGTCTGCTCCACCGGCGTGCCTTCCGGCATGTTCAGCACGACCTGGAACTCGGACTTGTTGTCGAACGGCAGCATCTTGAGCACGACCAGCTGCAGCACGGCGAGGCTGACGGCCAGCACGATCGCGGCGAGGATCCCCCAGTACAGCTTGTGGCGGCGCGCGCGACCCTCGTCCGCCGCGAGGAACGGTCGCACCACGCGCTCGAACAGTCTCGACAGCCGCGGGTCCGCGCCATCGGGATCCGCGGTGCCGTGTGCGGCAGCGCCTGCTTTGCCATGGGCGGCGTCGCCGCCCAGCAGGCGCCGGCACATCCAGGGCGTGAACACGAGCGCGACCGCGAGCGAAATCAGCATGCCCATGCTGGAGTTGATCGGGATCGGGCTCATGTAGGGCCCCATCAGGCCGCTGACGAAGGCCATCGGCAGCAGCGCCGCGATCACCGTGAAGGTCGCGAGGATGGTCGGGCCGCCGACCTCATCGACGGCGCGCGGTATCAGCTCGGCGAGCGGTGCCCGCTCGAGGGCCATGCGGCGGTGGATGTTCTCGACGATGACGATGGCGTCGTCGACGAGGATGCCGATCGAGAAGATCAGCGCGAACAACGAGACGCGGTTGATCGTGAAGCCCCAGGCCCAGGACGCGAACAGCGTCGCCGCGAGCGTGACGATCACGGCGGCGCCGACGACCGCGGCCTCGCGGCGCCCCATCGCGAGCACCACCAGCAGCACGACCGATGCCGTCGCGAACAGCAGTTTCTGGATCAGCTTCTTCGCCTTGTCGTCGGCCGTGACGCCGTAGTTGCGGGTCACGGTGACCTCCACGCCGTTGGGCACGTGGCTGCCCTGCAGCATGGCGATCCGGTCCAGCACCTGGCTCGCGACGTTGATCGCGTTCTCGCCCGGCTTCTTCGACACCGCGATGGTCACGGCCGGAGCCTGGGTCACCGCGGCATCGCCGCCGACCGCCGCACCGGTGCCGTGCCAGACGTACGACGTCGGCTGCTCGGCGGCGGCACGCACCGTCGCGACATCCTCGAGATAGACCGGCTTGCCGGCCCGCGCACCGACCACGATGCCGGCGACGTCGTCGCGATCGGCGAGGAACTCGCCGGCCTGTACCGGCGCGACGCGCCCGTCACCAACGATCTGTCCCGCCTGGCGCACGAGGTTGGCGCCCTGGAGCGCGGCGGCGACCTCTGCGACCGTCAGTTCGTGGCCGGCGAGCCGCTGCACGTCGAGTTCGACGCGCACGACGTCGGCCGGGCTGCCGATCGTGTAGACATCACGCGTGCCGGGCACGCGCTTGATTTCGGTTTCGATCGAACGCGCGACCTTGCCGAGGTCCCACGCGCCGCGGTCCGGATCGCGTGTCCACAGCGTCAGCGTCAGGATCGGCACGTCGTCGATGCCGCCGGGCCGCACCAGCGGCTGCAGCACGCCGAGATTCGCCGGGCGCCAGTCCTGGTTCGAGTAGATCGCGTTGTAGAGCCGCACTATCGCTTCGGTGCGTGGCTCGCCGACCACGAACTGGATCGTCAGGATCGCGAGCCCGGGCCTGGAAGTCGAATAGATGTGCTTGACGCCGGCGATTTCGCCCAGAACCTGCTCCATCGGCGAGGCAACGAGGGCCTCGACCTCGCGCGCCGACGCGCCGGGGAAGGGCACGAAGACGTTCGCGAACGTGACGTTGATCTGCGGCTCTTCCTCGCGCGGCGTGACCAGCACGGCGAACACGCCGAGCAGCAGGCCGGTCAGCGCGAGCAGCGGCGTCAGCTGGTTGTCGAGGAAGAACTTCGCGAGCCGGCCTGACAGGCCGAGCGGTCGCTCGGGCGCGAGCGGCGACGATGCAGGGGGACCGTCGCTCATGAGCGCGGGCTTGCCGCCGCCTGCGCTGCAGCCGCGGGCGCGAAGCCGAGATGCCGGGCGGCTTCGAGCGGCGCGACCGCGACTTTGTCACCGGCCGAGAGACCCGCGAGCACTTCGACGCGCTCGCCGACGCGATGTCCGAGCCGCACCTGTCGCAGTGCCGTGCGGCCGGCGCTCGTGAAGACATAGACGGCCGTGACCTCGGCGCGCTCGACCAGGCTGGCGAGCGGCAGCATGATGCGATCGGCTTCGCCAGTCACGAAACCGACCTTCACGAACATGCCGGGATACAGGTCGGCTGCGTTCTCGGGCAGGTCGATGCGGGCGCGGAAAGTGTTCGATTGCGGCATCGCGACCGGGAAGATCGTCAGCTTCGCGGCCTCGACACGGCGGTCGCCGACGTAGACCGCCGCCTTGCCAATGCGGCGCACCTGTTCGACGACGCGTTGCGGGATGTCGACGGCGACGCGCAGGTACTGCAGCGACAGGCCGCTGACCAGCGGCATGCCGGGCGCGACGGATTCGCCGACCTGCACATGGCGCTGCGTGACCACGCCGGCGTACGGCGCACGCACTTCGGTGTAGTCGACACCCTCGCGGGCGCTGCTCAGGCCCGCGCGCGCGGCATTCAGGCGCGCGACAGCCGCATCGCGATTCGCGGTCGCCTCATCGAGCATGGCGCGCGGCACCACTTTGCGCGCATGCATATCGCTGATGCGCTGCCAGCGCGTCTGCGCTTCGGCCTGACGCGCCGTGGCCTCGCTGAGCGCGGCCTGCGCCTGCGCGAGGCCGGCGCGCTGCTCGGTCGCGCGCAACCGCAGGATCACGGCACCGGCCGGCACGAAATCGTTGACGTCGTAGCGGATCTCGGCGACGCGGCCAGCCGTCTGTGCCGACACCGTGCCCTGGTTGACCGCTTCGATCATGCCATCCAGCCGCCGCTCGATCGGCACGCGCTCGGGGCGGATCTCGATGACGGCATAAGGCGGCGCGACCGGACCCTTCGCGACCGGTGGGGCCTCGCCCGCGCAGCCCGCGAGCCACGCGAGCGCGGCAGCGGCCAGCAATGCCGTGGAATGGCGACGCGCGGGTTGAGCGCCGGACAGGATGCGCATCGCCGCGGCTCAGCGGAAGGCCGGGCCGGATTGCAGGCCGGCGCTGCGCAGGATCAGCGCCAGCGGGCAGAAGCCCGTGAACGCCGACTGCAGCAGGTTGAGCCCGACGAAGCCCGTCAGGAACAGCCAGCGCTGATCGACCAGCACGGCAAGTGCGATGCTGACCAGCACCACCGTGCCGGCGAATGCGAGTACGAAACGGTCGATGTTCATGGCGAACCCCTGGATGGCTGACTGTCTGGCCGAGTCAGTATATTAGTAGTTTCTAAATTAGCAATAGTGGATTATACTGGGCGCATGCCAGCCGCCATGAACCGCCGCCGCTCCGGCCCGACCGCCAGTTCCAGCACCGCCGCCAAACTGCGCCCGCACGCGCGCAGCGCCGCCAGCCTGCTCAAGGCGCTCGCGAACGAACAACGATTGATGATCCTGTGCAACCTGACGGAGGGAGAACTGTCGGTCGGCGAACTGAACGAGCGACTGCCGCTGAGCCAGTCGGCGCTGTCGCAGCATCTGGCGGTGCTGCGCGGGGAAGGCATCGTCGCGACCCGGCGCGAAGCGCAGGTGATCCGTTATTCGCTGCAGCCGGGCGCAGCGGCGCAGGTCATCGGCCTGCTGCACGACATCTACTGCGAACCCGCGCGACGCTGAACCGCCGCGCTGCGGCAAACCCAGCCTCGCCCGAAGGGGTCAGCGCGTCGGCTTGGTGCGCCCCGGCCGGGGCGCGCGCGGAGTGCGCGGCAGGCCCGTGTGCTGCGTGCGGAACGGCCGCGCGGGCGCGGCGCTCGTGCCGCCGTGCTTGCGCACGCCGCTGCGCGCGCGCTGGCCCTCAGCCGCGGTGCCAGTCCCGGGCGGCTGCCAGGCGGGAATCAGCTGGTGCCGCGCCGGACCGATCAGATCCGCGCGGCCCATGCGGCGCAAGGCTTCGCGCAGCACCGGCCAGTTGTTCGGGTCGTGGTAGCGCAGGAAGGCCTTGTGCAAGCGGCGCACCTTGATGCCCTTGGGGATCGCGACGTTTTCGCTGCCATGGCTGACGCGCCGCAGCGGATTCTTGTGCGAGTGATACATCGCCGTCGCAGTCGCCATCGGCGACGGCAGGAAGGCCTGCACCTGGTCGGCGCGGAAGCCGTTCTGCTTCAGCCACAGCGCGAGCTCGAGCATGTCGGCATCGGTCGTGCCCGGATGCGCGGCGATGAAGTACGGAATCAGGTACTGCTCCTTGCCCGCTTCCTTCGAGTAGCGGTCGAACAGTTCCTTGAACCGGTAGTAGGTGCCAACGCCCGGCTTCATCATCTTCGACAGCGGACCCTCGCCGATCGCCTCCGGCGCGATCTTGAGATAGCCGCCGACGTGATGCTGCGCAAGTTCCTTGACGTACTCCGGCGATTCGATCGCGAGGTCGTAGCGCACGCCGGAAGCGATCAGCACCTTCTTGATGCCGGGCAGCGCGCGCGCCTTGCGATACAGCTCGATCAGCGGACTGTGGTCGGTGTTGAGGTTCGGGCAGATGCCAGGATAGACGCAGGATGGCTTGCGGCAGGCGGTTTCGATCTCGCGGCTCTTGCAGGCCAGCCGGTACATGTTGGCAGTCGGCCCGCCCAGGTCGCTGATGACGCCCGTGAAGCCGGGCACCGTGTCGCGCACCTTCTCGACCTCGCGCAGGATGGAGCCCTCGGACCGGCTCTGGATGATGCGGCCCTCGTGCTCGGTGATCGAGCAGAACGTGCAGCCGCCGAAACAACCGCGCTGGATCGCGATCGAGAAGCGGATCATCTTGTAGGCGGGGATGTTCGCGTCGCCGTAGAACGGGTGCGGCTGGCGCTGGTACGGCAGGTCGTAGACCCAGTCCATTTCCTTCGTGGTCAGCGGAATCGGTGGCGGGTTCAGCCAGACGTCGACGTCGCCATGCCGCTGCACGAGCGCGCGCGCGTTGCCCGGGTTCGACTCCAGGTGCAGGATCCGCGACGCATGCGCGTACAGCACCGGATCGTCGACGACCTGCTCGTACGACGGCATCCGGATCACGCTGCGCTCGCGGTCGGCGCTCTTGACGCGACGGATGAAGCGCACCGGCTGCTCCGTGACTGCGGTCGCCGTCGCGGTGGCGCTGGCGGCACCGGTCGCACCAGTGGTGCCCGCCGCGCCAGTCGCACCTGCAGCGAGGGTTTGCGCCTTCGTGCCGCCGTTGTCGTCCATCGCGTACGGATCGACCGGCGGGTTCAGCGGGCCCGGCGTATCGAGATGGGTCGAGTCGATTTCGATCCAGCCCGCCGGCCGCGCGCGGCGCGTGAATGCCGTGCCGCGCAGATCGTCGATCTGCCCGATCGATTCACCGGCAGCGAGCCGGTGCGCGATGTCGACGATCTGCCGCTCGGCGTTGCCATAGACGAGCAGGTCGGCCTTGGCATCGAGCAGCACGGAGCGACGCACTTTCTCCGACCAGTAGTCGAAGTGCGCGATGCGGCGCAGCGAGGCCTCGATGCCGCCGATCACGATCGGCACATCGCGATACGCCTCGCGGGCGCGCTGCGAATAGACGATCACCGACCGATCGGGCCGTTTGCCACCCTCGCCGCCCGGCGTATACGCATCGTCGCTGCGGATGCGCCGGTCGCTGGTGTAGCGGTTGACCATCGAATCCATGTTGCCGGCCGTGATGCCGAAGAACAGGTTTGGTCGCCCGAGCGCCTTGAACGGCTCGGCGCTGTGCCAATCCGGCTGCGCGATCATGCCGACCCGAAAGCCCTGCGCCTCGAGCACGCGGCCGATGATGGCCATGCCGAAGCTCGGGTGATCGACGTAGGCATCGCCGCTGACGACGATGACGTCGCAGCTGTCCCAGCCGAGCGCGTCCATCTCGACGCGCGACATGGGCAGGAATGGCGCCGTGCCAAAGCGTGCGGCCCAGTAAGGGCGATGGCGGGTGATGTCGGGCGCCGGTTCCATGGCGCGCGCATTTAATCACGAGACGTCGGTCACAGTCGCGCCGGCTGCAGTACAAGCTCGCGCCAGGCACCTGCCCGGGGGCGGCACCGGCGATGCTACGCTAGCGTTATGGCAACCCACCATTCCGCCCTGCAGCGCTGGCAGCACGGCCACGACTTCCTGCCGGACCGGTCGGCCGCCGAGCGCAGCACGGGCTGGGTCATGCTGCTCACGGGCGTCACGATGATCGTCGAGATCGTCGCAGGCTTCCTCAGCGGCTCGATGGCGCTGCTGGCCGACGGCTGGCACATGGGCACGCATGTCGCGGCCTTCGGGATCACGATCTACGCCTATCGTTATGCGCGCCTGCATCGCAATGATCCGCGCTTCACCTTCGGCACCGGCAAGGTCACCGAACTGGGCGGCTTCGCGAGTGCGCTCGCGCTCGCCTTCGTCGCGCTGCTGATGCTGATCGAATCCGGGCAGCGGCTGTTCGAGCCGCGCGCCATTGCCTTCGACGAAGCGCTGGCGGTCGCGGTGCTCGGCCTCGCCGTCAACGTCGTCTCGGCCCTGATCCTCGCGCGCCAGGGGGGTCATGGTCACGCGCACGCCGCTGCCCACGACAGCCCGCACGACCATGATCATGCACACGACCATGACCATGACCATGACCATGACCACGCGCACGCGCATGGGCACGGCGAGGATCACAACCTGCGCGCCGCCTATTTGCACGTCATCGCCGATGCGCTGACCTCGGTGCTGGCGATCGTCGCGCTGCTGGCCGGCAAGCTCGCCGGCTGGACCTGGCTCGATCCGGTGATGGGCATCGTCGGCGCGCTGCTGATCCTGCGCTGGGCGCAGGGACTCGCACGCGCCACCGCTGCCGTGCTGCTGGACGGCGTGGCCCGCAACGAGGTCCGCGAGCGCCTGCGCAGCGCGATCGAGCGCCACCCGGACGCCGCGCGCCGCGGCGACAGCGTCGCCGACCTGCACGTCTGGGCGGTCGGGCCCAACCGGCTCGCCGCAACCGTTTCCGTCGTCGCCGATGATCCCGACACGCCCGTCGCCTATCGTCGCAGGCTCGCGGGCATCGCCGCACTCGCCCACATCGTCGTCGAGGTCAATCGCTGCGACGACCCGCATTGCCGCAAGGAGCAACGTTGATGGTTACCGTGAGTCAGTTCCGCCCGCATCCCGTCCATGGCCTGAGCATGGGGCGCGAACCGCCCGAGTACGTCAACGCCTACATCGAGATCACGCCGTTCGACCTGATGAAGTACGAGGTCGACAAGGTCTCAGGCTATCTGCGGCTCGATCGGCCGCAGCGCACTTCGGCCACGCCGCCGACGCTGTACGGCTTCATCCCGCGCACGCACTGCGACAAGCGCGTCGCGAAGCTCGCGAGCGGCGCAAAGCGCGGCGACGGTGATCCGCTCGACATCTGCGTGCTGTCGGAGCGCCCGGTCGTGCACAACGAGATCATCGTGCCCGCCCGCGTGATCGGTGGCTTCGAACTGGACGACGGCGGCGAGGCCGATGACAAGATCATCGCAGTCATCGAGAACGACCACGTCTGGGGCAACGCCCGCAACCTCCGCGACGTGCCGGCGATCCACATCGAGCGCCTGCAGCACTACTTCCTGACCTACAAGCTGGTGCCGGGCAAAGCCAACAAGGTCAAGATCGCGCGCTTCTACAACCGCGCGCACGCCGTGCGCGTGATCCGCGCCGCGATGGCGGACTACGCCGAAACGTATTCGTACTGACGCGAGCGACGGCCAAAAAAAACGGGCCGGCAAGCCGGCCCGTTCCGTCGCGCGCGGCGGGAGCGATTTACTTCGCGGGTGCCGGTTTCTCGGTGCGCGCGTAGTTCTCGAGCGACGACAGCGACGGACCGTAGTCCGAATCTGGCGCGGTCAGGAACTTCGAGCGCTCCGGCGTGCTGTCGAGCCAGGCACGCAGCTCGGGCGACGCATGGCCCGGATTGTCGGCACCGGTGAAGTCGACCATGTAGAGCGTGTGACCAGCGCGGGTGCCCATCAGCATCCACGGCAGCCACGGCGTGACGCGCGCCCACGAGCCGGACGTCGGCACCTGCGTCAGGTTCGGGTTCTGCATGTCCGCGACGCTGAAGTAGTAGCGATACAGCTCCGTGACCTGGACCATCGGGCCTGCCGACTCGCGCGGCCACTTGTCCGGCTGCAGCGCGTTCGGGTAGTACAGGTGGATGTCGGTCGTCAGGTGCATCATGTCGCCCTTGACGGACCAGGGCAGCAGGAACGGCACCTTCGGCGGCTTCTCCTGGTTCAGGCCGCCGAACGACGGCGGATCCGGATACGTCAGGGTGATGTTGTAGTTGAACGGGTCGTTCATGATCGGCACGACGCGGACCGTTTCACCCGTGTACGGGTTGTCCCAGGTCTCGAGGATCTTGCCCGGGCCCTTCATCGTCATCTCGCGATACACGACGACTTCGCGCAACAACTTGCGATAGCCGCCCTCGATCGGGATCAGGCGGCAGGCCGAGAAGCCTTCCATCCAGAACAGCGGCCGCACCTTCTCGCCCGGCACGACGCCCATGACGGGACCACCGAGCCAGCCATAGCGCGTCTTCTCGAAGTCGAGGTCGCCCTGCAGGCGCGCATAGGCATCACGGTTCCACTCGGGATCCGCGAAGTTGAACGTGTTGTTGAATTTGATCTTCGGTGCCTTGCCGCGCTTGGCCTTCGGCTTCGCGGGCGCCGCATCCTGAGCGAGCGCAGGTGCGGTCGCCGCGGCGGCGCCCACGGCGCCGATCCCGGCAGCGAGCTGCAGCAGGCCACGGCGCGACAGATCGGACTTGGTTTTCTCGGACATGCGAACTCCTTCGGACAGGACTGGCTGGATTCTGGCACAGAACCGCGCCGTTCAGATCGGCACGGCCGCGGGGTTGTAGGCCATCAGCCCGAGCGACTCGGCGCTCTGGTGCTGGCCGGGGCGGTAATGGTCGATGTCGGCGTGATGGTAGGCATGGCCAGTCTCGCGCGACTTGTGCATGACGAAGGTCGTGCGTTCGTGCCGCGCCGCTTCGTAGCGTGCCAGCGCGACCGGCAGCGAGCCGGCCTCGACCAGCGCGCGCGCCAGCACCATCGCATCCTCGATGCCCATCGCCGCGCCCTGGCCCAGGAACGGCAGCATCGGATGCGCGGCATCGCCGAGCAGCGTCACCGCGCCGGTCGTCCAGCGCGCGAGCGGTTCGCGATCGAACAGCGCCCACTTGAACAACTGCTCGGACGGCGCGGCATGGATGAAGGTCTGCACGTCGTCGTACCAGCCCGCGAACTCGGCCGCGAGCTCGGCCGTGCTGGAGCGGATCGCCCAGCCTTCCTCGCGCCAATCGTCCCGCTCGGCCAGCGCGACGACGTTGACGAGCGAGCCGCCGCGGATCAGGTAACGGGTGAACGTGTGGCCGGGACCGAGCGAGATGCAGGAGGTGGGTTCGAGCAGCGAGGGTCGCTGCTCGCGCGACGGCAACGACGCGAGCGGAATCAGGCCGCGATACGCGATATACCCGGTGAAGCGCGGCGCCGCAGGCCCGAACAGTTCGCGCCGCACGACCGAGCGCGCGCCATCGGCGCCGATCAGAAGGTCGGCATCGATCTGCAGGCCGGATTCGAAGCCTGCCGTGACGAGCCCGCCGTGCTGCTGCAAGCCGCGGAAGCGCTGGCCCAGCACGATCGCGTCCGGATCCTGGGCGCGGATCAGGTCCACCAGCGCGCCGTGCAGGTCGGCGCGGTGCACCTGGTAGTAGGCGGCGCCATAACGCTCCAGCATGTCGCTGCCGCGCTGGATCTCGAACAGCAGTTCACCGCTGCGCCAGTGCCGCACGCCGCCGCGGCTCGGACGCAGGCCGATGAGCGGCAGCACGCGATCGAGTCCGATCGCGTTCAGGACGTGCGTGGCGTTCGGGCTGACCGTCAGGCCGGCGCCCACTTCCTCGAGGGACGTCGACTGCTCGTACACGCGCGGCCGCAAGCCCCGCGTCTGCAGTGCGCGGGCCGCCGTCAGCCCCGCGATGCCGGCGCCAATGATCGCAATGTCCATGCCCCGGCCCCCCCTGGCCCAGTGGCTGCTGTAGCGCCCGATGATGCGCGCCCGATCCAGCGCGGGCGGCGCACGAACCCTCGGCGAACCGCAGGGCGGCCGACGGCCACGCTGCGGTCCGCGGCGGCGCAATCGCTGCGTTCCGTCTAGCATGCGCATCCATGACGACCACGCCCGCCACAGCTTCGACTGGCCCGATCCTCGCAGTGTTGTTCACAGGCGTGCTGATGGGCGCGCTCGACATCGCCATCGTCGGTCCCGCGCTGCCTGCGCTGCGCGCCGAGTTCGGGGTCGACGAACGCGCGCTGGCGTGGGTGCTGACGATCTACGTGCTGTTCAATCTGATCGGCACGCCGATCATGGCGAAATTGTCAGACCGCCTCGGTCGCCGGCTGGTGTACACGCTCGACGTCGCCCTGTTCGCGGCCGGCTCGCTGCTGGTCGCGACCGCCCGGAGCTTCGAGCAACTGCTGGTCGGCCGCGCAGTGCAGGCGTTCGGCGCCGGCGGCATCTTTCCGGTGGCGAGCGCCGTGATCGGCGACGCGCTGCCGCCCGAGAAGCGCGGCCGGGCGCTGGGCATGATCGGCGCGGTGTTCGGCGTGGCGTTCCTCGTCGGCCCGTTGCTCGCGGGCCTGCTGCTCGGATTCGGCTGGCGCTGGCTGTTCCTGATCAACCTGCCGATCGCCGCAGTGCTGATGATCGCGAGCTGGCGCCTGCTGCCGCCGGCACGCGCGGCAGCGCCGTCCCCGTTCGACTGGAGCGGCGTGCTGGCGCTCTCGCTGACCCTCGCTGGACTCGCCCTCGCGCTCAACAACCTCGACGCGGCCGCGCTGGCGCGCAGCGTGGCCTCGACGCAGGTCTGGCCTTGGCTGGTCGCGGCGGGCATCGGCCTGCTCTGGACCATCGTCGCCGAGCGACGCGCCGTCGATCCGATCGTCAAGCCGGCGTGGTTCGCGTCGGGCCAGATCCGGCTCGTCGCGGCACTGGCGGCCGCGGCCGGCCTCGGCGAAGCCGCGATGGTGTTCCTGCCTGACCTCGCCGTGGCGGCACTCGGCGTGACGCCGCAGGCGGCCACCTGGATGCTGCTGCCGATCGTGCTGACGCTCGCCCTCGGCGCTCCGGTGCTGGGCCGACTGCTGGATCACACCGGGCCGCGGCCGATCATCATCGTCGCGCTCGTGATGCTCGCCCTCGGCTGCTTCGCGCTCGCGCTGCTGCCGACGACGCGCGCTGTGCTGCTCGGCGCGGGCGTGCTGGTCGGGCTGGGCTTGTCCGGCCTGCTCGGCGCGCCGCTGCGCTATGTGCTGCTGAACGAGGTCAGCGCGCAGGAACGCGGCGCATCGCAGGGCCTGCTGACGCTGTTCACGAGCATCGGCATGATGCTGTCCGGCGTGCTGATCGGCGGCATCGCCGCGTCGGCCGGCGGCGGCGCGTCAGGCTATCGCGAGGCCTTCGGGTTGATCGGCATCGTGATCGTCGGCATGGTCGTGATGTCCTTCTCGCTCGCCAACCGGCGCGCCGGCAGCGTCATCGGCGCTGAACCCGGAGCCGCCGCCCCGTGACGATCAAGATCCGCGGCGCGCGCCAGAACAACCTGCAGAACCTCGATCTCGACCTGCCCACCGGCCAGCTCGTCGTCGTGACGGGCGTGTCCGGTTCGGGCAAGTCGTCGCTGGTGTTCGACACGCTGTACGCCGAGGGCCAGCGACGCTACGTCGAGACTTTCTCGTCCTACGCGCGCCAGTTCCTCGACCGCATGGACAAGCCGGCGGTCGACTCGATCGAAGGCATTCCGCCCGCCATCGCGATCGACCAGACCAACCCGGTGCGCACGTCGCGCTCGACCGTCGGCACGATGACCGAGCTCAACGACCACCTGAAGCTGCTGTATGCGCGCGCGGCGACGCTGCACTGCGCCGGTTGCGGCCAGCAGGTGCGACGCGACACCCCGGACACGATCGCTGACGATGTCGTGGCGCGCGCGCCTGCGCTGGGTGAGGCGCGGCTGCTGGTCTGCTTCCACGTCGACGTGCCGCAGAACTTCAAGGCCAGCGAAGTGCGCGGCCTGCTCGAGGCGCAGGGCTACACGCGGATCCGCGGCAGCGAACCGGGCCGCATCGAGGTCGTGCAGGATCGCCTGCGCTGCGACGGCCTGGATCGCGGCCGGCTGGTCGAATCACTCGAGGCCGCATTGCGCCTCGGGCGCGGGCGCGTGCAGTTGCACGTGCTCGCGGACACCGCGGCCGCCCGGGCGCGCGAGACCGCCGATGCGGCGCCCGCCGCGCAGACGCTGCGCTACTCCAGCGACCTGCACTGCGCCGACTGCGACCGCGCCTACGCCGTGCCGACGCCGAGCGCGTTCTCGTTCAACTCGCCGGTCGGCGCCTGCGAGACCTGCCGCGGCTTCGGCCGCGTGATCGGCGTCGATTACGGCCTCGTGATCCCGGACACCGGCAAGACGCTGCGCGACGGCGCGATCCGGCCCTGGCAGACGGAATCGTTCCGCGAGAACCAGGACGACCTCGAGCGCTGCGCGAAGCGCCACGGCATCCCGCTCGACACGCCGTGGCGCGACCTGCCCGCGGCGGCGCGGCAGTGGGTCGTCGACGGCGAAACCGGTCGCGGCCGCGATCGCTGGTATGGCACGAAAGGCTTCTTCGCCTGGCTCGAGAGCAAGGCGTACAAGATGCACATCCGCGTGCTGCTGTCGAAGTACCGCTCGTACACGCCCTGCGGCAGCTGCGACGGCGCGCGCCTGAAGGGCGAGTCGCTGCTGTGGCGACTCGGCGACGCCGGCGCCGCGAGCGAGGCGCTGGGGACCACGCCACGCTTCAAGCCGCGCGGCGTGGCCTGGAGCGACGCGGTGCTCGCGTCACTGCCGGGGCTGTCGCTGCACGACCTGATGCTGCTGCCCGCCGAACGCGCCCGCGCGTTCTTCGCAGCGCTGCGGCTGCCCGGCGCGCTCGACGAGGCGACCGACCTGCTGCTCGGCGAGATCCGCGCGCGCTTCGCCTACCTGTGCGACGTGGGCCTCGGCTACCTGACGCTCGATCGGCAGTCGCGCACACTGTCGGGCGGCGAAGTGCAGCGGATCAACCTGACCACGGCGCTCGGCACCTCGCTCGTCAACACGCTGTTCGTGCTCGACGAGCCGTCGATCGGCCTGCATCCGCGCGACATGCAGCGCGTGATCGGCGTCATGCGGCGCCTGCGTGACGCCGGCAATTCGCTGGTCGTCGTCGAGCACGATCCGCAGATCATGCTGCAGGCGGATCGCCTGATCGACATGGGCCCGGGCGCCGGCGAGCGCGGCGGTCGCATCGTCTGCGACGGCACCCCGACCGACGTGCGCAGCAGCGCGGCCTCGCTGACCGGCCAGTACCTGTCGGGCGTCAAGCGCGTGGAGCTGCCCGCCAACAGCGAACCGGGCGGCGGCCGGCGCGGCGCGCCCGGCGCGCAGGACCGCTGGCTCGAACTGCTGGGCGCACGCGAGCACAACCTGCAGGACGTCGACCTGCGCGTGCCGCTGGGCCGGCTCGTCTGCCTGACCGGCGTGTCCGGCTCCGGCAAATCCACGCTGATGCAGGACGTGCTGTGGCCGGCGCTGCAGCAGGCGCGCGGCAAGCCGACCGAGTCGCCCGGCGCGCATCGCGCGCTGCGCGGCATCGAATCGCTGGGCGATGCGGTGTTCGTCGACCAGACGCCGATCGGCCGCACGACGCGCTCCAACCCGGCGAGCTACGTCGGCGCGTTCGACGTGATCCGCGACCTGTACGCGAAGCTGCCGCTTGCGCGCGAGCGCGGCTACAAGCCGGGCACCTTCAGCTGCAACTCCGGCACCGGCCGGTGCGCGACCTGCGGCGGCAACGGCTTCGAGCACGTCGAGATGCAGTTCCTGTCAGACGTCTACCTGCGTTGCGGCGACTGCGACGGCCGGCGCTATCGCGCCGAGACGCTCGAAGTCATGGCGCGCGGCGCGAACGGGCGCGAGGCCAGCATCGCCGACGTGCTCGAGATGACCGTCACCGAGGCGCTGGAGTTCTTCGGCGACCTGCCGGAACTGCGCGCGCGGCTCGCGCCGCTCGCCGAAGTCGGCCTGGATTACCTGAAGCTGGGGCAGCCCGTGCCGACGCTGTCGGGCGGCGAGGCCCAGCGCCTGAAGCTCGCCGGCCACCTGGCCGACACGGGCGCCAAACCGACGCTGTTCCTGTTCGACGAGCCCACCACCGGCCTGCATTTCGATGACATCGCGAAGCTGCTGCGCGCGTTCCGGCGCCTGATCGACGCCGGCCACTCGCTGCTCGTGATCGAGCACAACCTCGATGTGATCCGCGCCGCCGAGTGGCTCGTCGACCTCGGCCCGGAAGGCGGCGAAGGCGGCGGCCGCATCGTCGCCGAGGGCACCCCAGAGGCACTGCGCGCGAACCCGGAATCGCATACCGGGCGGGCGCTGGCGGACTACGAGCGCAGCTTCACCGCGGCGTGGCAGGTCGCCGAACCGGGCCTCGCCCCCGCGGCGCGACGGCCGCGCGCGGCCGCCGCGCGCAACGCCATCGTCGTGCACCATGCGCGCGAGCACAACCTGCGCAACGTCGACGTCGAGATCCCGCGCGATGCGTTCACGGTGATCACCGGCGTCTCCGGCTCCGGCAAGTCGACGCTCGCGTTCGACATCATCTTCAGCGAAGGCCAGCGCCGCTATCTCGAATCGCTGAACGCCTACGCGCGCCAGTTCGTGCAACCGGCGTCGCGCCCCGATGTCGACGCCGTGACCGGCATCCCGCCGACGGTCGCGATCGAGCAACGCACCAGCCGCGGCGGCCGCAAGAGCACGGTGGCGACGCTGACGGAGATCCATCACTTCCTGCGCCTGCTGTTCGTCAAGCTCGGCACCCAGCACTGTCCGGACTGCGCGGTCGCGATCGAACCGCGCAGCGAGGCCGCGATCGTCGATGCGATCCTGAAGCGCTACCGCGGCCGCAGCGTGCAGTTGCTCGCGCCGCTGGTGGTCGCGCGCAAGGGTCTCTACACCGAACTCGCCCGCTGGGCGCGCGCCAAGGGTTACGAATCGCTGCGTGTCGACGGCAAGCCGACGCCGACCCGCCCCTGGCCGCGGCTCGACCGCTACCGCGAGCATTCGATCGAATTGCCGGTCGCGACGCTGACGGCGTCGGCGAAGCACGAGGCCGCGCTGCGGGAGGCGATCGCGACGGCGCTGGGGCACGGCAAGGGCGTGCTGCAGGTGCTGGCCGCCGGCGCGACGGAAGCGGAGGTCTATTCGTCACGCCGCGCCTGCCCCAGCTGTGGCCAGGGCTTCGCCGAACTCGACCCGCGGCTGTTCTCGTTCAACTCGCGGCAGGGCTGGTGCACGAGCTGCTACGGCACCGGCGTCGAGGTCGAGTCGATCGACGAGGAGCAGAACCTCGAGAACGCGGCCTGGAGCGCGCGCATCGCCGACGATGCGGCGGTCTGCGAGACCTGCGACGGTCGCCGCCTGAACCCGGTCGCACTGAACGTGCGCCTCGGTGGTCGTTCGATCGCCGAGTTCAGCTGCGAGCCCGTCGCCGGCGTCGACCGCCTGCTCGACGCGCTCAAGCTCGACGCTCGCGCCGCCGCGATCGCGCGCGATGTGCTGGTCGAGCTGCGCGCCCGCCTCGGCTTCCTCGAGCGCGTCGGACTCGGCTACCTCGAGCTCGACCGCGCGGCGCCGACGCTGTCCGGCGGCGAAGCGCAGCGCATCCGGCTCGCGGCCCAGCTCGGTTCCAACCTGCAGGGCGTCTGCTACGTGCTCGACGAGCCGACGATCGGCCTGCATCCGCGCGACAACCGCGTGCTGCTCGATGCACTCGGGTTGCTGGCCGCGCAGCGCAACACGCTGATCGTCGTCGAACACGACGAGGACACGATCCGCCGCGCCGACCACGTCATCGATCTCGGCCCGGGCGCCGGCGTGCAGGGCGGCCGCGTCGTCGGCGCCGGCCGGGTCGGCGAGCTGATCGCGAACCCGGAATCGCTGACCGGCCGCTACCTGCGCGAGCCGCTGCGCCATCCCCGCGAGCCGCGCCGCGCGGTCGACGCGCGCACGCCGTCGCTGACGATCCATGGGGCGAAGCTGCACAACCTGCGCGGGGTCGACGTGCGCGTGCCGCTGGGCCGGCTGGTCGTCGTCACCGGCGTCAGCGGCTCGGGCAAGTCGACGCTCGCGCGCGACATCCTGCACGACAGCGTCCGTTCGCTGCTCGGCAATCGCGGCAGCCCGGTCGGCTGCGCGCGCATCGCCGGCATCGAGCAGCTCGATCGCGTGCTCGAGGTCGACCAGACGCCGATCGGCAAGACGCCGCGCTCCTGCCCCGCGACCTATGTCGGCGCCTGGGATCACGTGCGCAAGCTGTTCGCGGCGGCGCCTGACGCCAGGCTGCGTGGCTACGGCGCGGGGCGATTCTCGTTCAACACTGCGGGCGGTCGCTGCGAGGCCTGCGAGGGCCAGGGCGTGCGGACGATCGAAATGAGCTTCCTGCCCGACGTGAAGGTGCTGTGCGACAGCTGCGGCGGGCGCCGCTTCAACAGCGAGACTCTGGCCGTAGCCTGGAACGGTCGCAGCATCGGCGACGTCGTCGCGATGAGCATCGCCGAGGCGGTGGGCTTCTTCCGCGCGCACCCGACGTTGCACCATATGTTCCGGCTGCTCGAGGAAGTCGGGCTCGGCTACCTGACATTGGGGCAGCAGAGCCCGACGCTGTCGGGCGGCGAAGCGCAGCGCCTCAAGCTGGTCACGGAACTCGCCAAGGTGCAGCCCGAGGCGCAGCGCCGCGCCGGCGCGCGCGCGCCGCGCACGCTGTACGTGCTGGACGAACCGACGGTCGGCCTGCACATGGCAGACGTCGAGAAGCTGCTCGGCGTGCTGCAGCGACTCGTCGACGCCGGCAACAGCGTCGTGCTGATCGAACACAACCTCGACATGATCGCGGCCGCCGACTGGATCATCGACATGGGTCCTGAGGCGGGCGCAGGCGGCGGGCAGCTGGTCGCCGAAGGCACG
>CAZPJE010000165.1:0-16406 GCA_964586725.1 uncultured Steroidobacteraceae bacterium | reverse complement strand
CGCGGCCAGAGCCGCGTTGCCAACTATGAAACCATCGGGAAGAACGCCCGCGAACCGAGCGAGGCTGATATACGCGCACTCGCTGCCGCGCTCGAAGTGTCCGTCGCCGAGCTCTTCGGCGAGTACCCGAGTCTTGAAGATGAGGCATTCGCCAGGGGCCATGCCAACAGCATTCGCGAACGCGACCAGATGCGCGCTTACGCGAACCTGCCCCCGCTGAGCAGTGACCTGGTTGAAGTCCCGGTGTTCGATCTTGCCGTGGCCGCAGGTGGCGGCGCGATGAACTTCGATATGCCAGCCAAAGGCTCGCTGATGTTTCAAGCATCGAGCCTACGGCGAAAGGGGATCAGCGCCAAAACCAGCGCCGTCGGCTACGTGCGTGGCGATTCAATGCTGCCCAGGCTAAGGGATGGCGATGCCCTGCTATTCGACCGCGCGGACACAGCAGTTAGACCTGGAAAGGTCTACGTGATCCGAAAGGGCGACGAAGCCTTCGTGAAACGCCTATTCCATGAGGGGCTTCGCTATCGCGTGGTCAGCGACAACAAAGCCGACCCGCAGTGGACCGAATGGTACGTCGACGTCCACGACCCTGATCTAGAGATCGTGGGCCGTGTGCGATGGGTCGCGAGCTGGGAAGACTAGGAACGCCCCTCGCTTGGCGTTGGCGAATTGCCCGCAGGCTTAGTGGCTTGCGGTCCGTTCCGCCAACGCTCGTTGTCAAAGCCCTTGACGGTGAAATCGAGCGTTACGGGCGGATTCTGGAACAGCTTAATCTGCACCCGAGCACGCTGTGCGCCTCGCATTTGCTCGATGAAGCCACGGGGATTCTGGAAGAACAGCGTGGTGCTTTCGTTGCTTTCCGGCTCATTCATCTGCCATGAGCGAACGGGGCCATCATCGAAGCGCACATCAACAGTGCAGTCGTTGTACCTGCACAGCAGCTGGCCCTTGTATATCGAGACCATAGCGTCGACGCCATACCGCGGGTGCTGCCGGATGATCAGCGCACCGTACTGTCTGCCCTGATAAGGGAAATCCAATTCGAATGAGTTCTCCGAACCCACCACAGCCGTTCGATTGACTCTGTCGCTCATTGCATCCGTGTCTTCTTCGTAGATCCACTGCGGCGGCTTTGCCTCGCGAATCCGTGCCGCCTCAACAGCGTTGGCCTCGCGTGCAGCAGCGATCTCTTCAGGCGTCGGGGGAACAATGGCCGCAGCCGGAGCTGCCACCTCGCTTGCTGCTGCAGACGGCGAGGCTGAGCTGCTGTTGCCAGAGCGTGAGCAGGTTCCCAAGAGCATCAGGAACGCGACACCGCCAAGGGACAGAGCAATCAGTAGTCCGCATCCGCTGCTCTTTGACTTCAGCGGATGCCCGCAGGCGGGACACGCAGCAGCGGCTTTCGACACCGGCACTCCACAAGCCGGGCACTGGGTCAGCGACATGGGAACCTCCTTGTAGGTCGAGAGAAGACTAACCTCGGCCCGTGATTCATCAAAATCACGCTACGTGTTGACAACGGGAATCACGTTAGGTGATTCTTTCCCTGCGGCCTACCCCTGGCCGCAGAGCCACCCGGCGCCGCACCCCTCGGCGCCGGGGGCTCTCCACCACGGAGGCCCGCCATGCACACCGCCGCTGTCCTGCCCTTCCCCGCCGTCCGCGCCCGCGACGCGGCCGCCGTCCGCCAGGCCATCCGCCTGCGCGCCCTCGACGAGGGCCACACCGCCGAAGCCACCCGAGCAGCTGCTCAGCAAGCCGTCGACGCCCTGCTGCGCGAGGGCGTGAGCGCCGCCTGGGCCATCCACGTGGGCTGCTGCGCCCTGCGCGGCCGGCCGCTGCCGCGACTGCGGGCGGTGAGCGCATGAACTACATCGTCCCGCTCAGCACCGGCGAGCTGCTCGCCTTCGCCTTCGTGTGCGCCTGCGTGGGCGTGTCGATGGGCCTCGGCCTGGCGTGGTGGATCGCCTCGCGCGACCCGACCACCGAGCGCCGCGGTACCGGTCACACGCCCACTGAGGCGAACCCGAACGTGCACCACCTGCCGCAGCCCGATCGGCCCCGCCTCACCCCACACGAACGCCGCAAGTACCGGAGCTGACATGAGCCAGGACATCGCCACCCCCGAAACCCTTGAGCAGCTCGCCGACGACCACGCGGCCACCGGCCTGCTGATCTCGGCGGCCACCTTCCGCGCCATGGCGAAGGCTTGGAAGGCCACCGAGAAAGCTCTCGCCGACGCCCAGGCAGAGAACAGCAAGCTCGCCGCCACGTCGGATCGCCTCTCTGCCGAAAACAAGCGCCTCGAGAACGTGCTGTACCAATCGGGAAAGCGCGCCTTTGCCGTTGAACAGGCCGCCGTCAGTCTGTCCAACAGCATCGTCGACGCTGGATTCGCCCGCGACGTGCCCCAAGGAAGTCACGCATGACCGCCCTGCTGCTCGTCCTGTGTGGCGCGGCCTCGGGCTGGTACGCCCGCAAGGCCTATGCCACGTGGCGCGCCCAGCGCGCCGTGGGGCTCGTCCTGCACGGCCTCGACCCTCGCATCATCCGGAGGGCGCCGTGAGCGGCATCGACATTCGCATCGACACCCGCGAGCTCAACGGGCTGGTCAAGCAGCTTGAGAGCCTGAATGAGCGGGGCATCAGCTTTGCCACCGGCCGCGCCACCAACAACGTCGCGTTCAAGATCCGCGACGGCTGGAAGTCGAAGGCGCAGCAGGTTTTCGACCGCCCCACGCGATTCACCGCGAACAGCGTGCTCGTCCGCCGCGCCACACGCGCCAACCCCTTCGCACGAGTGTTCATTCGCGACGAGGCTGGCACGAGCGTTGCCCCCGAGGTTTACCTGCAGCAGCAGGTGCTGGGTGGCGAGCGCCGGCTGAAGCGCAGCGAGGTGGCCTTGCGGTCGCTGGGCGTGCTGCCGCCCGGCTTCCGTGCGGTACCCGGCCGAGGCATTCGCCTGGACAGCAGCGGAAACATCTCGGGCCGGACGATGAAGACCATCATCGATCAACTCCAGAAAGGCGGGAACACCGGCGACCGCGGCGTTTTCGCGCTCTCGGCGCCGCGCGGAAAGCTGCTCCCAGGCGTGTATCGCCGCCGCCAGAAGAACGCCCGCGAACGATTTGTCACGCCGCTGATCATCTTCGTGAAGTCGCCGCGCTACACGCAGCGGCTGGAAATCTTCGACTACGCGCGAGACGTACTCCGCCGCGAAGGACCGCCGGAGTACCGGGCCGCGCTCACCGCCGAGATCGAACGCGCCCTCGCCAAAGCCGCCCGCGCCGCGGGCAATGGAGCTGCCTGATGTTTAGCCTGGTCAAGAAACTCCCGCAGCCTGAGTCGGTAGAGCCTCAGCGCGCCAAGGTCTCGCCGAGGACGATGGGCGAAGACCTCCAGTTCATCGCGCAACACGGCAAAGCGTGGGTCGCGAATCACGGCAGCGGCTGGTACTGCTGCTGCGACATGGAGTCGAAGTCGCACGGCGTGAAGATGGAGGTAGGGAGCAATCGCGGCCTTTCGACGCCCGAGGAAGCAGCAGCCCAGTGTGCCGACCGCCTGCGTGCCGCGCTCCGCGTGATGGGAGCCACGCCATGAGCCACATCAACACCGCCCCGCCGCGCACCGCCGGCGCCATCATCGCCACGCTGCGCGCCGAAGCGCTCAGCATGCGCAAGCCCGAGGGCGACGTCGTCGCCGAGCTGGCCGACGAGCTCGCCGCCACGCTGCACGCCAACAGCAGCCTCGCGCTGCCCGAAGGCGACGCGCCGGCCCTGCTGAGCCTCGTGCAGGCGCTCACGCCGCTCGAGCAGAAACAGTGGTTCGCGGCCAGCATTGCCGTGGCGCCGGAAACCCACTACCAGGTGCAGGCCGTGCGCAACGCGCTGGCCGTGGCGCGCCGCCAGCTCGGGCTCACGGCATGAGCAGCGTCCGGATCCAATTCGGAAACCGCCATGGCCTGCGCACCAGCGCTGAGGTTTTCGTCGATGGTCAGAAGCTGGACCGCGTCATGAGCCTGAAGGTGCTCGCCAATCCGAACGACGTAGTGCGTGTCGTTCTGGAGCTGGCACCCGATGTGGTCTTCATCGAGTCCGAGAACTGCCCGGATTTTCAGGCGGAGGTTGAGCAGCTTGTGCATACGGCACGGCCAATCCCCGTCATGCCCGAATCGCAACTGGTTCGCGAGCCTCAGAACGCCTACATCGACTGGCTCAAGGGTCTGATCCGCCGCTGGGGAGGAAAGCGATGAGCAGCGCCGGCCTCACCATTGGCCGCATCGGCCAGACGGGCGCGGGCCCCACGCGCTTTGCCGAGCGCGCCATCGCGGCCACCGCCGCCATCGGCAGCGACGCCAAGACCCTGCTGGCCCTGAACCGCGCCACGGGCCGCGTGAGCCTCCACGACCACGACGAAGACCTGCCCGAAGAGGTGTTCTTCGCCCGCGGCGTGTCGCGCAAGAGCGACCCCGACTGCCTGGCCGAAGACCTGATGACCGAAGCCGCCGCGGCTGGGCTGCTCTCGATCAGCGCGCTGCGCGAGATGGAACGCCGCATGGCGAAAGCGAAGGCCGACGCATGAGAGCGAGCACCGATCCGGCCGGCATGACCGACGACGAGCTGGTGACCAACGAGCGCCACCACCAGACGCTCGGCGACACCTACCAGAGCCTCGCGGCGAAGGACGACAACGCCGACCGCGCGAAGTCCTACCGCCACCTCGCTGCGAGCCACCAGGCGGCCGCCGACGCGTGCCGCAAGGAAGCCAAGCGCCGGAAGCGCGGGGAGGCGGCATGAGTTGCTGTCCGTACGCACGCGCTGTCGCCGCCGTCGCCTTCCGCGACGAGCTGGCCGCCATCGTCACCTCCCGCGGCGCCAGCCTGCGCCTTGGCTTCAAGGGCCGGTTCGCCTACCTGCAAGCCCAGTGGCCAGGCGCCGAGGAAGCGCTGAGCCTGCTGCGCGCCGAGAACTTCGAGGTGGTGCGCTACCTCACCGAGGCCGAAGAGGCTCAGCACCCGGAGGAACCCAGCACCGAGCGTGGCCGCCGCCTGAGCGCCGAGCGCGCCGAGCTCGCCTTCATGGCCGTGGAAATGCGCGGCGAGATCGATGCCCTGGTCCAGCGCACCCTTTGCCGCCCACGCCTCGCCAACGACGGCAAGCGCGCCTGGCTGTGCGTGCAGGCCTTGGGCGACTGGATCCCGGTGCTCCGCTGCCGCAAGGGCGCCGTGCCCGAACGCTTCGACCTCCAGGCAGCGCTCACTGCCGCACGCCCCGACACCAAAGCCATTCGCCGCGGCCAGCGGCGAACCACCCCCGCTGCACCCACCACGGAGCAAGCCGCATGAACTCATCCACCGCGAGCGCCATCGTTGGCGCATTGCAATGCGTCACCGCGGCGCTCACCACCGTCGCCGCGCTCAGCCTTCAGCAGCCCGAAACGGCCCCCATTGGCGTCAGCCGCCTGAGCAGCGGCAACGATGGCGCCGTCGGCGGCCCGCGCTTCGTCGACCAGGGCGACGGCACCGTGATCGACACGGCGAACCGCCTGCAGTGGTCGAAGGCCACGCTGACGCCCAAGTGCATCAGCCAGCACGACGCCCTGAAGCTCTGCGAAGGGCTGTCGCTGGCCGGCTACGGCTACGGCGACTGGCGACTGCCCACGCGAGCCGAGCTGCTCACGCTGGTGGACGACACCCGCCATGCCCCGGCGATCAACGTTGACGCGTTCCCCGACACCAAGAGCGACTGGTACTGGACCAGCACCGTCTGCGCGTGGTCCTCGTCCCGCGCCTGGTGCGTCGGTTTCTACGACGGCTACTGCAACGGCGACGGCCGCGGCGGCAGCTACGGCCTCGTCCGCGCGGTGCGTTCGGTGCCGGCCGGTCAGTGACCTTTTCCCTTTGCCCACGGAGATCCCCATGAACAGCGACACCCCCCGCTTCGTCGACAACAGCGATGGCACCGTCACCCTGCCCGCGCTCGGGCTGATGTTTTCGAAGGCCACCATCACCGAGGTCGATGTCACGCAGCGCCAGGCGGAAGACCTCTGCCGCGAGCTGCGGCTGGCTGGCCACGCCGATTGGCGCCTTCCCACCGACCACGAGCTGCTCGCGCTCGTCGATCGCTCGCGCCACAACCCGGCCATCGACACGACGTTCTTTCCCGACACGAAGAGCGACTGGTACTGGACCAGCACGGTCTGTGCGTGGTCCTCGTCCCACGCCTGGTTCGTCTATTTCAGCGTCGGCTACTGCGGCGACGGCTACCGCGACTACAGCTTCGGCCTCGTCCGCGCGGTGCGTTCGGTGCCGGCCGGTCAGTAACTCTGCCCTCTGATTGCCCTGCATGTCCGCCAACCTTCCGCCCATCGTGAAGCTCGCCGAGCGCCTGATGCTTGAGGTGGAGCGCGCTGTACGCGCGTTCCCGCGCTACCACAAGTACAGCCTTGGCCAAGAGCTGCGCCAGCAGTGCCGCGACGTGGTGCGCCTGTGCTATCGCGCATGGCGGGCCCGGGACCAGCAGCACGTGCTGCTCCCCGCGCTGGTGGAGGGCGTCGACGACATCAAGCTCAGCCTGCAGCTTGGCAGCCAGCTCCGCGCGTTCCGCAGCTTCGACCAGTTCGAGGCCTTGCTGCGCGTCGCGCTTGATCTCGGCCGACAGGCTGGCGGATGGCGCAGGCAAGTCCTTTCACACCCCAAGGGCCAGAATCCCGAGCCAGCGCCGGCTCGGGAGCGTGCCCACACACTGAGTACCCGCTCCGCCTCAACCCAAGGGGCCAACGCATGACGAAGCCGCGCCGCCATCAAGGCCGTTCGGACGGGTCGCAAGCGAGCGGGGATGCGTGGTCCTCGTCCCACGCTCTTGACATTCGTGCTCTTCGGGCGCTGAATCTGCGCGCTGCCGCCAAATCGGCAGCCGGGCTTGGTCGCCCGAGTGGAGCGGCGAAGAGCCGCAAGCGCAGCACGCTGCGGCTTTTTTCGTGTCTGGTGTCGCCCCTGTGGGTGGGCCGGACGGGAGAGCCGCGAGGCTCTGCCGGTGCTCCACCGGTCGACCAACCCGTTCGGCCCGCTCTCCCGCTTGGTCGCGGGAGTCGGACTGCAATCCGAACTGGAGCACATCGCATGATCCGCAAGCACGACCGGGCAGAAATGTCCGAAGACACCTACGGCGCCGCCCTCGATGCCGCCCTGCACGCTGTCTCCCCTCAGCGAGGCGCGGCAAACGCCGAGCATTTCACCCGAGCCATGGCGTTCAGAAGTATCGGCCCCGGCGCCGATGCGCCAAGCCTTCTATCGGTAAACGCCGGCGTGCCCGTCCACGTCGCCTACAGCCTGGCCGAATGCCTGCTTTGCCACGTGCGGTCGCGATGCCGCGACGCGGTGGGCAGCGGCGAGGCCATCCAAGGCGACGAGGCGTATGCCTTCGAACTACTGATCGACCTTGCCCTTTCGCTGTACGCCGCCGCCGGGGCAAATGCATGAAGTGGGCAGCCGCCGGGCTTCGCAGCTACAGCCGACACGGCAAGACGGAAACGCCGCTCTATCGCGTCTGGTATTCGATGATGTATCGATGCTACTGCCCTGATGCTCAGCAGTTCCCGCGGTACGGCGCCAGAGGGATAAAGGTTGCTGACCGGTGGCACGACTTCGAGACGTTCGTTTCGGAAATCGGCCCACGTCCACAAGGCGCCACGCTGGAGCGTGTCGACAACGACGGCCCTTACTCTCCAGAGAATGTTCGGTGGGCGACTCGAGCGGAACAGGCGCAGAACCGCGTTACAACTCGCCGGTACACGCATCAAGGGAAGACACAATCGATCGCAGCTTGGGCACGCGAGTTCGGTGTCTGCAGGCAAACACTGCGGATGCGACTAAATCGCGGCATGACGCTGCTTCAAGCTGCGGCTGCAGGCGAGCGAACCGACTAATGCTCGGCACCCTGGCCACCTCGCGCACGCCCGCGCATCGCCTGCAGCACGCCGTTGCGCGCCGATTCCCCTGGACATCGGCACTCGACGTCCGCCGCAGGTTTCGGCCGGCACAGCTGGACCACCCCATTTCCATCCGCTGGAGGACGGCATGAAGCGCCCCATGGCCCCGCGCCGCTACTGGACGGCCGCCGAGCTGCGCAAGCTCCGCCGCAAGTTCCCCACCACGAAGACCGCCGACCTCGCGCGTGAGTTCGGCCGCCATCCGTCCTGCGTCTCGCACAAGGCCTACAGCCTGGGCTTGAGCAAGGCGCCGGAGTACCTGGCCGACACCGCACGCTCGGGCCGAACCAACGGCCAGCGCGGCCTCACCACGCGCTTCAAGGCCGGGCAGGCGCCCTGGAACAAAGGCCGCAAGGGCTGGAAAGCCGGCGGGCGCGCCGCCACCACCCAGTTCAAGCCCGGACGGCCCGCGCACGAGTCGCGCAACTACGTGCCGATCGGCACCTACCGCATCAACCACGACGGCTACCTCGAGCAGAAGACCACCGACGACCGCAGCCTCGCACCGGCGCGCCGCTGGGTAGGCGTGCACCGCCTGGTGTGGGAGGCCGCGAACGGCCCGGTACCGCCCGGCCACGCCGTGGTGTTCCGCCCCGGCCGCCGCACCGCCGAGCTGGAGCAGATCACCCTCGATGGCCTCGAACTGATCCCCCGCGCCGAGCTCATGCGCCGCAACAGCCACCACAACCTGCCGCCAGAGGTGAGCCAGCTCATCCAGCTCCGCGGCGCCCTCAATCGCAAGATCCGCAACAGGACCAAAGCCCGTGAAGAACAGGATGCAGGACGTGCGTGACCACCTGGTCGCGATGATGGAAGCGCTGGCCGACAACGACGTCGACGCCGAGGTGATCGCCCGCGCGAAGGTCGTTTCGGAGCTCGCCCAGACGTACACGAACACGGTGAAGGTCGAGATCGACGCGCTGCGCGCTGCCGGCCGCACCGATGTGCCGACCGCGCTGCAGGTGAGCCAGCCGGAGCCGATGCGGCTGATCGAGGGAGGGCGGAAGGCGTGAGCGAGAACGAAGATCCCAAGTCTCTGGCGTCCGCGCGGAATGTGCTGAATTACGGTGACCCGATTCACCACGGCCCAGCTCTTCGGGCGCTCATTGAATGGGTCGAAGCCCAGCGGGCCGCCCCGCCCGCAGTCCGCGACGAAACGCCGATCGACATCGGCGGCGAGTCCGTGCCGCGCTGGGTTGTGGAGTACGCCGACGCTCTCGCGACGTACTACGCGGAACGGGGCGGCGGATCGTGGGCGATTGGTGGCGTGCAGTCGCGAGAGCAAGCCCCGCCCGCCGCGGTGCCTTCGTTCTAGGAACAAGTCGCCGCCAAAGCAAAGAGCGCAGACCGCACGGCCATTCGGCTGCTGGTCGCCGCCGGGTTCATCACCGAGGAAAAGGCAAACGAGGCGCTGTGCATCGCGCACGGATTCTCCGAAGGGCCACTAGCCCCGCCCGCTGCGGTGCCTGCCGGGTACGCGCTGGTGCCGGTGGAGCCGACAGAGGCGATGCTCGATGCGGCCCGCGAGCATCACGAAGGTGAACACTATCTGCCCGTCAGTTTGTGGCGCTCCATGCTCGCCGCCGCGCGGAAGGGGGAGTGATGGCTGAGTTCACCGGCTCCATTGTCGTATGGTTCTCCTGCGGAGCTGCCAGTGCGGTTGCCGCAAAGCTGGCGATTGACCGATTCGGCAAGGATCGCGTGCGCGTCGTGAACACTCCGGTGGCAGAAGAAGATGCCGACAACCGTCGCTTTTTGGCCGACGTATCGGCGTGGCTTGGGGTGGAGATCGAGCAAGCCATAAACCCGGCCTATCCGTCGTCGTCAGCGGTGGACGTATGGGAGCAGCGTAAGGCGATGTCATTCCCCACCGGAGCGCCTTGCACGATGATTTTGAAGAAGGACGCCCGGTACGAGTGGGAGCGCATCAACAATCCGGACTGGCATGTTCTCGGATTCACCGCCGACGAGCGGAATCGCCACGACCGCTTTGTGAAGTCGGAGCGCAGCAACGTCATCCCCGTGCTGATCGACGCCGGAATCACAAAGGCGCGATGCTTTGAGATTCTCCACTCTTCCGGTATCGCCCTGCCTGCGATCTACCTTCGCGGCTACCCGAATGCGAACTGCATCGGCTGCGTCAAGGCCACAAGCCCGACGTACTGGAACCACGTTCGCCAGCAAGACCCCGATGTTTTCGCTGCGAGGGCAGAGCAAAGCCGCCGACTTGGCGTTCGTCTTGCGCGCCACAAAGGGCGGCGGGTCTTCCTTGACGAACTGCCGACCGATGCTAGGGGGCACGCCATGAAGTCGATCAAGTTTGAGTGCGGAATCTTTTGCGAGCCGGAAACCATCGGAGGTGAACAGTGAGGTGGAAAACGCCGGAGCCGATCTCCGGGAATGAGCGTGTGCGAAAGTGTTTCCTTTTGTGGCCCGTGACTATCGCTGGCGAAACTCGATGGCTTGAGTGGGCCTCATGGGTGGAGGTGTACCAAGACTCAACGGAGAGTTGGTTTGCGTGCCGATGGCTGGCCGAGCGCGTGGAGGTGCAGCCGTGAACCGCGCCTTCGACAATCTGCTGAAGCCGACCAAGGAACAGCGCGACTCTGCCCGCCGTGGCGGCGCCAAGGTCGCCGGCCTGTACATCGTCGACAACCAATACTTCACCGCCGACCAGCTCGCTACGCGCATGGGCACCGAGAAGGCCAAGGCCGTCGCGCGCTACAGCCGCGCCAAGCGCAAGCCGGGCCCGGTGACCTGGGAAAAGCTGGGGGTCACCGGCTGACATGCTCGGCGCCCTGGTCACCTTCGACGACCTGAAGGCCACCACCGGCTACGCCCGGCTGGCCGACGTCGAGCGCTGCCTGAAGAAAGCCGGCATCCGGTACTTCTACGGCCGCGGCGGCGTCTGGACCACCGTCGACCTGATCAACGCCGCCGGCGGCGGGCTGCCGGCGAACGATGGACAGCCGTATCGTCCTGACGACATCGTGTAGCCATGCCCCGCGCCCGCAAGCCCAACGCCAGCATCCCGGCCCACATCGACCAGGGCGCCCTGCCCAAGGGCGTGTACTGGGAGCGAGGGCGCTGGTACGTGCTCGATCCGCACCCCGAGGGCGGACGGGCCCGCAAGCGCACCGTGGCCGGCCCAGCGGCCCGCCTCAGCGATCTGCACACCATCGTCGAGCAGCGGTGCGGCGTCGACACCAGCAGCCTGCGCGGCGTCTGCGCGCTGTTTCGCGAGTCGCCCGACTTCCGCCAGCTCGCGCCCACCACGCGCAAGAGCTACGACTACTGCCGCGACGTGCTGTGCGACTTCAAAACGAAGATCGGGACGCCGCTCGGCGATCTCGACCTGCGCCGCCTCACGCCGCCGGCGCTGCAGCGCGTCGTCGACGCCATCGGCGCCGAGCACCCGCGCACTGCGGCCCAGTCGCTGGGCTACATGAAGCGCGTGCTGCGCTGGGCGGTGAACCGCGGCCACGCCCAGGGCAACCCCGCCGCCAGCCTCGAGGCGCCGAAGCTGCGCCCGAAGCGGCGCCTGCCCGAGCACGATGCCTACATCGCGCTGCTGAGCTTCGCCCGCGAGCGCGGCGCGCTGCAGGCGCACACCAAGGGCTCGGTCGCGCCTTACCTGTGGGTGGCGATGGAGATCGCCTACCGCTGCCACCTGCGCGGCATCGAGGTGCTCGACCTCACCGACGCGGACGCCACCGCCGAGCACCTGGTCACCAACCGCCGCAAGGGCAGCCGGTCGACGCGCTGGGAATGGACGCCGGCACTGCGCGCCGCGTGGGACGCCGCCATCGCCTACCGCACGGCCGTGTGGGATGCCTCACGCCGCCCGGTACCGATGCGCCCCGAGCTGCGCCCGCTGATCGTTTCGCAGAGCGGCGAGGCGCTGCGCAAGTCGAGCTTCGACACCGCCTGGCAGCGCTTCGTGCACCTCGCGATGGCCGAGGGCGTGATCACGCCCGAGCAGCGGTTCTCACCGCACGACCTCAAGCGCAAGGGCATCACCGAGCGGCCGGGAACGCGAGCCGATAAGCAGCTCGCCAGCGGCCACCGCGCGGCGCAGATGCTCGACGTGTACGACCTCAGTATCCCCACAGCAAAACCGATTGATTAACAGGAGAACGACATGAAGATCGCAGACGCGGAACGAGAAATCGCTACTATCCTTGCTCGCCTCGAGCATGAAAACGACGGCTACGTCGAGGCGATCGCAGTGAAGGACATCGAGGTGACCACGCTGGACAGTGATCGCATGCAGATCGCTCGGTCTGTGCAGATCAGCTTCAAGCCGAAGCCTGGTTCCAACTGGGCAAAGTGACTGTATACCCGCCGCTGATTTCCCACGCGTTTTCCCAACGTGGACGCGGAAGCGGCGTAAGTGCTTGATGGAAATGGTGGGCCGTGATGGATTCGAACCATCGACCAACTAGTTAAAAGGCACTGCCATTTTGTAGCACTGACAGCGCTTTACCGTCGATCCAATCCCCAACGAGCCGCGCGCCCGGGCCTGTTTTTTCAGGCTCGTGGCGGGCGTTTTCCCAACGGCTCACTCTTCCGGCGCCGCCCCGCCCTCGATCTTCCGAATCGCGGCCTTGTCGGCGTTGCACTTCAGCAGCTCGGTGCGCCGCGCGGCTGCCACCACCGGGCAATGGCTGAGCGGGCCGTCGGCCACGGGGTGGGCGTCGGTGAGCGCGGCCGGCACCTCCACGTACACCGTCCGGTCGACGTAGACGATGCGGGGCTCGACGATCGTGCGGCCGCAGCCGGCCAGCAGCAGGGTCAATAGTCCGAAAGCGAGCCAGCGCATGCGGCCTCCATCTGGGTGAGGGCAATGGCGCAGCTCGGGGCGCGGCGGTCCCAGTTGCGCTTGAAGTCGTCGAGGGCGCCCTGCGCCTGGTCGGCCTTGTTTTCGGCCTCGGCGATGGCGTCGGCGGCCTGATCGGCCTGCCGCTTGCGGGCCGCTTCGGCCTCATCGCGCAGGCGCTGCTGCTCGGCGATGGCGGCGGTGAAGCCGGCGTTGGCGCCCTGGCAGGCCTTCAGCGTGGCCGCGTCGTCCGCGGTGTCGGCCTGCAGGTGCCACAGGCGGGCGGTCTGCACGCCGGCGGCGATGGCCAAGAGCAGCGCCAGGCCAGCGGCCACGGTGCCGCGCACGCCAAGGATAGCGACGATGGCGCTCATCGGCGGGCCTCCAGGGCATCCAGGCGCCGGTTGATCGACTCCAGCCGGGCATCGATCTCGCGCTGCGTGGGGAGCTGGGCGAGCTGGGTGCGCACGTCTTTCACCTCGGCCTTCAGTTCATCCATCGCGACGCGCTGCTCGATCTGCGCGTCGTACATGGTCTGTAGGGTGCCGCCGACCCAAACCAGCGCCGCAGTGATCAGCCCCAATGCAATGGTCTGGATGTGACGCTCCATGGCCCCCGCCTTTCTCCGGTTCGTTTCTTCGCTCATGCCCCCGCCCTCGCTACCCGTGCCTCGTCTCGTCGCCGGGCGCACAGCCCGGGCCCATTCCGCGCGTCGGCGGCCCACACCACGCAGCTCGCCTCCAGCTGCCGCGCGGTGCACTCGGGGTCGCCGGCGGGCAGGCACACGTCACGGATCTCGCGCCGGTGCACGCGACGGCTCCCCGCCATCGCTTCGCCGCGGTTGTACGTCTCGACGGTGAGCGCGCACTGCACGCCCCAGGGCGCCGTGTCGAAGTGCCGGCCGTAGGCGCGGCGAGCCGCGGCTCGGTACCGGGGGATGCTGTGGGCCTCCAGCACGTCGACGGCCATGGCCCAGGGCACCACGATGTCGCGGTACGCCGGCAGCGCGGCGCGGGCCGGCTCGCCGATGAGGCCGGCGGTGCTCGAGAGGCGCGGCGCCGCCGCGTGGGCCGCCCACTCGCGCACGATTACCGGCGCCGCCTGGTGGCCGCCGTCGTAGCCGATGCCCCAGGTAATGCCGCTGGCACCACCCGGCCAGATGGGCGACTGGTAGCGCCGAACGTAGGCCTGCTGGCTGGTGATCTCCCAGCGCACCAGCAGGTCGCGCGTGCACTGCGTGGCCGGCGTGGTGGCGCCCGCGAAGCTGCTGAAGGCGAAGTACAGCACCCCGAACATCACCAGCCATTCTAGGCGGTCTTTCACGATCACCCACAGCGCGTTCTTGTTGCCGTTCGCGGCGCGCTCGTGCAGGTCTTTCTCGTCCTGCTCGCTAAGGTCGTACCAGTACTCGGCCTTCAGCCGCCACGCGAGGTAGCCGAGCAGCGCCACCGGCAGCAGGCCCACAAGGTAGTCGGTGAGGATGGGCCCCACCTCCAGCGCTGGCTGGCCGCGGTACCAGGTGAACGCCCACGCCGCGGCGAGCAGCACCAGCAGCGCGGGGACGATGGCCGACACCTCGATGTGGCGGCGGAGGAAGGCGAGGAGGCGGGTCATGGCCTTGTGAAAACCCGGGTTTCGCCAGCGACAGTCCATGACTGACCGGAAACGCTCCACAGCGTCGTCCAGCTCGCTCCGTCGTCGTCGCTGTGCTGGATGCTGAAGTCGCGCGGGTACTGTCCGAAAAGACCGTCGGGGCGCCCGGTGTAGGCCACTTCAACAATCGAGACGGGCGACCCGAAGTCGTACGCAAGCCACGCCGGCACGCTCGACCCGCTGGCACCACCCCAGATCGTTGAAGGGTTTCCATCGAACGCCTGAGCGGGAACAAGGGAGCCGAACACTGAGTTGGCGCTTGCGGTGCCACCGACCGCGATGCTTGGGCCACCAGCCACGCTGCGCATCCCAAGCTCGGCGCAAGAAAAAGCGCTCCCCGCGCCATCGAGAAGCGTTGCAAGAAATCGCCAGCGGCGCGCACTCACGCCACCACCTCCAGCCGGCGCGAGGCTCATCATCCCTTGAGTAAGCGCGAGCATTACGCCGCCACTCCGCGCATCGTGTATTCCCATCGCGTGCCCTGGTCGAAGGTCGTCAGGGTGACGAGCGTCCAAGCGTTCGCCGCCGACTGCACCGCCGTGTCGCTGCCAGTGGTCGCCCGGAAGCTGGACGGCAGCGCGACCGTGCGCCCGCCCGTACCGTCCTGCCGCACGCGCAGCGCCAGCGAGACCGCGCGGCCGTTCGCTGGGAGATTCGTGAAGGTCAGCGCCGTGACGTTGCCCGTCAAGCCGAGCGTGAAGAAGTCGCCGAGCGCGCAGTCGATGTTCACCGAGCCTGAGGTGGCCAGTGCCGTGACCGCATCGCGCGCCGCAGCGCCACCACCACCGGCCACCACGACCCATGCCGTGCCGTCGAACCGGCGCACGTCGCTGCCGACTTGCTTCAGCCAGCCCAGGAACGGCGCAAACCGGTACCACGTGCCCGAGCGCCAGAGAACGACGTCGTTCTGCGCGAAGGTCGACCACGCGCCGGTCGGGCTGGCGCCGAGGATGTGAACCTGCCCGTCAGCGGGCGAGCCGGGCGGCGCGCTGAGGATGCTCGTCGCGCCGCGCTGCAGAATCTCGACGCGCAGGGCGTTGTCGTTGACCGGCGTACTGGGCTGCAGCGTGCCGGGTTGCCAGACGGCGAGCGGAAACATGGTGCTCAAGAGATGATCCTCGTGGCAGCGTCACCGAGGCCGGCGAGGCGGTTGCGCCCCCGGACGGTGACGGTGATGGGGTTGGTGAGGCCGGCGACGTCGATGGACGCCGTGGGCGTGAGGACCGTGGCCGTGCGGGTGGTGCCGCCGCTGGTGGCGTCGACCTGCCAGCCGTCGAAGTGCGACGAGGCGACCGGGTTTTCATCGCTGCCGAAGCGATGGCGCGGCGTCCACGTGACGCTGACCGTGTCGGCCACGCGGGCGGCCGTCTCGATGATGGGCGGCCATTCGCGCTGGCTGCGCCCCGTCCAGGTGCGCGCCTGCGCCGTAGCGCTGCTGGGCAGGTTGCCGACGCTGTAGGCCCGATGCGTGAGGGTGCTGGCGAGGCGCTCGCTGCCCGTCTGCACGAACAGCGCCCCATCGAGCAGCAGGAAAGTCGCGCCGATGGCGTGCGCGCTCGCGCCCGTGTTGAGCCGGCCGCGCTGCAGGCCCGACAGCGCCCAGGCGCCCGGCGACGTCTCGACGGCGTTGCGGAACTGCACGATCTCGGCCGTGCCGTCGGCGCGCACGATGGCCGCAGCGTTGCCCCGGGCCAGCCACGTGGCGGTGTCGATGGCCTCGAGCTCGTCGTCGGAGCGCGCAAGCTGGACGGCGAGCGTGTTCGTCTCGTCCGGATACCACTCGGAAGCCAGCGGCAGGGCCGCCGTGAGCGTGCCCATCACCGTCCCGCCGCCATCGGTGGCAAGCAGTCCGAACTCCGAACCCTCCTGGCGCTCGACCGCCGCCCCTCGCCAGCCCACGACCTCGCCGCTGGTGGCGATGTGGTAACCGAGCACGTCCCCAG
>CAZPJE010000164.1:0-30962 GCA_964586725.1 uncultured Steroidobacteraceae bacterium | reverse complement strand
TCGCTCGCCGCGCCGCTCTACATCGTCGAGCAGCGCACCGTCGGCCCGAGCCTGGGCGCCGACAACATCCGGCGCGGCGTCAACGCGCTGCTGATCGGCCTGGGGGTCACGTTCCTGTTCATGGCGCTGTACTACCAGGCGTTCGGAATGATCGCCAACGTGGTGCTGCTCACCAACGTGGTGCTGCTGGCCGCGCTGCTGTCGATGCTGCAGGCGTCGCTGTCGCTGCCCGGCATCGCCGGCATCGTGCTGACGGTCGGCATGGCGGTCGACGCCAACGTGCTGATCTACGAGCGCATCCGCGAGGAAATCCGCAACGGCGTGACGCCACAGACGGCGATTGCCAAGGGCTTCGAGAAGGCGTTCTCCTCGATCGCGGACGCCAACGTGACCACCCTGATCGCGGGCGTCGTGCTGTGGATCTTCGGCACCGGCGCGATCCGCGGCTTCGCGGTCGTGCTTAGCCTGGGCATCATCACGTCGATGTTCACGGCGCTGCTTGGCAGTCGCGCGCTGCTGACGCTGATGTACGGCGGCGCGCGCCGCCCGGCACGACTGTCGATCTGAGGGCGGGAGACAAGCATGGAACTGTTCAACGCCAACGCCCGCGTCGGCTTCACCGCCAAGCGCAAGATCTTCTACGTCATCTCGGCCGTGCTGATGCTGGCCTCGCTCGCCTCGCTGTTCACGCGTGGCCTCAACCTCAGCGTCGACTTCACCGGCGGCGTGACGGTCGAGGCCGCGTTCCCGGGCGAGGCGCCGATCGATCGCGTCCGCACTGGCCTCGAGCAGGCCGGATTCGTGGAGCCGCAGGTGCAGAACTTCGGCTCCTCGCGGGACATCGCGATTCGCCTGCCCCCCCAGGAGGGTGAATCGGCCGAGGTGATCCGCGGCCGCGTCGAGACGGCGCTGCGTGCAGTCGACGCCGGAGTCGTGCTGCAGAAGGTCGACGTCGTCGGCCCCCAGGTCGGCGGCGAGCTGTTCACGGCCGGGTGGCAGTCGCTGCTCGCGACGCTCGTGCTGATCTTCATCTACGTGTTCATCCGCTTCAACACGATCAAGCTGTCCACGGGCGCCATCGTCGCGGCCATGCATGATCCGATTATCGTGCTGGGCTTCTTCTCGTGGACCTGGCTGCCGTTCGACCTCGCGGTCATCGCGGCCATCCTGGCCGTCATCGGCTATTCGCTGAACGACACCGTCGTCGTCTTCGACCGCATCCGCGAAACCTTCGAGGCGAACAAGCGACTGCCAGCGGCCGAGGTCATCGACCGGTCGATCAATTCGACGCTGTCGCGCACGATCATGACCAGCGTCACGACCCTGATCGTGGTCGTCTGCCTGCTGCTGCTCGGCGGCCCGGTCCTGCTCGGCTTCTCCGCCGCGCTGATCGTCGGCATCCTGATCGGCACCTATTCGTCGATCTACGTTGCCGGCACGCTTGCGCTCGACATGGGCCTCAAGGCCGAAGACCTGTTCCCGCGTGAGCGCAAGGACCTGATCGACGACATGCCGTGATCGAGCTGCTGTCAGATCCGTCGGCCTGGGTCACGTTCGTCACGCTGTCCGCGCTCGAGATCGTCCTCGGCATCGATAATCTGATTTTCCTGTCGATCCTGGTCGGGCGCTTGCCGCCCGAGCGGCGCGAGACCGCGCGCATCACCGGCCTCGCGCTGGCGATGGTCACCCGGATCGCGCTGCTGTTCTCGATCGTCTGGCTGACCAAGCTCGTCCAGCCCTGGTTTTACGTCGGCGAGTTCGGCGTCTCCGGGCGCGACCTGATCCTGGGGCTGGGCGGCCTGTTCCTGCTCGCCAAGAGCACGCTCGAGATCCACCACACTGTCGAGGGCATCGAGGAGAAGCGCGAGACGCGGGTGTTCGCGAACTTCACCGCCATCGTCGTGCAGATCGCGATCATCGACATCGTGTTCTCGCTGGATTCGGTGTTCACCGCGGTCGGCCTCGCGACGCCGGATCAGCTGCCGATCATGGTGGCCGCCATCGTGCTCGCGATCATCGTGATGATGGCGGTGTCCGGGTCCATCTCGGAGTTCATCGAACGGCATCCGACGATCAAGGTGCTGGCGCTGGCGTTCCTGATCCTGGTCGGCATGGCGCTGGTCGCGGAGAGCCTGCACTTCGAGATCCCGAAGGGTTACCTGTACTTCGCGATGGCGTTCTCGATCGGGGTCGAAATGCTGAACATCCGGCTGCGCCGCATGCTCGACAAGCGGCGCGACGTGCCGCTCGAGGACGAGCGCGGCTGATTGCCCCAGCCTGGGGCGGCAGCCTCGCGCAGCGCGCCGTACGGGTGCGCCATCCGCGGTCCCGCGCCGGGGCAGTCCGAAACCGCTGGCGGCCGACACAGGCGCACCCCTAGAATCGGCGCTTCTGCTCAGGGGGACCGCATGGACTGGCGCATCAAATCGCTCGACGAGATCCTGGAGAACGCCGAGAAGAAGAGCCTCAAGCGCTCGCTCGGCGGCTTTCAGCTGATGATGATGGGCGTCGGCGCCATCATCGGTACCGGCATCTTCGTGCTGACCGCCGAGGCGGCGCAGAAGGCCGGGCCGGGCATGATGGTGTCGTTCATCATCGCGGGCTTCGTCTGCGCGGTCGCGGCGCTGTGCTACGCGGAACTCGCCTCGATGGTGCCGGTATCCGGGTCCGCGTACACGTACTCGTATGCGGTGCTGGGCGAAGCCATCGCCTGGACGGTCGGTTGGGCGCTCGTGCTCGAATATGCGGTCGCGGCCAGCGCAGTCTCGGTCGGCTGGTCCAATTACTTCGTCGGCCTGGTCGAACGCAGTTTCGATATCGACATTCCCGATGCGCTGTCGCGCGGCCCGTTCGCCGGCGGCATCATGAACGTGCCCGCTGCCGTGATCGCACTGCTGGTGACGGCGTTGCTGGTCGTCGGCACGCGCGAGAGTGCGGCCGTCAACGCCGTGCTGGTGCTGATCAAGGTCGCGGCGCTGACGATTTTCATCATGCTCGCGCTGCCGGTGATCCAGGGCGAGAACTTCGAGCCGTTCGCGCCGAACGGCTTCTGGGATGCCACCGGCATGGGCATCGCCGGCGCTGCGGCGTCGATCTTCTTCGCGTATGTCGGCTTCGACGCGGTCTCGACCGCGGCGGAAGAGACCAAGAACCCGCAGCGCAACGTGCCGATCGGGCTGATCGGCAGCCTCGCGATCTGCACCGTGTTCTATCTGCTCGTGTCGGCGGGCGTCGTCGGTTCCGTCGGCGCGCAGCCCGTCGTCGATGCCGCGGGCCAGGCCGTGTCGCCGGGCAGCCCCGCGCTGGCCGAGGTCTGCGCGCAGCCGCAGAACGAGCGCGAACTCGCCTGCAGTGGCGAGCCGCTCGCCTTCGTGCTCGACGAGCTCGGCTGGAAGAAAGTCTCGCAGCTGATCGGGCTCGCGGCCTTCCTGGCGCTGCCGTCCGTGATCCTGATGATGCTGTTCGGCCAGACGCGCATCTTCTTCGTGATGGCGCGCGACAAGCTGCTGCCGTTCAACGAATCACTGTCCAAGGTGCATCCGAAGTACGGCACCCCGTACGTCGTGACCATCATCACGGGCCTTGCGGTCACGGTGTTCGCCGCCTTCTTCCCGGTTGGCGTACTCGCTGACATCTCCAACAGCGGCACGTTGTTCGCGTTCCTGACGGTGTCGATCGCGGTGATGGTGCTGCGCGTGCGCGACCCGGGTCGCCGCCGCACGTTCCGCACGCCGGCGATCTGGTTGGTGGGACCGCTCGCGTTCGCGGGCACGGCCTTCCTGTTCTTCTCGTTGCCGCCCTCGACCCAGCTGACCTTCCTCTACTGGACGATTGCGGGCCTCGTGATCTACCTGGCGTACGGCTACCGGCACAGCCCGCTGGCCAATCGCAACAGCTGATCCGCGCAGGGGCCGGCCCGATGAGCGAGTCCGACCCGCGGCTTGCGAACCGCATCCTGGCGGGGCTCGCCCTGGGTGCGGTGGCCGGCGCGGCGGTGCTGCTGCTCGGCAACGTCTGGCCCTCGCTGCTCGAGGGCGCGCGAGCGCTGTCGACCGCGGTGTTCGACCCGTTGGGCCAGGTGTTCCTGCGGCTGTTGTTCTTCGTCGTGATCCCGCTGGTGTTCGCGTCGCTGGCGCTCGGCGTCGCCCAGCTCGGCGAGCTGTCGCGGCTCGGGCCGCTGGCGGGCCGCACCTTCACACTGTTCTTCGCGAACATGTCGATTGCGGTGGCGCTCGGGCTCGTGATGATGAACGTCGTGCAGCCGGGCGCGAGCCTCGACGGCGACACCCGGCAGACGCTGATCGCCGAGTACGGCGGTGCCGCCCAGAAGCACATCGACAGGCAGGCCGCGCAGCCCGAGATGTCGGCGCAGACCATCGTCGACATGTTCAAGCCGCGCAACCTGTTCGGCGCGTTCATCGGCAACGATCGCAATGTGCTCGGCGATGTGCTGCCGCTGATCCTGTTCGCGATCCTGGTCGGCGCGGCCGCGACGCGCCTGCCGCAGATGCGTCGCACCGACCTGCAGAATGGTCTCGAGCTGATCAGCGACCTGATGACAGGCATCGTCCAGTTCGCGCTGCGGCTCGCGCCTTATGCGGTGCCCGCGATGATCTTCAGCGTCATCGTCAAGGTAGGCTGGGGCATCCTGCTCGCGCTGGGATTGTTCGTGGCCTGCTGCATCATCGTGATGCTGCTGCACCTGTTCGGCACCATGTCGATCTGGCTGCAGACGATGTCACGCCTGCGCCCGCTGGATTTCTGGCGCGCAGCGCGCCCGGTGCTGGTGACGGCGTTCTCGACCAGTTCCAGCAGCGCCACCCTGCCGACCGCGCTCGCGGTGGCACGCGACACGCTGAAGCTCAGGCCCTCGACCGCCGGCTTCGTGCTGCCGCTCGGCACCACGATGAACATGGCGGGCACGGCGCTTTACGAAGGCTGCGTGGTCCTGTTTGTCGCGCAGGTGTTCGGCATCCAGCTCGACGTCGTGGAGCAGCTGACGCTGCTGCTGCTCGCCGTGCTCGGCGCGGTCGCCGTGGCCGGGATCCCGGGCGGCTCGCTACCGATCATCGCGGGACTGCTGGTGACTTTCGGCATCCCGCCGGAGGGCATAGGCATCATCCTCGGCGTCGATCGCATCCTCGACATGACGCGGACCATGGTGAACGTCGGCGCGGATCTGGTGACCGCGGTCGTCGTCGACGAGAAGTCGCAGGCCTGAGCGACGGTGCTGGCCGCCGGCCGCGCGCCGCGTGCGGGTCGCTCAGGCGTCGCGCAGCGATTCCGGGACGTGCGGCGCGAGCGCCGCGACCAGCTCGGCGTACACCTTGGGGTTGCCGGCGATCAGGTTGCCGCCCTGGCGGTACTCGCCGCCCGTCAGCGTGCCGATGCGCCCGCCCGCTTCCTCGATCAGCAGCGTGCCCGCCGCCGTGTCCCATTCGCCGAGGCCGATCTCCCAGAAGCCGTCGATGCGACCCGCGGCGAGATATGCGAGGTCGAGCGCGGCCGAGCCCGGGCGGCGCACGCCGGCAGCGGTCTGCATGACGACCTTCAGCATCGCGAGGTAGTCGTCGAGGTAGCGGATGTTGGCGCGGTACGGGAAGCCAGTGCCGATCAGCGCGCCTTCGAGCGTGCGCTGTTTCGAGACGCGGATGCGCCGGTTCTCGAGGTGGGCGCCGCGGCCGCGCGAGGCGGTGAAGATCTCCTGGCGCATTGGATCGAACACGACCGCCTCTTCGAGCTTGCCGCGCACCCGGCAGGCGATCGAGACGCTGAAGGTCGGGAAACCGTGCAGGAAATTGGTGGTGCCGTCGAGCGGGTCGATGATCCAGACGACCGGCCCGTCGCCGGTGGCGCCGCTCTCCTCGGCGAGGAATGCATGGTCCGGATAGGACTTGCGGATCAGCGCGATGATCTCGCGTTCCGCGGCCTGGTCGACCTCGGAGACATAATCGTTGCGCCCCTTGCTCGTGACTTCGAGCGATTCGAGCCGATTGAGGCTGCGAATGATGACCTCGCCGGCGCGGCGTGCGGCGCGGACGGCAATGTTCATGAGTGGCTGCATTGAGCGGGGCGGGATCGGACGGAACAGCGTCTAGAATATCACGCCCATCCCAGCGGCCCTGCGCCTTCGAGAGTCCTCGTGTCTGAATCCACTGCAGCCCCCGCCAGCACCGATCAGATCCGCGTCGTCCTGGTCGGCACCTCGCACCCCGGCAACATCGGTGCCGTGGCGCGCGCGATGAAGAACATGGGGCTGACGCAGCTCGTGCTCGTCAATCCGCTCGAGTTCCCGCATCCGGAGGCTACGGCGCGCGCGTCCGGCGCGGATGACGTGCTGCAGCGCGCGCGTGTCGTCAGCAGCGTTCGCGAAGCCGTCGCCGACTGCGGCCTCGTGGCCGCGACGACGGCGCGTGATCGCGACCAGAATTTCCGGGTGCTCGACGTGCGCGATGCCGCCGCGCGCGCCGTCGAGGAAACGCGGCGCGGCCCGGTGGCGCTGCTGTTCGGCGCGGAGCGCACGGGCCTGACCAACGAGGAACTCGAGCAGGCGCACGTGCTCGTGCGCATTCCCGCGAGCCCGGAGTATGCGTCGCTGAACCTGTCGATGGCCGTGCAGCTCGTGGCCTACGAGGTCTACCGCGCGCGCGGTGCAGCCTGGGCTGCGCCGGAACCGCCGGTGCCGCTCGCGACGCCGGCGGAAATGGAGCGGCTCTACGAACACCTCGAACGGGTGCTCGAGGAGATCGACTTCCGCGATCGCCGGGCGGAGAGCGGGCAGCTGATGCTGCGCATCCGCCGCTTCCTGCAGCGCGCCGAGCTCGATCACAACGAGGCCAACATCCTGCGCGGCATCCTGACCGCCGTGCAGGCCCGGCGGCGCCGCGCCGGCGAGCCGCAGTCGGCGCCGCCACCGCCGCCGCCGTGACGACGCCGGTCTATCTCGATCACGCCGCGACCACGCCGGTCGATCCTCGCGTCGCGGCCGTGATGGCCGAGTGCCTGACAACCGACGGCGTGTTCGGCAACCCGTCGTCGTCGACCCACGCGTACGGGCGCGAGGCGCGCGCGCGGGTCGAGGCGGCCCGCGGCGACGTGGCCGCGCTGCTCGGGGCCGCGCCGCAGCAGCTGCTGTTCACGTCCGGCGCGACCGAGTCGAACAACCTCGCGCTGTTCGGCGTGCTGCGCGCCGCACCCGATGCGCCGCGGCACCTCGTCACCACGCGGATCGAGCACCGGGCCGTGCGCGACCCCGCGCGCCGCCTCGAGCGCGAGGGCTGCGGCGTGACCTGGCTCGCGCCCGAGCCGGATGGGCGCATCGACCCCGAGGCCGTGCTCCGCGCGCTGCGTCCCGAGACGTGCCTCGTGTCCGTGATCCTGGCCCACAACGAGATCGGCGTGCTGCAGGATCTCGTCGCCATCGGCGCTGCCTGCCGCGAGCACGGCGCGCTGCTGCACACCGATGCGGCGCAGGCCGTCGGCAAGCTGGATCTCGATCTCGCGACGCTGCCCGTCGACCTGCTGTCCTGCACGGCGCACAAGCTGTACGGCCCCAAGGGCGTCGGCGCGCTGTACGTCGGGGTGCGGGCGCACGCGCGGCTCCTGCCACTGTTGCATGGCGGCGGCCAGGAACAGGGACTGCGTCCCGGCACGCTGGCGACCCACCAGATCGCGGGCTTCGGTGCCGCGGCCGCGTTGGCGCGCGCCGAGTGGCGCGCGGAAGCGCAGCGGCTTGGGGCGCTGCGCGACCGCCTGTGGCAGCGACTGCAGGGCCTGGGCGGCGTGTGGCGCAACGGCGCCGCCGACGGCGCACTGCCCGGACTGCTGAATGTCAGCATCGAGGGGGTGGAGGGTGAAAGCCTGGTCACTGCCATCGAGCCGGTCGTGGCCTGTTCGACGGGGTCGGCCTGCAGCTCCGCGAACCGCGAGCCGTCCTATGTGCTGCGCGCCCTTGGGCGCAGCCCGCAGCTGGCCGAGAGCTCACTGCGCCTGTCGGTCGGGCGCTTCACGACCGCCGCCGAGGTCGACGCGGCGGCTGATGGCATCGAGGCGGCGGTGCGGCGGTTGCGCGCATTGGCCCCGCCGGAGCTGCGGTGAGACCGCCGGTCGCGCCGCCGGCGCTGTCAGCCGACGTGCTGCAGCTGTTCCAGGCAACGCCCGGGGCAGGAGCGCCGCCGGCGGGCGAGGCGGGCTGGCGGCATGGCCGGGCGGGTTCGCTCGCGGCCGAGGCCTGCGTCGAGGTCTGGCTGCGGCTCGCCGCCGACGGCAGCCTGCAGGCGCTGCGCTATCGGGTCTGGGGCTGCCCGCACACCATCGCGGCGCTGGCCTGGCTGGCGCGGCATTGGCCCGGCGGCCACATCGACAGCCCGCCGGCCGGGGGGCCGCAGGGCTGGCAGTCCGCCCTCGCGATCCCGACCGAGAAACTCGGCCGGTTGCTGGTCATCGAAGACGCGCTGCGCGCGGCGGGCGCCGGGTCGCCCGACCGCTGAGAATTCTGCGCCCGATCACGCTCGCGCCACTGGCGGAAGCGGGGGCGGTTCGTACAATAGGTCGCATCGCTGCCGCCGGAATCCGCCATGGCCATCTCGCTGACACCTTCCGCCGCTGATCGCGTCCGCAACCACCTCGCCGAGCGCGGCCGTGGCCTGGGGCTGCGGCTCGGGGTGCGCAAGACGGGCTGCTCCGGCTTCGCCTACGTCGTGAATTTCGCCGACGACGCTGCCTCGAACGACATCATCTTCGAGAACCACGGGGTCAAGGTCTATGTCGATCGCGACAGCCTGCCGTTGATCGACGGCACCGAAGTGGATTTCGTCAAGCAGGGGCTGAACGAGGCCTTCAAGTTCCGCAATCCGAACGTCAAGGGCGAATGCGGTTGCGGCGAAAGCTTCTCGGTCTGAAAAACACCTTAAGTTTCGCGGACTTCCGCTAACCGGTCGATTGCCGGCCCCAGCTCGGGCCGGGTACAATACGCAATTCGACCGAGCCCCCACAGAGGAAGTCCCATGGCGCTGGAGCGCACCCTTTCGATCGTCAAGCCCGACGGTGTCCGTCGCAATCTCATTGGCGAGGTCTATCGCCGTTTCGAAGCCGCCGGCCTGCGCATCGTCGCGGCCCGGATGATGCACCTGTCGCAGCGTGAAGCCGAAGGCTTCTACGCCGTGCACCGCGAGCGGCCGTTCTTCAAGGACCTGGTCGCCTACATGACCTCGGGTCCCGTCATCGTGCAGGTGCTCGAAGGCGACAACGCCGTGCTCAAGAACCGCGAGATCATGGGCGCCACCGATCCGAAAAAGGCCGCGCCGGGCACGATCCGCGCCGACCTTGCCGAGAGCATCGAAGCGAACACCGTGCACGGCAGCGACGCTACCGATACCGCCGCGAAGGAGATTGCGTACTTCTTCCGCGAGACGGAGCTGTGTCCGCGCGGGTGAACCTGCTCGGAATGGAGCGCGCCGAACTCGAGGCCTGGACGGCCTCGGTCGGCAGCAAGCCATTCCGTGCCCGCCAGCTCATGAGCTGGCTGTACAAGCGCGGCGAGGGTGACTTCGCCGCGATGACCGACCTTGCGCGCGAGTTCCGCGCGCAGCTGTCGGAGCTCGCCGAGGTGCGCGTGCCCGAGATCGTGCACGCGCACACGTCGGCCGACGGCACCCGCAAGTGGCTGCTGCGCGCCGATGCGAGCCAGGCCTTCGAGATGGTGTTCATCCCGGAAACCGATCGCGGCACGCTGTGCATCAGCTCGCAGGTCGGCTGCGCGCTCGACTGCGCGTTCTGTTCGACGGCCCAGCAGGGCTTCAACCGCAACCTGACCACGGCCGAGATCATCGGCCAGGTCTGGCTCGCGAACCGCGAGCTCGGCTGGCGCGTCGGCGACAATCGCATCATCACGAACATCGTGTTCATGGGGATGGGCGAGCCGCTCGCGAACTTCCGCAACGTCGTGCTGGCGATCCGCATCCTGCTCGATGACCTCGGTTTCGACATCTCGCGCCGCCGCGTGACGCTGTCGACGTCCGGCCTCGTGCCGCAGATCTACAAGCTCGCCGAGGAAGTGAACTGCGCGCTCGCCGTGTCGCTGCATGCGCCCAACGACGAGTTGCGCAGCCAGATCGTGCCGATCAACCGCAAGCACCCGATCGCCGAACTGCTCGAGGCCTGCTGGCACTACATCGACGAGCAGAACGGCCGCAGTGTCACTTTCGAATACGTCATGCTCGACGGCGTCAACGACCAGCTCGAGCACGCGCGCGAACTCGCGACGCTGCTGCGGGGTCGTCCGGCCAAGCTGAACCTGATCCCGTTCAATCCGTTCCCCGGCACGCAGTTCCGCCGCTCGCCGATGCCCGTCATCACTCGCTTTCGCGATGAATTGATCCGGCGCGGCTTGCTGGCGACGATCCGCCGCACCCGCGGCGACGACATCGACGCGGCCTGCGGCCAGCTGGCCGGCCGCGTGCAGGATCGCACCCGGGTTCGCCTGGGCGACAAAGTGTTCGGAGTCGCGGTGCAATGAGCCGCACCCGCGCATTGCAGCCCGCGGCTGGCGTTGTCGTTCTGCTCGGCGTCACCTTGCTGTTGGTTGGGTGCGCGAGCGGCGGCTCGAGCGTCAACCCGACGCGCGCCGAACCGACGCGGGCCGAGACCGCCGCGGCCTACAACCTGCAGCTCGGCGTGGCCTACCTGCAGCAGGGCAACCTGCCGCTCGCGAAAGAGAAACTCGAGCGCGCGCTGCAGCAGAACCCGCGCGACGCGACCACGCATGGCGCGATGGCCTTGTTGAACGAGAAGCTCGGCAGCCTGCGCGATGCCGACCGGTTCTACCGCTCGGCGCTGCGCCTTTCGCCGCGCAACCCGGACCTGACCAACAATTACGCCGTGTTCCTGTGCCGCTCCGGCAACGTCGATGCGGCGCTCACGAAGTTCAGCGAGGCGACGCGCAACGCGCTGTACCGCACCCCGTGGCGGGCGCACATCAACGCCGGTGTCTGCCTGCGCGGCGCGAAGCGCTACGACGAGGCGGCCGCGCGCTTCACACAGGCGCTGCGACTGCGCGCGGGCGACGCCGAGGCGGCTTACCAGTTCGGCGAGCTCGAGCTCGAACGCGGCCGGCCCGCCGCAGCGCGCCAGGTCGTCGATCAGCACCTCGCTGCCTACAACGCGACGCCGGAGCTGCTGTGGGTGGCCGCGCGGGCGGCGCGGGCGTTGGGCGACCGTCTCGCCGAAGAGAGGCTCGCGCGCCGCTTGCAGCGCGATTTCCCCGACTCCCCCGAGGCCCGTGCCGCGCAGGCCGAGCCGCGCGCGCCGGCGGCGGTTCCGCAGGCTGGATCTGGAGCGGCGTCGTGAGCGAAGCGACCGGTGCGCCCGCGGCGGGTGCGGATTTCGTGCCCGGTTTCGGCGACATCGGCGCGCGCCTGCGCAACGCACGCGAGCGCGCCGGCTTCAGCGTCGCGCAGGTGGCCGAGAAGATGCATTGCGACCGCAGCCTCGTCGAGGCGCTGGATGCGGGGCGCTTTGCGCAACTCGGCGCGCCGGTGTTCGCGCGCGGCCACATCCGTCGTTATGCCGAGCTGCTCGGCTTGCCGGTGGGCGAGATCCTGGAGCGTTGGGACCAAGAGGCGGCCGGCCACGTCGCGCCACCGGACCTGACCCGGATCCCGAAGGCGAAGCGCTCGCCGGATACGCGGCGCTTCCTCGTGCCACTCGGCGTCGCCGTGGTGGTCGCGGCGTTCGGCGTGTTGATTTCGTGGGTGCTGCGCGACTCACCCCTGCCGGAGTTGGGCGCGCTGGGCGCGCCGCCTGCGGCGGTCACGGCGCCGGCAGCGACGCCGGTCTTTCAGCCCGTCGCGATCGAACCCGCGAGCGTCGAAACGGCATCGACCGGTGTTGTCGCGATTGCTGGGGCGAGCCCGGCGACGGAGTCAGCTCCTGCGAGTGCCGCGCCGCCGGCTGGGTCGCCGAGCGTGGCGACTGCGGCGCCGCCAGCCCCGGTTGTCACTGCCGCCACGGCCGTATCGCTGCGCGTGCGGGCCCGGGCCGATTGCTGGGTCGAGGTCTACGATTCGACCCGGCGGCAGCTGTTTTTCGGTATGTTGCGCGGCGGCGCTGCGACGTCCGTGTCGGGCGAGGGCCCGTTGCGCGTGCTGCTCGGCAACGTCGGTGGCGTCACGATCGACGTCAATGGCCGCAGTATCAGCGTGCCCCGCGCGTTGCAGCGTGCCAACACGGCCTACGTGCTGGTGGCGGCGGACGGCACGCTCAGCGCCACCGCGCGCGACTGAATTTCGAGGTTCCCGTGTCCAGCCGACTCCAGCCGATCCGCGGCATGAACGACGTCCTGCCCGAGCAGATGGCGCCCTGGGCGTTCGTCGAGTCGGCCGTGCGCGACGTGCTGCGCGCCTATGGCTACGACGAAATCCGCGTGCCCATCGTCGAGCAGACGGATCTGTTCAAGCGCGCGATCGGCGAGCACACGGACGTCGTCGAGAAGGAAATGTTCACGTTCGTCGACCAGGGTGGCGACAGCCTCACGCTGCGCCCCGAGGCGACCGCCGGCGTCGTGCGCGCGATGATCTCCAACGGACTGCTGCGCGGCGCGCGCCACAAGCTGTGGACGGCGGGTCCGATGTTCCGCCATGAGCGGCCGCAGAAGGGGCGCTATCGGCAGTTCCATCAGGTCAGCGTCGAGGCGATCGGCTTTGCCGGCCCTGACATCGACGCGGAACTGATCGCGATCGGCGCGCGTCTATGGAAGCGGCTGGGCATCGATCGCGTCGCGCTCGAGATCAACTCGCTGGGCACCGCCGAGGCGCGCCGGGTTTACCGCGCGCTGCTGGTGGACTACTTCCGCGGGCACGAGGCGCGGCTCGATGCCGACAGCCGGCGTCGTCTCGAGGGCAATCCGCTGCGCATTCTCGACTCCAAGAATCCGGACCTGCAGCAGATCATCGCGGGCGCGCCTTCGCTCGCCGATCACCTGGATCCGGAGTCTGCCGCGCATTTCGCGCTGCTGCGCGAGCGCCTGGATGCGATCGGCGTGGCCTATACGGTCAATCCGCGCCTGGTGCGCGGACTCGATTACTATTCGCGCACCGTGTTCGAGTGGATCACGGATGCGCTCGGGTCGCAGAACGCGATCTGCTCCGGGGGCCGCTACGACGGCCTGATCAGCCAGCTGGGCGGCGATGCCACGCCGGCGATCGGCTTCGCGCTCGGGGTGGAGCGCGTGGTCGCGTTGGTGGAGCAGGCCGCGACCGCTGGCGCGATGCCGGGCGCAGACGTCTACGTCATCGCGCAGGGCAGCGCCGCCGAGCGGGCCGCGCTGGTGCACGCCGAGGCGCTGCGTGACGCCCTGCCGGGGCGGCGCGTCGAGATCAATCTCGGCGGCGGCAATTTCAAGGCGCAGTTCCGCCGCGCCGATCGCAGCGGGGCGCGTGTCGCGCTGGTGCTGGGCGACGACGAACTCGCGCGCGATGTCGTGCAGGTCAAGTCGTTGCGCGAAGGCGGTGGTCAACTCGAAGTCGCGCAGGCGGCAGCGGTTGCGGAGGTCATGCGCCAGCTCGGCGCGTGAACGCAGGGAATATCCGGAGACGGTCGATGGACGATTACTACAACGAACAGGAACAGTGGGAGCGCGTCAAACAATGGCTGCGCGAAAACGGTCTGTGGCTGCTCGCCGGCGTGGCGATCGGCGTGGCCGCGCTGGCCGGCTGGCGCTGGTGGGAGCAGCGGGTCGAGCGGCTCGCCGTCGAAGCGAGCGGCAAGTACCAGCAGGTGCTCGAAGCCTTCGGCCGCGGCGATCGCACGCGCGGCACGACGCTCGCTGAAGAACTGCGGCGCGACTACGCCTCGTCCCCCTATGCCGACCAGGCGGACCTGATCATCGCGCGCGCGCATGTCGAGGCCAGCGAGTACGGGCCGGCTGCCGAGCGTCTCAAGCGGGTCGCGGATTCGAGCAAGGATGCGGAACTGCGCCACGTCGCGCGGTTGCGCCTCGCCCGCGTGCAGATTGCGCAGGGCAATGTCGACCAGGCGATCGCGACGCTTGCCGCGGCCGGCGAGTCCGGCGCGTTCAAGTCGCGCTATGCCGAGCTGCGCGGTGACGCGCTGTACGCGAAGGGCGATCGGGTCGGCGCGCTGCGCGAATATCGCGCGGCCCGCGAGGCCGATACCGACGGCGTGCTCGATACCGCGCTGCTCGAGCTGAAGATCAACGACCTCGCCGCCGATGGCGTCGACGCGGCCGCGGCGGCCCCCGCCGCAACACCGGCTCGCTGAGCCAGCGGGAGTCCCCATGCGTCACCGACTGCTGCTGCTCGTTACCCTGGCCGTGCTGGCCGCCTGTTCGAAGGAAAAGGAAGTCGATCCGCCTGCCGAACTGGTCGACATCGCCACGACCCTCGACGTGCGTCGCGCCTGGAACGCGAGCGCGGGCGGCCAGAAGGAAACCATGCGGCTCGGGCTCGGCGCAGCCATCGATGCGGGCCGCGTCTACGGTGCCGGCCACAACGGCGATGTGATCGCCGTGGAACTGGCCTCCGGTCGCAGTGTCTGGCGGACGCGCACCAAGCTGCCGCTCGCCGGCGGCGCGGGCGCGGGTGCCGGGCTCGTCGTGGTTGGATCCAACGATGGCGACGTCGTCGCGCTCGATGCCGAGAACGGCAGCGAGCGCTGGCGCGTGCGCATTGCCGGCGAAGTGCTGTCGGCGCCGGCGGTGTCGGCGTCGGCCGTCATCGTCCGCACGATCGATGGTCGCGTCCGCGCGCTCGCGGCGGCGGATGGCCGCGAGCTGTGGATGAACGAGCAGGCGGTGCCGCGCCTCAGCCTGCGCGGCGCCGCGGCGCCGGTCATCGCGGGCGATGTCGTGGTGTGCGGCTTCGACAACGGCAAGGTCGTGGCCTTCGGGCTCGCGTCCGGCGATGTGCTTTGGGAGGCGGCCGTGGCGCCGCCGCGCGGGCGCACAGAGCTCGAGCGCCTCAACGATATCGACGCCGTGGTCCGCGTGGACGGCGACGACATCTTCGTCGTCGGCTTCCAGGGCCGCACGGCGCGCCTGTCGCTCGAGTCCGGCCAGCTCTGGTGGTCGCGCGAATTATCGAGCCATCGCGGGCTGGCGATCGATGCCGAGTCGGTCTATGTCTCGACCAGCGATGGCGAAGTCGTGGCGCTGCAGCGGCGCACGGGGGTCGAATCCTGGCGTCAGAATGCGCTGCTGCGTCGCGGCCTGTCTGCGCCGGCCGTCATCGATGGCGCGGTCGCGGTCGCCGATTTCGAGGGCTACGTGCACTGGCTCGATGCCGCGACCGGCGAATTGCGCGCGCGCACCAAGGCCGGCGGGCGGGTCAGTGCTGCGCCGCAGGCGGTCGACGGCACCGTCGTGTTCGTCGATGATTCGGGCCGGATCAGCGCGTTCCGCCTGTCCGCTGCCCCTGCCGCGGGCGACGGTTGACGGGCGCTCGCGCCGCGTCCGGTGTCTGACCGATGCTTCCCATCGTCGCGATCGTCGGTCGTCCGAATGTCGGCAAGTCGACTCTCTTCAACCGTCTGACGGGGACGAAAGACGCCATCGTCGCCGACGTGCCGGGCGTCACCCGTGATCGCCAGTACGGTTTCGGATCGCTCGGGCCCGTCGCTTACGTCGTCGTCGATACCGGCGGACTCGTCGAGCACGCGTCCGGCGTCGACGCACAGATGCAGCGCCAGGCAGAGCGCGCGATCGCCGAGGCTGATCGCATCATCTTCGTTGTCGATGCGCGCACGGGCCTCGTTCGCGAAGACCAGTTCGTCGCGCGCGCGCTGCTGCGCTCGGGCAAGCCGGTGTTCCTCGCCGTCAACAAGGCCGAGGGCATAGACCCCGGATTCGCCGGCGCTGATTTCCACTCGCTCGGGCTCGGTGCGCCGATCGCGATTGCCGCGAGCCATGGCGATGGCTGTGCCGACATGATGGATCGGGTGCTGGCTGGCTTCGAGGCCACCAACGAGGCGGGCAGCGAGGAAGACGGCTCGATCCGGATCGCGATCATCGGCCGGCCGAACGTCGGCAAATCCACGCTGATCAATCGGCTGATCGGCGACGAACGCGTCATCGCGAGCGAGCTGCCGGGCACGACGCGCGACAGCATCCTCGTGCCTTTCGAGCGCGACGGGCGGCGCTTCGTCCTGATCGACACCGCCGGCGTGCGGCGCCGCGCCCGCATCGAGGACGCCGTCGAGCGCGCCAGCGTCGCGCGCACGCTGCAGGCGATTGCCGATGCGCACGTCGTCGTGTTCGTCGTCGACGCGCACGACACGATCGGCGAGCAGGATGCGAGCGTGCTGGGCATCGCGCTGCAGCGCGGCCGCGCGCTGCTGATTGCCGTCAACAAGTGGGACGGCATCCCGATGGACCAGCGCGACACGATCCGGCGCCAGCTCGAGGTCCGGCTCGATTTCGTGCCGTTCGCGCCGGTGCATTTCATTTCGGCCCGACATGGCACCGGCGTCGGCGATATCTCCGCCGATGCGATCCGCGCCTACGACGGCGCGATGCGGGAGATGTCGACGCCGCAGCTGACGCGCAGCATGGAGCGCGCGCTGCAGGCACACCAGCCGCCGCTGGTGCGCGGCCGGCGCATCAAGCTGCGCTATGCGCACCAGGGCGGCAAGAACCCGCCGCGGATCATCGTGCATGGCAACCAGACCGCGCACGTGCCCGACGCCTACACGCGCTACCTCGCCAACGTATTCCGTCGAGACTTCGACCTTTACGCGACGCCCGTCAGTGTCGAGTACCGCACCGACGCGAACCCTTACGACCGCCGGCGCAAGGCCGAGCACGCCGCCAAGGTCGCGGCAGCGGGTCGCACTGCTGGTGCGGGGCGCAAGCGCTCGCCGCGTCGCGCGCCACCGCGCGCGTAGACGATCGCGCTAGCGCGCCACCAGCAACTCCGGGTCGATCATCGCGCCGTTCAGCGCAACGCCCCAATGCAGGTGTGGGCCCGTGACCCGGCCGGTCGCGCCGATCGCGCCGAGCCGGTCGCCCACGGCAACCTGGTCGCCGACGCGGACGTCGATCGCGCTCAAGTGGCAGTACAGCGTCACCAGGCCGTGGCCGTGATCGACGAACACCGACAGCCCATTGAAGAAGTAGTCGCCGACATCGATGACGCGACCCGCCGCGGGCGCCACCACGGGCGTGCCGACCGGACCGGCGAGGTCGAGGCCGCTGTGCGGGTTGCGCGACTGGCCATTGAAGGTGCGCCGCAGGCCGAACGGCGAAGAGCGGCGGCCCTGCACGGGTAACTCGAGCCGCAGCGTCGGCGGTGCGACCTCGCTCCAGGTCGTCAGCATCTTGCGGATGTGCGGGCGCTCGCGCTCGACGCGCGCCGCGTCGGCCGGCGCCAGATCGACGTGGCGCGGCGCGACCCGCAGCGCCTGCGTCGCATAGGGATAGCCGGTGATCTCGAAACTAACACCGCGCGCGGGCGTGCCGGGCGCCGTCACCTCGACCGAGGCTGGGCCCGGCTCCTGCGCGAGCGGCAGGCCGACCAGCGCCAGCCATTGCCCTGCCGAGGCGACCACCATGACCCGCTGCTCGCCGAAGCGCACCAGCGGCGCAGGATCGCGCGCCGACCCCACCGGCAGCAGCGCGATGCCGCCCGGGACCGGTCTGGCCGCTGGCACGAACGGTGCGTCCGCGCGCGCGGTCGGGGTCACGGCGAGCAGCAGCAGCGCCGGGAACAGCCGGCGCAGCGCGCGCCACGCCATGCGAAGGTCAGCCACGGTCATCCTCCCGGGTTGCGGTCACGCGCGCCGTCACCCGGCCGCGTCCGATCCGCGCCTCGATGTCGGCACCGATGGCCACGTCGGATGCGCTTCGGACGACCCGGCCGTCGGCCGCGCGCGTCACGATCGCATAGCCGCGTTCGAGCGTGGCCAGCGGGCTGACGGCGCCGAGCGCACCGCCGGCGACGGCGAGTCGCTGCGAGGCCTGCGCGATACGTCGTGCCATCGCCTGTTCGAGCCGCGCGGCGAGGGACAGTTCTCGGATGCGCAGCTCGCGCAGCAAAGACGTCGGCGCGCGCCGCGCGAGGCGTGATTCCAGTTGGCGCAGCCGGCTGTCACGCCGCGCGAGGCCGAGACGGGCCGCGCGCGCGAGGCGCTGCTCGAGGTCGTCGAGGCGTTGCATGCCGGCGTGGATGCGCGTCGCCGGATCGGCCCGGCCGAGCCGGTGGGCGAGGGTGTCGAGTCGACGCTGCTGCTCGCGCAGGCCGCGCTGGCCCGCCAGGCGCAGGCGCTGGGCGAGCTGGCCGAGGCGCGCGAACCACTCGCGCGAATCCGGCACGACCAGTTCCGCGGCGCCCGACGGCGTCGGCGCGCGCACGTCGGCGACGAAATCGGCGATCGTGAAGTCGACTTCATGCCCGATGCCGGTCACGACCGGCATCGGCATGGCCGCGATGGCGCGGGCCACGCGCTCGTCGTTGAATGCCCACAGGTCTTCGAGCGACCCGCCGCCGCGGGCGACGATCAGCACGTCGCATTCGGCGCGGCGCGACGCGCGCTCGAGGGCTGCCAGAAGTTCCGGCACGGCCTGCGCGCCCTGCACGGCGGTGGGGTAGATGACGATGGGCACGGCCCGGAAGCGCCGCGCGAGGATATGCAGGATGTCGCGCACCGCCGCGCCGCTGGGGGAGGTCACGACGCCGATCCGGCGCGGCAGCGCCGGCAGCGGCCGCTTGAGCTCGCTCGCGAACAGTCCCTCGCGCTCGAGCTTGTCACGCAGTTTGTCGAATTCGCGCCGCAGCGCCCCGGCGCCAGCTTCTTCCAGGTGCTCGACGATCAGCTGGTAGTCGCCGCGCGCCTCGTAAAGGCCGACCCGGACCCGGGCTACGACAGCGAGGCCGTCGCGCGGCGTGAAGCGCAGGCCCTGCGTGCGCTGCCGGAACATGGCACAGCGGACCTGGGCGTCGCGGTCCTTCAGCGAGAAATACCAGTGGCCCGAGGCCGGGCGGGCGAGGTTGGACAGCTCGCCCTCGACCCACAGCAGCGGCATGCCCGCCTCGAGCAGGATCTTGACCTCCCGATTGAGCCGGGAAACCGTGTAGACGTCGCGCTCTGAGGGCATTCTGGACCGGCCGGGGCAGCGTAGCGCTGCCATCGCAGTTTACCGGCTTTTGCGGGGTGCGTAGAATGCGCCGTCCAATATCCCCTGGACATCTCCCCGATGCGAATTCTCGAAGAAGCACTGACCTTCGACGATGTGCTTTTGGTGCCGGCCTATTCCGAAGTATTGCCGCGCGAAGTCGAGCTCTCCACCCAGCTGACGAAACGGATCCGGCTGAACCTGCCGATCATTTCCGCGGCGATGGATACGGTCACCGAGGCGCGCCTCGCGATCGCGATCGCCCAGGAAGGCGGCCTCGGCATCGTCCACAAGAGCATGTCGATCGAGAACCAGGCGCGCGAGGTCAATCGCGTCAAGAAGTACGAGAGCGGCGTCGTCGTCGATCCAATCACGGTGTCGCCCGACACCACGATCCGGCAAGTCATGGAACTGACGAAGGCGCGCGGCATCTCCGGCATGCCGGTCGTCGTCGGCAAGGAACTCGTCGGCATCATCACCGCGCGCGACCTGCGCTTCGAGACCAAGCTCGATCAGCCCGTGTCGTCCGTGATGACCCCCAAGGGCAGGCTCGTGACGGTGCGCGAGAACGCGCCGCGCGAGGAAGTGCTTGGGCTGTTCCACCGCCATCGCATCGAGAAGGTGCTGGTCGTCGATGACCAGCATCAGCTCAAGGGCATGATCACGGTCAAGGACATCCAGAAAGCCACCGAGCGCCCGCGCGCGTGCAAGGACGAAAGCGGCCGCCTGCGGGTCGGCGCGGCCGTCGGCACGAGTCCCGACACCTTCGATCGCGTCGTCGCGCTGCGCGAGGCGGGCGTCGATGTCATCGTCGTCGACACCTCGCACGGGCATTCGCGCGGCGTGATCCGCATGGTCGAGCAGATCAAGGCACGCTGGCCCGAGCAGCAGGTCATCGCCGGCAATATCGTCACCGCGGGCGCCGCGCTCGATCTCGCCAAGGCCGGCGCTGACGCGGTCAAGGTCGGCATCGGTCCCGGCTCGATCTGCACGACGCGCATCGTCGCGGGCGTGGGCGTGCCGCAGGTGTCGGCGGTGGCGAACGTCGCTGAGGCGCTCGCCGCCGCCGGCGTGCCGCTGATCGCGGACGGCGGCATCCGCTACTCCGGCGATGTCGCCAAGGCGCTGGTCGCCGGCGCGCACGCTGTCATGATCGGTGGCCTGTTCGCCGGCACCGAGGAATCGCCGGGCGATGTCGAGCTCTACCAGGGCGCGAGCTACAAGAGCTATCGCGGCATGGGGTCGCTCGGCGCGATGGCCGAGCGCCACGGTTCCAGCGATCGCTACTTCCAGGACACGACCAGCGAACTCGAGAAGCTCGTGCCCGAGGGCATCGAAGGGCGCGTGTCGTACAAGGGCAGCATCGTCGCGATCCTGCATCAGCTCGCCGGTGGCCTGCGCGCCGCGATGGGCTACACCGGTTGCGCCAGCATCGACGACATGCGGACCAAGCCGCAGTTCGTGCGCATCACGACCGCCGGCGTGCGCGAGTCGCACGTGCACGACGTCACGATCACCAAGGAAGCGCCGAACTACCGCATCTCATGAGCGCCGCCAACCGCGACATCCACGCGCATCGGATCCTGATCCTCGACTTCGGTTCGCAGTACACCCAGCTGATCGCGCGACGCGTTCGCGAGCTTGGCGTCTACTGCGAGATCCATCCCTGGGATGCCGGCGATGCCGCTGTCCGCGCCTTCGGTGCGCGCGGCATCATCCTCTCCGGCGGCCCGGAGTCGGTCACGCGGGCCGGCGCGCCGGCGGCGCCTGCCGCCGTGTGGGACAGCGGCGTGCCGGTGCTCGGCATCTGCTACGGCATGCAGACCATGGCCGCGCAGCTCGGCGGGCGCGTCGAACCGGGCGAGGTGCATGAATTCGGGTATGCTGAAGTGCGTGCCCGCGGGCACTCCGCGCTGTTGCGGGACATCGAGGATCGCGTCAACGCCGACGGACATGGCCTGCTCGATGTCTGGATGAGTCACGGCGACCGCGTCACGCAGCTGCCCGCCGGCTTCAAGGTGATCTCTTCGACCGCGGACGTGCCGATCGCCGGCATGGCCGATGAAACGCGGCGCTACTACGCGCTGCAGTTCCACCCGGAAGTCACGCACACGAAGCAGGGCACGCGGATCTACGAACGCTTCCTGCGCGAGGTCTGCGGCTGCGAGGCGAGTTGGAATCCGGGCAGCATCATCGACGATGCGATCGCGCGGGTGCGTGCCCAGGTTGGCACGGACAACGTGCTGCTCGGTCTGTCAGGTGGCGTCGATTCGTCAGTCGTCGCCGCGCTGCTGCACAAGGCGATCGGCGACCAACTCGTCTGCGTGTTCGTCGATCATGGCCTGCTGCGCCATCAGGAAGGCGACCAGGTCATGCAGGTGTTCGCGAAGAATCTCGGCGTGCGCGTGATCCGCGTCAATGCCGCCGAGCGTTTCTTCCGTGAATTGAAGGGCGTCGCCGATCCCGAGGCGAAACGCAAGATCATCGGCCGCCTGTTCGTCGAGGTGTTCGACGAAGAGGCCGCGAAGCTCGACGGCGTCGCGTTCCTCGCCCAGGGCACGATCTACCCCGACGTGATCGAGTCCGCCGGCAGCAAGACCGGCAAGGCGCACGTGATCAAGAGCCACCACAATGTCGGTGGCCTGCCGGCGCACATGAAGCTCAAGCTCGTCGAGCCGCTGCGCGAACTGTTCAAGGACGAAGTGCGGCGCATTGGTGTCGAGCTCGGCCTGCCCGCCGAGATGGTCTACCGCCATCCGTTCCCCGGTCCCGGCCTCGGCGTGCGCATCCTCGGCGAAGTCACGCAGGCGGCGGCCGACACGCTGCGCCTCGCCGATCACATCTTCATCGAGGAACTGCGCCGCGCGGGTTGGTACGAGAAGACTTCGCAGGCCTTCGCCGTGTTCCTGCCGGTCAAGTCGGTCGGTGTGACTGGCGACGGTCGTCGGCATGATCCGGTGATCGCGCTGCGCGCCGTCGAAACCATCGATTTCATGACGGCGCACTGGGCGCATCTGCCCTACGAGCTGCTCGACGTCTGTTCGCGCCGCATCGTGAATGAAGTGAAGGGCATCTCGCGCGTCGTGTACGACATCTCAGGCAAGCCGCCCGCGACGATCGAGTGGGAGTGAGGGGCTTTTCACAAGTTCACGCGCCTGAAGAAGTTCAGTAACTTGCGGTGCTCTACAAACGATTGATATTGAAATCGTCGCAGGCAGCTCTGGGGTTGCGAACTTATTGTGCCGTCAGGTTTTCTTGATTCCGACCGATGGTTGCGGCGCGTTTCAAGCAGACTTTTGTGACGGCAAATCTGACGGCAAAGAAATCTGCTCCCTGTCGGGCTGGGATTTGTACCGTCAAGTGGGACCATTCCTGCAATAACTGGCCAGTTTCGCAGCGAGTGCATAGAGCGCGCATGACATAGCCTGTTTCGTCCTCGCAAGTTTTGCAGGACGCTCGCCATGCCCGCTATCGCTGCTCACGCGCGGCATCCGCGCGCACCACCTTTTGTCGAACCGCCGGGCTACGCACGCCATCGGCCCGAGAAGACGCTGCCATATCAGCTCGTCGAGCAACACTACCCGACATTCCGCGAGATGCGCTCCATGGCAGGCCGTTCGCGGCCTGGTTGCATCGAACAAGAGTTTGACGCCTACCTGAAGTGCGGTCGGCTGGAGGAGGGCTTCCTGCGGGTGCGATGCGAGCATTGTCACGCCGAGAGGCCGGTGGCGTTCAGTTGCAAGAAGCGCGGCCTCTGTCCGTCGTGCGGCGCGAGGCGCATGGCCGAGACGGCGGCGTTGCTGGCCGACGAAGGACTGCCAGAGCGACCGCTCCGGCAGTGGGTGTTGTCATTGCCCAGCGCGCTGCGGTTCCTGCTGCCGACTGATCCAGCCGGATTGCGTCGGTCGATAACATGCCAATACCGGGCGCTTACTTGGGGAGCGCGGCGGCAAGGTCCGCAGCGGCAGCGCCTTGCGACCGGCGTTGGGGCCCATGGCAATGCGGCACGTGATGCCGCCGGCCCGGGCGTCGCGAAGAGGGGGCCTTGCTCGCGAGTTGGCAGGGTTCTGGTTCCGTCCTGGATGGTCCTGCCAGCGCGTGTTCGGAGGCCGGGAGACGGAGTTGGTCGGCGGCAAGCGCTTCACCCGTCGAGTGGATGACCGCCACGCCAAGAGCGGAAAAACCGACCGGGAGGTTCTTGCAATTTGATTAGTGATCAGTCACTAATAGCAGCATGACAACCAATTCTTCGCAAACCCACGCTCGCCGCGGTCGCCCCGTGGACACCGCAGCCCGTGTCGAACGGACTCGGCAGATCCTAGAAGCGGCCCATCGCTGTTTCGTGCGCCGCGGCTTCCACGCTGCGACCACCGCCGAGATCAGCGAGGAGGCCGCGATCAGCGTCGCCGGCCTCTACCAGTACTTCCCCACCAAGCAAGACCTGGTGCAGGCATTGATCCAGAAGGAACTGGAGGGCGACCTCGCGCTGATCGAGGAACTGGGTCGCAGCGGCAACCTGCTGGAGGGGATGGAGCGCATCGGATTGGCGATCGCGTCGGATGCCGGAACGCCGGACGCGGCCCACCTGCGACTGGAGATCCTCGCCGAGTCGGCGCGCGACCCGGAAGTCGCGCGCGTGTTTGTCGCGGCCGAGCGCCGCATCAACCGCGCGCTGGCCGAGGTGATCTCGAAAGCGCAGGGCCAGGGCAGCATCGACCCCACGCTCGATGCCAAGGCCGTGGCCCACTGCATCAATGCCTTCCTCGACGGTGCCTTCAGCCGCCTGACCCTGCCTATCGACGATCCGGAGGCCTTCGTCCGCGGATCGATCGACCTCATTCGCCGCGCAATCGGCGCCCGAACCTGACTGAAACCCTTGCCCGGGCGGGCCTGCCGGCCCGCCGATCAAAACGGAGAATTCTTTTTGTGAGTAAGTCGTCACTGTGTGATATTGCCCAGCAGACTGCGTTGGCCTCTGCGGTCAGTCTTTCGCTGCTGCTGGCGGGTTGCGGCACTGGAACCCCGGTGCAGCACGAACCCAACGCGCCGGTCGCCCTGGTCGCGAAAGCCGCACCGGCGATCGACCCGGCACAGCGCGCGATCGGCCTGGTGCGGGGCCGCCAGTCGCACCAGGTCACCTCCGAGGCAGTCGGTCGCATCGTCGAGTTGCACGCCGACGTCGGAACCCGCGTGCGGCGCGGCGAACTGCTCGCGACCATCGAACGCGAACCGCTGCGCCTGCAGTGGGTGGCGGCAGAAGCCGAGGCCGCGCGCGTGGCCGAAGTCGCGGCCGAGCGCGCGCGCGCGCTGGACCGGACCCACGGGCTGGTGGAGATCGGCGTCGCCAGCCAGGCCGAACTGGACGCACTGAAGACCGAGGTCGAAACCGCGCGCCGGGCGCTTGATGCCGCGCGCGCCACCGCCGCGATCGGCCAGCGGGCACTGAGCGACGCCGATGTGCGCTCGCCGATCGACGGCGTGGTCGTGGCGCGGCCGATCGCGCGCTCGCAGTCGATCGCCGCGGGCGAGGTGCTGTTCGAACTCGAAGGCGACGGTGCGCGCGACATCGCGGTCACCGTTCCGGCCGGCGCGGCCTCGACGCTGGCGCCCGGCGCAATCACGAACTTCTCGTTCGACGGGAGCGCCGGCGAGGCGCGCGTGCGCGGTATCAGCGCGCGCGCAACCGCCAGCGGGGCGCGCGAGGCGAGGCTGGAGATCATCAACGGTGCGCCACCGATCGGCACGCCAGTCGAGGTCATGTTCACGCCCGCCGGCTCCGGCGGCAGCGCGATCGTGCCGGTGGGCGCGGTGTTGACCGGCCGCGATGGTCGTCGACACGTGCTGCGCGTCGATGCCGAAGGACGCGTCAGAGAGATCGCGGTTGAGCTGGTCGCGCTGACCAACGCCGGCGCCCTCGTCGCGGGCGCGACGGCAGCGGGCGACCGAGTGGTGGTAGCCGGTGGCGAGTTCATCAGCGCAGGTTCGCGCGTCAGGGCCATCACGGTCCAGCGCTGATCCACCAGCTCGAGGAGTATCCTCACCATGTCAATCACGGCCATTGCGCTCAAGCGCGCGCGCTTCACCCTGGCTGCCGCGGCCGGGCTGATGATCGCGGGCGTTGCTAGCCTGTTCGGCTTTCCCGCCACCGAGGAGCCGACGGTTCCGACCCGCATCGCCACCGTCGAGGCCTACTTCCCCGGCGCGTCCTCGGAGCGCGTCGAGCAGCTCGTCGCGCGGCCGATCGAGGAGCGCGTGCGCGAGATCGCCGAGGTCAAGACCATCGATACCGTGGTCCGGCCGGGCGCGACCTACATCTACGTCTCGCTGCATCCCGACACCAGCCCCGAGCGCCTGCCCGCGGTGTGGCAGCGCTTGCGCGCCAAGGCCAGCGACGCCGAGGCGGTGCTGCCGGAGGGCACCATCGGACCGATCGTCAACGACGAGTTCGGCCGGGTGTCGGTGCTGACACTCGCGCTGACCGGCGAAGGCTATTCCGCCGGCCAACTGCAGGACTGGGCGCGCACGGTGCGCGCGCGGCTGCAGGACGTTGCGGGTGTCGAGCAGGTCTCGCTCCATGGCGTGCGCGAGGAGCGAGTGTACGTCGAGCTTTCTCCGGCGCGACTGGCTGCCCATAACCTGTCGATGGAGGCCGTCGCGACGACGCTGGCCGCCCGCAACGTAATCGCACCCTCGGGCGAGATCGACGCCGGCGGCCGGCTGCTGGCCCTCGAACCCACCGGCGACCTGCCGGACGCCGCTTCGCTGGCTGCGGTGCAGGTCCCGTTGCCCGACGGCGGTGCAGTCGCGCTAGCCGCGCTCGGCGCGATCCGGCAGGCGGCCCAGGACCCACCGCAGTTCGCAGCGCTCTACGACGGCAGGCCCGCGGTGGTGCTCGGCGCGTCGATGCGCGCGGGTCTCAATGTCAACCAGTTCGTGGACGCGCTGCGCGAAGCCGCGGCCGCCGTGCAGGGCGACCTGCCTGCCGGGATGCGACTCGACGTGGTCACCGACCAGAGCGAAGTGGTCGCGGGCGACCTGACCCGGGTAGGCCAGATCTTCATCGAGACGATCGTGATCGTGATGCTGGTGGTAGTGGTGTTCCTTGGCTGGCGCGCGGGCATGGTCACCGGACTCATCGTGCCGCTGACCGTCCTTGGAACCCTCGCGTTCATGCGCGTCGCCGGGATCGAACTGCATACAGTTTCGATCGGCGCGATCATCATCTCGCTGGGCCTGTTCGTCGACAACGCGATCGTGGTGGTCGAGGACTACCAGCGTCGGATCGGCGAGGGCGAAGCGCCCGATGCCGCCGCGCGCGCTGCGGGCGAGACCATGGCCGGTCCCTTGCTGGTGTCGTCGCTGGCGATCATCTTTGCGTTCGCGCCGCTGGTCGCCGGCGCCAGCGAGACCGCCGAATACATGCGCAGCCTCGCCATCGTGCTTGCGGCGACCCTGCTGCTGTCCCTGTTCCTCGCCCTGAGCTTCACCGCCGTCACCGCGCGGATGTTCGCCGGCAAGGCCCTGCCCGGGCACGAAGACCGCGGCCCCATCGCCAGGGTCCGCGACTGGTACGTGACCAAGGTGCGCTTCATCCTTCGCCGCCCCGGCGTCGTGGCAACCGCGATGTTCGCCCTGCTGGGCATTGCGATGGCGGTCTCCGGGGTGCTGCCGACGGAACTGCTTTCGCCGTCGGCGCGCAAGCAGCTGCAGATCCCGGTCGAACTCGCGCCGGGAGCATCGTCGCGCGAGACCCTGGCCCTGGCGCAACGCCTGTCGGCGCGCCTCGCCGACCGCGCACACCATCCGGACGTGCGCGGCAATGTGGTCTATGTCGGCGAAGGCGGACCGCGATTCATCCTCGGCCTCAATCCGCCGACCCCGGCCGCCCACCGCGCCTACGCGGTGGTCAACCTCGATCCCGAGACCGACCTCGATGCGGCCGTGGCCCGGATGCGGGCCGACCTCTCCACGGCCTTCCCCGAGGCACGCATCGAACCCAAGCGCTTCTCGCTGGGCGTGTCGGAGGCCGGCACCGCGGTGTTCCGGCTGGTCGGCCAGGACCGCGGCACGCTCGACGGAGCTTCCGCGCAGCTGCGCGCGGCGCTGGCCGCCGTGCCGGGCATGCTCGACGTCAAGGACGACGCCGAGGGTCCGATCCTGCGCCTTGTCCTCGAGGTCGATCCGGTCCGCGCGCAGGCCGCCGGGATCACCACGGCCGATATCGCCCGTTCGCTGGAGGGTGCCTACGGCGGCTCGATGGCCACCGTCCTGCGCCAGGGCGACATCCTCGTGCCCGTGATGCTGCGCGCGACGGCCGAGGAGCGCTTCGACCCCGACCGTCTGCAGGCGATGCCGGTGTTCGGCGCGGCGGGCGCCGTCGCGCTGGGCGAGATCGCCCGCGTGCGCATCGCCGAGCAGCCGAGCGTGCTGATCCGGCGCAACCAGAGCCCGGTGATCATGGTGTCGGCCCGCCATCCGGACATGACGGCGCTGGCGATCGTCGACGCGGTGGCGCCCGCACTCGCCGGGCTCGGCCTGCCCCCCGGCCATGCCGTGCAACTGGGCGGCGAGATCGAGGAAGGCGTGGAAGCCAACGCCGGTCTGGTGAAGTACTTCCCGCTCGCCGTGCTCGGCATGGCCGCACTTTTCCTCTGGCAGTTCGGCAGCCTGCGCAAGACCGTGATCATTCTCGCCTCGATGCCGTTCGTGCTGATCGGCGCCACGCTGGGCCTCGCGGTGACCGGCCAGCCGATGAGCTACACCGCCACGCTGGGCCTGCTCGCCCTGGCGGGCATCATCGTCAACAACGCCGTGCTGCTGCTCGAACGCATCGTCGAGGAACTGGCCAGCGGCAAGTCCCAAGTCGACGCGATCGCCGCCGCCGCCGCGGTGCGCCTGCGCCCGATCGTGATGACCAAGCTGACCTGCGTGGTCGGGCTGCTGCCGCTGTTCGTGTTCGGCGGCGACCTGTGGCGGCCGATGGCGGCGGCGATGATCGGCGGCCTTGCACTCGGGACCCTGATCACGCTCGTGCTGATCCCCGCGCTGTACACGCTGCTGTTCGCGCGCGACGCACCCGCTTCCGCGACCCGAACCCTTCTGGAGGCCCAGCCATGAACGTCCTGCGTCACCTGGTGGCGGCCGTCGCCGCCTGCATGCTCGGCGCCTGCGCCACCGGCACCGGGCCCTCGCGCGAACTGCCCGAGGCACCGGCAGCATTCACCGTCGCCGAGGGCGCCAGCGGGTTGCCGGTGCGCCTGGACTGGTGGACGCGGTTCGAAGACCCGGTGCTCGATGCGCTGGTCGAAGACGCGCTCGCGCACAATCGCGAACTCGCAGTGGCCAGCGCCAACCTGCGCGCCGCAGGGGCGTTGGCTGCCGAAGCGCGTGCGGACCGCGGGCCCACCGGCGAGTGGACCGGAAGTCGCCAGCGGTTGCGCCAGTCGGCGCTGTCGCAACCCCCGACGGAGGGCTCGCCCGATGAGTTCGCGACCCAGACCATCGCCGACGCCGGGCTCGCGTTGGCCTGGGAGGTCGACCTGTTCGGTGCCCTCGCTGCCGCCGAAACCGCAGCCCGCGCCGAGACTGCGGCGACGCGGTGGCTTGGCCGCCAGGCTGAAGCGGCTGTGGCCGCTGCGACGGTTCGCGCCTACGTCGAGCTGCAGTGCTCATCCGCGCTCGAGGCGCTCGCCCGCGAACGGCTCGCGGGTCTCTCGTCCATCGTCGAGCGCCTGCGCCGTGCCGAGGAACTCGGCGCGGTCCCGCGCGACCGCGTCGACGAGGCGCAAGGCGCGCGCGAAGACCTGCACGCCGAGTTGCCCCTGTTGGCCCTTCAGGCACGCAACGCGGCGCGGCGAATCGCGGTGCTGGCCGGTCGTGCTCCGCAGCATGGCGTGCAATCGCTGCATCGATGGGTGCGTTCGCCGCTGGGCACGCCGGCGACGCTGGATGCAGGCGATCCGACGCTCCTGTTGCGCCAACGCCCCGATGTGATGGCCGCCGAGCAGCGCCTTCGCGCAGCGGTCGCGCGGATCGGCGTTGCGACCGCCGCGCTGTATCCGCGCATCACGCTGGTCGGCGAGGCCGGCGTGTCGGCAGAGCCCGGCATGCTCGATGCCGGCGGGGCGCTGCGCTACGCCGCCGGCCCCACCCTGACCTGGGGTGTGTTCGATCTCGCGCGCACCCGCGCGCGGATCGTGGCAGCCGAAGCCGACGCGGAGGCTGCGCTCGCGCACTGGGAGCACACGGTGTTGATCGCGCTGGAGGAAGCGGACGCTGCGATCGACGGCTGGGCAAGCGCGAGCGCCGCGGCAAGGGCGGCATCGAGGTCAGCGGCGGCGGCGCAGCGCGCTGCGGAGATCGCCCGCGTGCGCGTCGAGCGCGGGCTGTCGAGCCCGATCGACCTCACCCGTACCGAGATCGCGCGCATGCTCGCCGAGTCCGCCGCGCTCCACGCCGAAGCCGCAGCGACCCAATCGTGGGTGCAGGCGCACCTCGCACTGGGTGCCAGCTGGCGTGATGCCGGCGGTGGCGGCAAGGCCATCGCCACCGAAGAATGACGATGGACGCCACTTTCGTCGCGGCACTGGTCGGTCTCGCCCTGCTGGACGCGCTCAATCCGTTCTCGATCGCGGCCCAGGCCTATCTGCTGGGCACGCCGCGTCCGATGGCGCGTTCGATCGCATTCGTGCTCGGTACCTTCGCCACTTACTTCGCGGCAGGCCTGTTGCTGGTCGGCGGCGCCAACGCCATCGTTTTGCGGGTGCTTCCTCAACTCCCGGCGTGGCTGATCGCCAGCGCCGAAATCGCTTTTGGATTGGCCAGCATCGCCGGCGCGGCGTACTTGCGGCGCGGTGCCGCCCAAGGCCCGGCACCGACGCCGAAGTCGCTGGGCGTCGGTGCGGCTCTACTGTTCGCGGTGGTTGCAACGGCGTCCGACGTTCCCACCGCACTACCGTACTTTGCTGCGGCCGGCAGCATCGCAAGCGGCACCGCGTCGGCCTGGGCTCAGGCGGGGTGGCTGGCGCTCTACAACGTGCTTTATGTGTCGCCGATGGCCGCGCTGATCGCGCTGCGCGCGTCCGGGGGTTCGCGGGTCGACGGGGTGTTCGGCGCCGTGCAGCGCGCCATCAACTGGTCGTTCGCATGGCTGCTGCCGCTGTTCGCCGCAGGCCTCGGGCTATGGCTGTGCATTGCGGGCACCCTGGCGGTGCTTGATTCCGTGACGTAAGGAGGGCCGGCGCGGGGTCGAGGTCGACTGACGCCTGATGGCGGGCTGCGGTGATTGTCTGGAGTTGACCCGGTTTCGTGGAAACCTCACCGTTGGATGGGCTTCAGCGAATAGCGTGTTGATCGTGCCGACTCGACGTCCCCCCGCTTTTGAGTAGCGGAGCGGTTTAGAGTCTAACCCCGGCCAGGAGGTTGGTCGTGAAGAAGCGGTTTTCGGAAGAGCAGATCATCGGGTTCCTGCGGGAGGCGGATCGAGGCGTGCCGGTGAAGGAGCTGTGCCGCAAGCACGGGTTCTCGGAGGCGAGCTACTACCTCTGGCGGAGCAAGTTCGGCGGCATGGAGGTGTCGGACGCCAAGCGTCTGAAGGCGCTGGAGGCGGAGAACGCCAAGCTGAAGAAGCTGCTCGCCGAGGCGATGCTCGAGAACGAAGTGACGAAGGAAGCCCTTCGAAAAAATGGTAACCGCCCCGGCGAAGCGCGAGCTGGTGCGGTGGATGCGAACGCGAGGACTGACGGAGCGGCGGAGCCTGGCGATCGCTGGGATGAGCGCGAGCTCGTTGCGATACGAGCCACGGCCGGACCGCAACGTGGCATTGCGCACGCGCATCGTG
>CAZPJE010000163.1:0-10784 GCA_964586725.1 uncultured Steroidobacteraceae bacterium | reverse complement strand
GAGAACCAGGGTGTCGTCGCGCATGGGCGGCTCGGCGAGAACGGCATCTTCACGGCCGACGAAATCCTCGCCAAGCACGATGAGAACTACATGCCGCCCGAAGTTGCGCGCGCGATCAAGGAAAAGCATGGCGGCGTCATGCCGGTGGATCCCAAGCCGCCGATGACGCCCAAGACCGCGATTCCACTGCCGTGAGAATCCCCTAGAGTTAGCGTCGGGTTACACGGAGGTTGCGATGCTGCCGGAAGTTGGCCACTTTGCCCTGATCCTCGCGCTCGTGCTCGCGGTGCTGCAGACCTTCTTCGGCATCGCCGGCCCGGCGCTGCAGCGCGAACGCTGGCAGGCCGCCGTCGCGCCAGCCGTATTCGCGCAGTTCGTCATGGTGACGATCGCGCTGGTGCTGCTGGGCGTGGCCTTCGTGCGCCACGATTTCTCGGTCGAGTACGTCGCGCAGAATTCCAACTCGGCGCTGCCCGTCATGTACCGGATCGCCGCGATCTGGGGCGCCCACGAGGGCTCGCTGGTGCTGTGGAGCTGGATCCTGGCCGCCTGGACGCTGGCAGTCGCGCTGCGTTCGCGCAGCCTGCCGGCGCACTTCGCGGCGCGCGTGCTCGGCGTGCTCGGCATCGTGTCGCTGGGCTTCTATCTGTTCACGCTGGCGACCTCGAATCCGTTCCTGCGACTGAGCCCGGCGCCGCCTGACGGCCGTGACCTCAATCCGCTGCTGCAGGATCCGGCGCTGGTCGCGCATCCGCCGATGCTCTATGCCGGCTATGTCGGCTTCGCGGTCGCGTTCGCCTTCGCCTGCGCTGCCATGCTCGAGGGCAAGCTCGATGCGGCCTGGGCGCGCTGGACGCGGCCGTGGACCACGGTCGCGTGGGCCTTCCTGTCGATCGGCATCGCGCTCGGCAGCTGGTGGGCGTACTACGAGCTCGGCTGGGGCGGGTACTGGTTCTGGGATCCGGTCGAGAACGCCTCGTTCATGCCCTGGCTGGTCGGCACGGCCCTGATTCACTCGCTGGCCGTCACCGAGAAACGCGGGCTCTTCAAGAGCTGGACGCTGCTCCTCGCCATCCTCGCGTTCTCGCTGTCGCTGCTCGGCACCTTCCTCGTGCGTTCCGGCGTGCTCGTGTCGGTGCACTCGTTCGCGGCGGACCCGACCCGCGGCGTGTTCATCCTCGCGTTCCTGGTCGTCATGATCGGCGGCGCGCTGGCGCTGTATGCGTGGCGCGCGCCGCTGCTGAAGTCGGACGCCGGCTTCGAACTGACGTCCCGCGAGAGCTTCCTGCTGTTCAACAACATCCTGCTGATCGTCGCGACGGCGACGGTGTTCGCGGGCACGATGGCGCCGCTGATCTCGGACTCGCTGGGCCTCGGCACGCTGTCGGTGGGGCCGCAGTACTTCAACCCGACATTCCTGCTGCCGATCCTGCCGCTGCTCGCACTGGTGCCGGTCGGCATCCACTCGAGCTGGAAGAAGGGGCGGGTCAGCGAGCGTCGCGGCATGCTGCTGACCACGCTGGCGGTAAGCGCCGTCCTCACCGTCGCGCTGATGGTCGGCTTCTACGGCGGCGCGATGCTGCTGACGCCGATCGGCATTGGCCTCGGCGTCTGGATCATGCTGGCCGCGCTCGCCGATCCCGTCGATCGCTGGCGCCGCAAGCTGGCCCAGACGCCGGCCATCTTCGGCATGGCGCTCGCGCACTTCGGCCTTGGCCTGTTCGTGCTGTCGATCAGCGTGGTCGAGTCCTATACGGTCGAACGCGACATTGGCCTCGGCATGGGCGAGCGCGCGCAGCTCGGCAGGTTCGAGTACCGCTTCGATGCCGTGGAGCCGGCGCAGGGACCGAACTGGGAAGGCATCCGCGCCAAGATCACGGTGCTGCGGGATGGCGAGCCGAACGCCGTGCTGTATCCGGAGAAGCGCAATTACTGGGTGCAGCGCTCGGTGATGACCGAAGCCGGGATCGACATGCAACCGACCCGCGACGTGTTCGCGGCGCTCGGCGAAGACCTCGGCGCGGGTCGCTGGAGCGTGCGCGCCCAGGTCCGGCCGCTGATCAACTACGTCTGGTTCGCCTCGTTGCTGATGGCGCTCGGCGGCATCATCGCCGCATCGGACCGCCGCTACCGGACGGCCCGCGAGGGCGCCGGCCAACCGAGCAAGGACAAGTCCGCGGCGCCCGATGGCTTGCCCGCCGCAGGCGCAGCCCGCGTGGCGACGGGCGAAGCATGACCCGGTTCCTGCTGCCGATCGGCCTGTTCGGGCTGCTGGTCGTCGTGCTCGCCGTGGGCGTGCAGCGTGCGCCGCAGAAGAACATCATTCCGTCCGCACTGCTGGGCAAACCTGCGCCGCAGTTCTCGCTGCCGGAGCTGGGCGCGCCCGGCGTCACCTTCGACTCCCGCGCCTATGCCGGACGCTGGTGGCTGCTGAACGTCTGGGGCACCTGGTGCGTCGAGTGCCGCGCAGAGCACGACATGCTGCTCGCGATGCGCAGCAGCGGACTGGTGCCCATCATAGGCCAAAACTGGAAGGACGACGACGCCGCTGCCCAGCGCTGGCTGGCCGAGCTCGGCAATCCGTACGAGCGCGTGCCGGTGGACGCCGAAGGGCGGGTCGCGATCGACTGGGGCGTGTACGGCGCGCCGGAGACTTTCCTGATCGATCCGCAGGGGCGGGTCGTGCATCGGCACGTCGGACCGATCACGGCCGATGTCTGGGAGCGCGAGTTCCGGGCGCGACTGCCGCGCAGCGATGCGCCGCCGACGATGCCCGCGCCTGACGGCGACGTCGCTGCGCCGGTCACGCCGCGGGGTGTGTCATGACGCCGCGCCCGACGCAGCGCCTCGCGCGCGTGCTTGCCTGCCTGCTGGGTTTGTTCGCAGTCGCCGCCTGGGCAGTGGATCCGGTCGAGCTCGAGGATCCGGCCTTGCAAGAACGGTATCGCGCGTTGTCGCACGAGCTGCGTTGCATGCAGTGCCAGAACCAGTCGATCGCGGATTCGCCGGTGTCGCTCGCCGGTGACCTGCGTCGCGAAGTGCGCGAACTGTTGCTCGAAGGTCGCACCGACGCGGAGATTCGCGATCACCTGAGCGCCCGCTACGGTGACTTCATCCTGTTTCGGCCTCAGTTCAACGCCCGCACGGCCTGGCTGTGGGCTGCGCCGGTCGTGCTGCTGCTGCTGGGGCTGCTGATCGCAGTCCGCGTGATACGTGGCCGCACGGCACGCGCTGGTAGCGCCGACGACGAAGCGGATCTGCCCGCGTGACGCCTTTCCTGCTGATTGCGGCGGCGCTCGCGCTGGCCATGGTCGTATGGGTTGCGCGTCCGCTCTGGCGCGAGGCACGCCTGGTCGCGGTGCTCACCGGCGTCGCGATCGTCGCCGGTGCTGGCGGCCTGTACGCGCACTGGAGCAACTGGAACTGGCAAGAGACGTTCCGGGTCGCCGACACGCCGGCCGCAGTCGCGGCGCGCCTCGCGCGTCGACTGCAGGACCAGCCAGACGACCTCGCCGGCTGGTTGAGCCTGGGCCAGGCCTACACGGCGTTGCAGCAGTATCCGCTCGCCGTGCGCGCCTATCAGCGCGCCTATCGGCTCGCCGATGGCAAGAATGCGGAGGCGCTGACGGGTTGGGCCGAGGCGCTGACGCTGGTCGACGAGAACGAGCTCGCCGGGCGCGCCGGGCGGCTCTTCGAGGAAGCGCTGGCGCTCGAGCCGCAGAACGGCAAGGCGCTGTTCTTTGCAGGCATTGCGGCCGAGCGGCGCGGGGAGTTGCCGCTGGCCCGCGAGCGCTTCGTTGCGCTGCTGTCCCTCGGCCCCCCTGACACCGTGCGCGGCATCCTGCAGCAGCAGGTGCAGGCGCTCGATGCCGCGATCGCCAGTGGCGGCGCGGTCGGCGCCGCGGCGGCCGGCGGAACCACGCAGCCCGCGGATGCCGCCGCGAGCACCGCAGCCAGCATCGACCTGCAGATCCAGCTGGCGCCTCAGCTCGCGGCGCGGGTGCCGCCGGGCGCGTCGTTGTTCGTCGCCGTGCGTCGCCCGGGCGAGCCCGGTCCGCCACTGGCGGCTCAGCGCCTCGCGGCGCAGTTTCCGCTGCTGGTCAGGCTGACGCCCGCCGATGCCATGATGCCCGGGCGCACCTTCGCCGCAGGCGAAACCGTGCAGGTGGTCGCGCGCGTTGCACTCGGTGGCACGCCGACGGCGAGCTCCGGCGATCCTTTCGGCGAGCTTCGCTATGATGTCGGCCGCGACACGGCCAGGATCCTCGTCATCGATCAGTTGACGCCCTGAGCCGGTTGCGGGGAGCCGCGGCGTGCTGTTCGATTCGCCACCATCGGTCTGGTCGTCGTACGCGCGTGTGCTGGCCGCGCAGCATCCGCCGCATCTGCCGGCAGGCAGCGTGCTGCCGCGCCTCGAAGCGCGCCTGACGCGCATCCGGATCGACACCGGCCAGCTGGCACGGTACCGCGACCTGTGCGGGGTGCCGCGCGCGGGCGAGCACCTGCCGCTCGCATTCCCGCACGTGGCGGCCACGCCGCTGCATCTGGCGTTGCTGTCGTCGCCGGGTTTCCCGGTGCGCCTGCTCGGTCTCGTGCATGTCGCCAACAGCATCGAACAGCACCGGCCGCTCGAAGTCGGGCAGGGCGGTGAGCTGGTGGCCTGGCTCGAGGGCTATCGCGACACCGCGCGAGGCCAGGAGTTCGATCTGACCACCGAGTGGCACGATGGTGGCGTCGTGCTGTGGCGCGAGATCTGCACGTTCCTCGCGCGGCGCAGCGGCGCGCCTCGCCGGGGCACCACCGAGGAGCCCGTTGCGAGCGGGCCGGTCGTCAGCGCCGGGTTCCGCGCCCCTGCGGGTCTCGGCCGCGAATACGGCCTGTTGTCAGGCGACGTGAACCCGATTCACCTGGCTGACATCACCGCGAGGTTGTTCGGTTTCAAGGCGGCGATCGCGCACGGGATGTGGTCACTCGCGCGGTGCGCTGCGCAGCTGCCTGCCGACGTCATGGCCGCGCCAGTGCGGCTTGCGGTCGAGTTCCGGCAGCCCGTGTTCCTGCCTTCATGGCTGATGCTGCAGCACTGGCAGGCCGGCGACGGCGTGGATTTCGCGCTGCGCGATGCGCAGGGTGAGCGGACGCATCTGACCGGGTGCTTGCGGACCCTCGCCGCGTGAGCGACGTGGCGCCAGCGCAGGAGGCCGGCGGCGCGCCCGGCCCGGCAGGCGGCCGTGGCGTGGCCGCGGGCGAGTGGGGCGCGCTGTTGTCGGGCGCACTGGCCTACTTCGCGCTGCTCGCCGGTTACTACATGCTGCGCAGCCTGCGCGAGGCGTTTGCGCTCGAGGTCGGTCGCGACCAGATCGACCAGCTCTTCTACGCCACCTTCGTGGTCATGCTCGCGATCCTGCCCCTGTACTGGTTCGCGGTGGCCCGCATTCCGCGGCGGCGCCTGTTGGCATCGATCTACGGCTTCGTCGTGGTGCTGTTCGCGGCGCTCGGGCTCGCGGTCGAGTTGCGCGCCGACGCGCGCACGGTGGGCGCCGTCTATTTCGTCGCGGTCAGCTCGTTGAACCTGTTCATGGTCAGCGTGTTCTGGAGCACGATGGTCGACGCGTGGCGCAGCGAAGCGGCCAAGAGGGTGTTCGGCTACATCGCGGCGGGTGGCAGCGCCGGCGCCCTCGCGGGACCGCTGTTCAACTCGTTGTTCATCGAACGTCTGGGGCCCGCCGTCGTCATTGCCATCGCCTGCGTGATGATCGGCGCTGCAGCCTTTGCCGGACGCTGGGCGCAGATCCGCAGCCTGGGTGCCGATCCACGCGCTGCGCGTGCGCTCGATGTCGCCGTCGGCGGGCGCGCGATCGACGATCTGAAGCGCCTGGCGACGTCGCCGTACATGCTGGGCATCGCGTCGCTGATCGTCGCCGGCCAGATCCTCGGCGGCTTCATGTACAACGAGCAGGCGAAGTACGTCGAGGCGGCTTACCAGACGCTCGAGTCGCGCGCCGCGTTGTTCGCGCGCATCGACTTCTTCGTCAACGTCGTGTCGCTGGTCTTCCAGTCGCTGGTCGTCGCGTGGCTGACGCGCCGCGGTGGCATGCGGCTCGCGCTCGCTGCGATCCCGGTGCTGCTGATCAGCTCGCTGGTGTTGCTGGCGTTGATGCCGATCGGCGCGGTGTTGCTGGCGACGCAGGTACTGCGGCGCGGCGTCGACTACGGGCTCTTCAAGCCGATCCGCGAAATGCTGTTCACGGTGCTAAATCCCGAGAGCAAATTCAAGAGCAAGAGCCTGATCGACACGCTGCTGCAGCGTGGCGGCGACAGTGTCGGGCAGCTGACCTATCCGCTCGTGGCAGGCCTGGGCTTGGCCGGCGTGGCCTGGGTTTGCGCGGCGATCTGCGTGCTGATGCTGGGCGTCGCGCAGGGCCTGGCGCGCGGATTCCAGCGTCATGAGCACTGACGCCCAACCTGCCACCACGCGCGCGCTGCCGGCGCAGCGCACCGATGCGGCCGGCCGACCGCGGATCCACCTGCGCGCGATCCTGACTCTGGCCGCGCCGCTGATGGTCACCAATGCCATCCAGGCGGTGCTGAACCTCACCGACACCTGGTTCGTCGGTCGACTCTCGACCGACGCCGTCGCCGCGATGGGGTCGATCTACTGGCTGATGACGTTCTTCATCCTGCTGATCAGTGGCGTGGGCCTCGCGGTGCAGACCTTCGTGTCGCAGGCTGCCGGGTCGCGCCGGCGTGCGCGCGCGTCGCAGGCGACCTGGAGCGCGCTGTGGGCGACGCTGATCAGTGCGCCGCTGTTCCTCGTCGTTGCGGCGCTGGGCCCGCTGCTGCTCGCGCCGTTCCGCCTGCCACCCGAGGTCGAGCGCCTGGCGATCGCGTACTGGGAGCCGCGCATGTGGGGCGCGGTGCTCGGTTCGATGGCGTGGGTGCTGATGGGCTTTTTCAACGGGATCGGTGCGACGCGCGTGACCCTGCTGGTCGCGGCCTGCACGACGCTCGCGAACGTTCCGGCGAACCAGTGGCTGATGTTCGACGCGCAACTCGGCATGGCCGGTGCGGCCTGGGGCACGAACGTCGCGCAGTTCGTGGGACTGTTGCTCGCTTTCGGCTTCCTGCTGTCGCGACGCTACGCGGTGCCGTATCGGACCCGCCTGACGTGGCGGCCCGATGGTCCGCTGGTGGTGCGGATGTTGAAGGTGGGCGCGCCTGTCGGCGTGATGTATGGCGCCGATATCCTCGGCGTCGCGCTGTTCCAGCTGATGATCGCGCGGGTGGGCAGCGCAGATGCGGCGGCAACGCAGATCGTCATGATGCTGACGTCGCTGGCTTATCTGCCGACGCTCGGGCTCGCGACGGCGGGCACGACGCTCGTCGGCCAATGCATCGGAGCCGGCGATCGCGACTGGGCCGCGCGCGTCGGCACGGCCGTCATCGTCATGTGCTCGGCATTGATGTTCTGCATCGCCCTTGCATTTCTCGTGGCCGGGCCGTGGCTGATGCCGGTCTTCCTCGCCTCGGCCGACGAAGCGGCCGCCGCGACGCTGGCCGTCGCGGCAGTCGTGATCTGGCCGGCCGCGGTGTACCAGGCTTTCGACGGCCTGTACTTCGGCTCGAGCTTCTGCCTGCGCGCGGCCGGCGATACGCGGGTGCCGGCGCTGACCGCGCTACTGGCATCGTGGTGCCTGTTCATCCCGCTGGCGCACGTGTTGATCTTCGAGCCTGGCCAGGGCTGGATCGATGGCCTGCCGCAGTTCGGCCTCGGCGCGCTCGGTGGCTGGCTTGCGCTGATGGTCTACGCGATGCTGCTCGGCAGCAGCATGTTCCTGCGGTGGCGCTCTGGTCGCTGGCGGGAGCTGCGGATCTGAACCCGCGCGGCGGCGGTGCGCTCAGCGCCGTTCGCGTGCCCAGCGGCGCAGCATCAGCAACCCGCCCAGCATGCCGCCGAGATGCGCGAAATGCGCGACGCCGGTCTGCGTCCCCATGACACCGAGCACCAACTCGAGCACGGCGAACACCAGCGCAAACACCCAGGCTGGCATCGGGATCGGCGGAAACAGCGGCACGATGCGCCGGTCGGGGAACATCACGGCGAATCCGAGCACCAGTCCGAACACGCCGCCAGAGGCGCCGACCGTCGGCAGCGACTGGCCCAGCCAGGCGGTCACGGCGAGCTGGGTGAGGCCGGCGGACAGCACGCTCGCGGCGTAGAAGCGCAGGAAGCGGCGCGGGCCCCAGGCACGTTCGAGGTCGGCGCCGAACATCACGAGGCCGAACATGTTGAAGGCGATGTGCGCGAGGCTCCCGTGCAGGAACGCGTAGGTCGCCAGCTGCCACGGCTGAAACGCGACGCCCACCGGCCACAGCGCGAACCACGGCTCGAGCACGCCCACGAGCACCATCTGCAGCACGAACACGGCAATGTTCGCGACCAGGATGATCCGCGTGACCTGCGGCAGATGACTGAGCGGGCTCATCGGGGCGGTGCGCCTGCGCGCAGGCAGGGGCCTGCAGGAATCAGCAGCTCTCGAGCCATTCGAACAGTCGCTTGGCGAAGCGAATCTTCAATTCCTTGCCGGCGACGACGTGCGCGAGGTCATCCCAGGTTTCGCCGACCGCGCCGGGAATCGCCTTCTCGATGGGCACCGTCGTGCGCGGACTCGTGACGACGTCGAGCGCGGCGTGGATGATCAGCGACGGGCAACGCACGCTGCCCAGCCGCGACTTCGATTCGAAGCCGACGCAGGCATCGATCAGGCGACCGTGCGCGGTCAGGCGACCGTTCAGTTCTTTCCAGCCGCCCTGCGGGCCCAGCAGTTTCGACTTGTTCTCGATGTAGTACTCGGGCGTGAACGACAGCAGCGTGACGGCCTTCTGGAAGGCCTCGAAGCCGACATCGCGGTGAATCCAGCGGAACATCTCCAGCTGGTCGCGCAGGAAGTCGTCGACTTCGCACCACGCGCCGGTGTTCAGCATGGACCGCGCGAGGTCGGGGCGACGGATCGCGATTTCCTGGCAGACGCAGGCGCCCATGCCGACCAGGCCGACCAGATGCACGTTGCGCAGGCCAAGGTGGTCCAGCAGGCCGATCGCATCTTCGGCATGCAGCGCCATCGTCGACGGCACGCTCAGGTCGTCGTCGGAGTCGCAGATGCCGCGATAGTCGAACAGGATGACCTGGTACCGGTCGGTCAGGCCGCGCGCAAGATGATGATGGTTGTCGTGGCAGAAGGTGCCCCAGCCGCCCATGCACAGCACCGGATCGCCCTGGCCGAGGACTTCGTAGTACATGTTGTGATTGTTGATGCGTGCGATCGGCATGCTCGAACTCCTCAAGAAAACGAAAGGGGTCGCGCGAGGCGGGCACCGGGCCCGCGCCTCGCTTCAGCGCGCGGTGGGCGGCGGCGGAAACACGATGTCCGGCGTGTCCTGGTCGATGTCGACATGGATGCGCCATTGGCCGCGCGCAGCCCGGCGATAGATCAGCAACGAGCGCCCGGCATCCTCGTAACGCGGCTGGCCCGGCAACTCGAGCGTGAACCAGTAACCCGAGATCAGGTGGGCGATGCTGCCGCGGACATCGATGCGTTCGATATCGAGCAGGAACTCGACCTGGCCGCGTCCGACGCGCGGTGCGAAATAAGCGCGCACGGCTTCGATGCCGCGCAGCACGGGCTGGCCATGCAGCGCGACATAGGCGTCCGGTTCGTACAAGGCCATCAGCGCCTCGAGATCACCGCTCTTGAAGGCGCGGATCCAGTCACGGGCGGCCTGCTGCACGGCAAGGCGATCCCTGGCCGGGCCGGCGCCGGGCGGTGGCGATGGTGTGGCAGCGGCCATGGCGGGCCCGGCGAATGGCGCGGCAACGACAGTGGCGGCCAGCAGTCGCAGCGCGCCGCGGCGCGTGGTTTCCAAGCGCAGTTCCTCTGGGTCAGGGAGAATCGCTACAGTAGCAGGATTGACGCGCCGCTGCCCGCCCGGGCAGGGCCTGGCCTGCGAGGGATTGCATGTCCGCCGAGTTTTATTTCCTGCTGAAACTGGTGCACCTGCTGCTGTTCGTCTACTGGCTCGGCGCGGACATCGGCGTGTTCTATTCGGCGCGCTTCGTCCGGAACGCCTCGCTCGATATCGCGTCGCGACGTACGGCGATGCAGATCCTCGGCTGGATCGACCAGATCCCGCGCTACTGCCTCGTGCTGATGTTGCCGGTGGGCTACAGCCTTGCCGCGATGCTCGGGCTCGTGCGGATGCCGGCGATCGGCTTCGTCGTGCTGTGGGGCATCAGTGCCGCTTGGTTGTGGATGGTCTGGGCCATCCACCACTACCAGGGCAAGCCGATCGCCGACAAGTTGCGGCGTATCGATCTCGTCTGGCGCTGGGTCCTGCTCGCGGGGCTGCTGTGGGATGCCTACACGGGTCTGCAAGGCACGGGTCATATCTTCGCCGATTGGGTCTCGATCAAGTTCCTGCTGTTCGCAGCGATGCTGTTCTGCGGGATCATGATCCGCCTGCGCGGCAAGCCGCTCGGGCCTGCGTTGCGCGCGATCCTCAGCACCGGCTCGACCCCCGAACTCGAGGCGACGGTTGCCGGCGCGTTCGCGAAGACCCGGCCGTTCGTGCTGTCGATCTGGGTGCTGCTGATCCTTGCGGCCTGGGTCGGCATTGCCAAGCCTGCCATCGGAGACTGAAATGCAACCATCGCCGCTGCTGCCGCGCGTGCCAGTCGACATGCTGAATGACGCGATGCGGGCTTCGCGCGAGCGGGCGCTGGCACTGCG
>CAZPJE010000162.1:0-15751 GCA_964586725.1 uncultured Steroidobacteraceae bacterium | reverse complement strand
GACCGACGAAACGAAGCTCTATCTTCGCGGTACCTACTCGCGCTTCACGGACGACGAGTACCGAAATCAGCTGCTCGTGCTCTGGTCCGAGGGTGTGCTGCTACCGGGTGCCACCGATCAGACGGCGAGCTTCCGCAACATTCGCGTCGCCAAGCAGATCCGTCATCGGATCCAGCGCAACGAGATCACGACCGCCGAGCTCGGCGGTGAGCGGGACTTCGGCGGCTGGCGGCTGGATGGTTCCGTGTCGATTGCGAACTCGGAGCAGGGCTATCCGCGCCGTGACGAGTTGTTGTGGCGCACGGCCGCGCTGGGCACGGCAACGGCGCCGCAGTCATACGACTATCGCACCAGTCGGCTGGAACCCAGCTTGTCGCTGTTCACGACCAATCAGCACCTGAATCCGGCGAACTTCTCGTTCCGCGAGAACGCCTACCGAACGATTGCATCCAGCGAGGATCTGGTGGCGTTGACCGCCAACGTCACGATCCCGGTGAGCGTGGGTGATGGCGAGGGCAACTTCAAGTTCGGCGCGAAGGCGCGCACCGGCGAGCGGGTCGCAGACGAGAACCGCTTCCGCAATCGTGCCGCGTCGGCGGCGCCCAGCGGCAATCTTGCGAGCTTCCTGACGTCGAGCCCGAGCTTCAATTACGGCTACGATCTGGGCTTCAAGGTCGATCCGGCGTTGGCAGATGCCTACTTCGACGCGACCAAGGCGGCTTCGCCGATCCGGGCCGAACAGTCGGCGACGGCTGACTATCAGGTTGATGAAGACATCCTCGCCGGCTACGCGATGTGGGATCTGGATTTCGACAGGCTCGGTGTGCTCGCGGGCGTGCGTGTCGAGCGCACGACGACCGAAGGCGCCGCGCCCGTGTTCAATGCTGCGACGGGCGCCATCGCCCTGCGGTCAGACAAGCGGTCGCATACGCAGGTCTTCCCGGGCGTGACCCTGCGCTATGAGTTCAGCGACAGATTGATTGGCCGGGCGGCATTGACGCGCGGGATGGTGCGGCCGAACTTCCTCGACATCGTGCCGCGCGCGCTCGAAAGCCAGGAAGGCACGCGCATCGTCGTGACGACGGGCAATCCGGACCTCGAGCCGACGCTCTCGAACAACCTCGACTTGTCGATCGAGTATTACTTTGATCGGATCGGTCTGGTGTCGGCGAGCGCCTTCTACAAGGATCTCACGGACTATGCCTATGAGTTGCGTTCGGATGGCAGCTACCTCGGGCAGCCGGCGACGCTGATCCGGCCGGAGAACGCGCCTGACGGCACGATGAACGGGCTCGAGGTGGCCTGGCAGCAGCAGTTCACGCAGCTGCCGGGTTGGCTATCGGGCTTCGGCGTGTTCGCGAATTTCACCTGGGTGGATGCCGAGATCGACGTGGGCCGCGAGTACGCTGGCCGGTCCAAGTTCCCCTTGCCCGGGCAGTCCGATACCGTGGGCAACTTTGCGGTGTTCTATGAGAAGGGCCCGCTCAGCCTGCGCCTCAGCTATACCGATCGCGGTGACTACCTCAACGAGATCAACGCCGATGACGGTGCCCTCGATCTCTACTGGGAGGGACGAAGCCAGGTCGACCTCACTGCCAGCTATCAGTTCAGCAAGCAGTTCGAAGGTTTCGTCGAGGCGAAGAACCTGACCAACTCCGCGGGCATCCGCTATTTCGGTGAGCGTAACCGCGTCTATGAGTACGAGAAGTTCGGCTACAGCGTCTTCGTCGGCGCCCGCGCGAAGCTCTGACATGGTGATGCGCGCGCTGTTGCTCTGCACTGCGTTCGTCGCTGCTGCGGGCGCCCTCGCTGCTGCGCCCCGCGTCGATGCGGCGCGACTGGTGCAGCCCAAGGTGGTGACCGAGCCCGTTCGCCACGACACGGACGATCCGGCGATCTGGATCGACCGGAGTGACCCGTCACGCAGTCTGGTGCTGGGCACCGACAAGGATGTCGACGGCGCGTTGTATGCGTTCGGTCTCGACGGCAGGGTCAGAACCGACCTCGTGGTCCGTGGCTTGCTGCGGCCCAACAATGTCGATATCGCCCGCGGCGTCACGCTTGGTGGCCAGCAGCGCGATGTCGCGATCGTCGCGGAGCGCTTTGCACACCGGATGCGGGTGTACGCGCTGCCAGGGATGGAGCCGGTCGACGGCGGCGGCATCGCGGTGTTCGAGGGTGAGCGCGCACGGGACGTCATGGGTGTTGCGAGTTACCAGCGGCCGGGCGACGGAGCGCTGTTTGCGATCGTCAGTCGCTCTGATCGCCACGCGCCTCGCGAGGGCTACCTGCACCAGTACCGGCTCTTCGACGACGGCACCGGCGTGCTGCGCGGCGTCAAGGTGCGCGCGTTTGGTAGCTGGAGCGGGCGCAAGGAAATCGAGGCACTTTCGGTGGATTCGACCGGCGGGCACGTGTTCGCGTCCGATGAGACCTATGGCCTGCGCAAGTACTCCGCGGATCCTGCGGTCGAGGATGCGGACGACGAGATTGCGTCCTTTGGTACCACGGGCTTCGCCCGGGACCACGAGGGCAGCGCGGTGCTGCGTCGTCCCGGTGAGCCAGCGCTGCTGTTCGTGTCGGATCAGCAAGCCGGCGAGTTGCGTGTGTTCGCCTTGGAAAGCCGCGCCGGCGAGGCGCTGCGCGAGCCAGCGCTGCGGGGCCGGATTCGTTATGCCGCCCGCGAGACGGACGGTATCGATCTGACGGGCGAAGCGCTGCCGGGGTTTCCTCGCGGCCTTCTGGTCGCGATGTCAGACGACCGCACGTTCCACTATTACGATCTTGGGGAGCTTCTCGACGCGATGGTGCCGACTCGCTGAGGCTGCGCCAGTGCGGCGCAGCGGGTATTCTCAGGCTCCATGAACAACTTCAGTCTGCTCGCAGTCGCCTTGCTCGTCGGGTCGTCGATCGCCTCAGCGCAAGCGCCTTCGGCCAAGTCGCCGGACGAGGTGTTCCGGAGTTACCCGAATCGACTCGCTGATCTTCCACCGGGCTGGGTCAACAGCAAGCCGTTGCGACTCGAGGTGTGCTTCAACCTCAAGCATGCCGTCAACAGCCCCGAGGCGAACGCCTTCGTCAAACAGTTGTACCAGACGATCACGGCCCTGCCTTTCGGTGTGCAGGTGCGGATCGAACGCCCGATCACTCCGGTGCAGTATGCCTACTGCGCGTCGATGTTCTTCCGGGACTGGGAGCACTATCGGCAGTATGAAACCAGCGAGGGGTTCCTGAAGTTCTACCGCGAGGCCTGGAAGCCAGCCGTCGCGGCTGCGACCGAAAATCTCTCGCTGCTCGATGACGAGGCCGCGGGGCCCTAGGGGGCCTGCTGGTACACTCGCCGGACAAGGGCGAGGCGGGCCAAACGCATGACATCCCCTCCGGACGCGGCAGACTTCACTGCGCGCCACAAGGCGTACCAGCGCGAGCGCGCCATCGTTGCGTTCTTCGGTTACTCGCCCCTGATCCTGCTGTACCTGCTGACGCACAGCAGCTGGCTCAAGACGCAGTTGCCGCAGTCGAAGGAACTCGCCGTGCTGTATCTGATCGTGCTGCCCCTGGCCTGGTTCGCGCTGCTGATGTGGGCCCACCAGCGGCTTGCGCCGCGCTGGCATGGTCTGCGTTGCCCGGGGTGCTCGCACGCGCTGGTCGCGAAGGATCATCAGCGCGCGATGGAACGCGGCGCCTGCCCGGAATGCGGCGTAGCGGTCGTCGCATCGGCCGCTGTGTCGAACTGACAAGGAGATGTTCCGCATGAATCCGACTCGACGCGACCTGCTGGTTTCAGGCTCCGTGCTGGCGGCCGGTGTTGCCACGGCGCGCCCGGCTGCGGGAGAGCCCATGCGCGCCTGGCAGGTCGGTGATCAACAGGGCTTCGGCTCGCTCACACTGTCGCGACGGCCGTCGGTGGCGCCAGGTCCGGGCGAGGTGGCAGTCCGGGTGCGGGCGTCAGCGCTGAACCATCGCGATCTGAGCATCGTGTCGTCGCGCTACGGCGCGGTGAAGCCAGCCGCGCGCATTGCGGTGGGCGATGGTTCCGGCGAGATCGATGAGCTGGGCGCAGGCGTCTCGCAGTGGAAGCTTGGCGAGCGCGTCACGGCACCGCACTTCGTCGACTGGGTCGACGGCGCGTACTCGCCCGCGATATTCGCGCGTGATCTCGGCAACACGGCCGACGGCTGGCTGGCGGATCGCATCGTGCTGCCGGCGCATGCACTGGTCCGCGTGCCGGCTGGACTGCAACACGAAGATGCCGCGGCGCTCGGCGCTGCCGGCATCACGGCCTGGGCTGTCATCGAGTCGTTCGCGCAGGGCAAGCCAGGCGACATCGTGCTCACGCTCGGGACCGGCGGCGTGTCGGTGCTGGCGCTGCAGATCGCGAAGATGGCTGGAGCCACGGTGGCGATCACATCTTCCAGCGATGCAAAGCTCGCGCTGATGCGCGAGATGGGGGCGGACATCACCGTGAACTATCGTTCTCGCACCGACTGGCCGGCCGCGGTCCGTGAGGCGAGCGGTGGGCGCGGGGCCGACATCGTCGTCGAGACGGTCGGCATGGCGTCGCTGCCGCAGTCGCTTGCCTGCTGCGCCCCGAACGCGCGGATCGGCCTGTTGGGTGCGCTGGGCGGCCGGCCGCAGGGTGCGAGCGACCTGTCGGCGATGATCGGCACGAATGCGATCATCAAGGGCATCACCTCCGGGAGCCGTCGCATACTCGAAGACCTGCTGCGTGCCTGCGCTGCGCGCGGCCTCAAGCCGAAGATCGATCGGGTGTTCGGTTTCGAGCAGGCGGCGGAGGCGTATCGTTATCTCGACAGTGGCGCCCATGTCGGCAAAGTGGTGATCCGTCATGACTGATGATTCTTCGTACGTGCCGCCCAAGGTCTGGACCTGGACGCAGGGCAATGGCGGACAGTTCGCCCACATCAACCGGCCCGTGGCGGGCGCGACCCATGAACGCGAGTTGCCCGTGGGACGCCATCCGCTGCAGTTGTACTCGCTGGGCACGCCGAACGGCGTCAAGGTCACGGTGCTGCTCGAGGAGTTGCTCGCGAAGGGGCACGCCGGCGCCGAGTACGACGCGTGGCTGATCAACATCCGCGACGGCGACCAGTTCAGTTCCGGCTTCGTCGCCGTGAATCCGAACTCCAAGATTCCGGCGCTGCTCGATCGCTCCGGACCGACGCCGACGCGCGTGTTCGAGTCAGGTGCGATCCTGATGTACCTCGCCGAGAAGTTCGGCGAGTTCCTGCCGCGCCAGCCCGCGCGGCGCGCCGAGTGCCTGTCGTGGCTGTTCTGGCAGGTGGGTTCCGCGCCTTACCTGGGCGGCGGCTTCGGGCATTTCTTTGCGTACGCGCCCGTCAAGATGCAGTACCCCATCGACCGCTTCGCGATGGAAGTGAAACGCCAGCTGGATGTGCTCGATCGCCAGCTCGCGGCGCGTGAGTTCATCGCCGGCGACGACTACACGATCGCCGACATGGCGATCTGGCCCTGGTATGGCGGCATGGTGCTGGGCCAGTTGTATGGGGCGGCCGAGTTCCTGGCCGTGCACGAGTATCGCAATGTGCTGCGCTGGGCGACTCTGATCGCAGCGCGCCCGGCGGTGCAGCGTGGCCGCCGCGTGAATCGCACGACGGGGGAGCCGGCCGAGCGACTGGCGGAACGACACGACGCGGGTGACTTCGACCGCAGCTAACCTCCGCCGCGCCAGTTGACGGGCGGCGCGGCATCGGGAACGACCTGCCGCAAGCGCTTGTAGAGCTGGCGTGTCTCGAGCAGGTTCCAGATCCGCAGCATCGCTTCGACGGTGTCGAAGGGCTTGGTCAGGAAGTCCTTGGCTCCCAATGACAGGGCGCGTCGCTTTGCATCGCGGGTGGCATCGGCCGTGAGCACGAGCACCGGCCGGAAGTCATCGGGCTCGCGGCAGCGCGCGAGGCGCTCGAGCACGGCGAAGCCGTCGAGGCCGGGCATCAGCAGATCGAGCAGCACGAGATCCGGATCGAAGGCCGTGTACAGATCGACGACCTGGGTCGAATCGGTCGTGCTCAGCACGTTGCCGAAGCCCTCCCGACCAAGCAGGTCTTCGAGCAAGCGGAGGTTGCCGGGTTGGTCGTCGACGATCAGGATCCGCGACGCGAGGATTTCCGTGTCGTTCATGTTTCGTAGCGATCCAGTAGCGCGAACAGCCGCGGCACTTCGAGGGGCTTGGTCAGGTAGTCCGCGGCACCGCTCGCGCGCAGGCGCTCGACGGTGGCCGGCAACGCATCAGCGCTGAGGATGGCAAAAGGCATGTCGCGCAGGGCCGGCTCATCGCGCAGCGCCTGCAGCACGCCTTCCCCCGACATGTCCGGCAGATGCAGGTCGAGCAGGAGCAGGTCGGGTTTGTGCGTGCGCACCCGCGCGAGCCCTTCGCTGCCGCTGTGGGCCACTTCCAGGCGCCAGCGCGGGCGTCGATTCATGACCGCCTTCATCAGCGCGATATTGGGCCCGTTGTCCTCGATGTAGAGCACGCGGCGAGCGGGCTCACGGGCGTCGACCGGCGTGCCGGCCGGCGGCGCGACGACCCGCGTGTCCGCGCCGGTCTCCGCTTCGGCACCGGCGAGCACCAGCGTGAACGTGCTGCCGCGCCCCGGTTCGCTCTGCACTTCGATGCTGCCCTGCATCCGCTTCATCAGCTGGTGCGAGATCGCGAGCCCGAGTCCTGTGCCCTCGACGCCGAGTCGCTCGGCGTCGAGTCGCTCGAAGGGCGAGAACAGCCGCTCGATCTGCCCCGGCGCGATGCCGATGCCGGTGTCGGTCACGGCGATCCGCACGGAGTCGCCGTCGCGGACGGCGGAGACCTGCACGGAGCCGCCGGGCCGATTGAACTTGATGGCGTTGGTCAGCAGGTTCAGCAACACCTGCCGTAGTCGCTGGCGGTCGGCCTGCACGGCGATCTTGCCCGCATCGATGACGTCCAGGTGGATGTTGCTGCGCGTGGCCAGCGGGGCGATGAGGCCCTGCAGTTCCTGCAGCAGCGGCGCCAGCGTGACGGGCTGCGGACGCAGGGTGATCTCGCCGGATTCGATCCGGGCGATATCGAGCATCTCGTCGATCAGCGTCAGCAGGTGGCGACCGGCGCCCAACACCTGCTCGACGCTGGCGGCCGACGACGTATTGCGAAGATCGGTCTCGAGCAGCTGCGCGAACCCGAGAATGACATTGAGCGGCGTGCGCAGTTCGTGGCTGGTCCTGGACAGGAACTCCGTCTTGGCCTGGTTGGCGCTGCGAGCCTGCTCGGCGCGTTCGGCAAGCAGCAGGCTCGCGCGATGCAGACGCTCGGCCAGCTGGCCGATCTCGTCGCGCGCGACGGGCGGTGGCATCAGCGGCAGGCCGCTTGCCAGCCGCTCGGCATTCGTCGCCGCGGTTTGCAGCGGGCGGATGATGCCAACCGACAACATCCACAGCGCGATGGCCGCGCCCGCGAGTCCGACGATCGCGAGCACCACGTTCGCGATCGATTCGCGGCGCCGCGCGATCGCGGCGGTCTCGAGCCGCTGCGTGACCAGGCGCGCTTCCTCCTCGCCGAGCTCCGTGATTTGCGCGCGCAGGTCGTCGAGCACCTGCTTGCTGGAGCGCAGGTGCGACTGCAGCGCCTGTGGCATGAGCTGCGCGCCTTCGCGGCGCAGCGTATCGAGGCTCGCGCGCTTGATCGCGAGCAACTGCTCGGCGTTGGCGAGCCGGCGCGCCTGTTCGGGGTCGCGGATCGTCTGCTGCAGCGTCTCGATCGTGGACGGTATGCGCTGCTCGGCATTCCAGTACGGTGACAGGAACTCCTCGCGCCCGGTCAGCAGGTAACCGCGCACGCCCGAGGCGGCTTCTGCGATCAGGGTGTGCAATGCCTGGATGTTGGCGCGCGTCGTCAAGGTACGCTGCACGTCGTCGTTGGCGCGGCTGATGTCCCGCTGCAGCGTGTAGTTGGAATACAGCGCGGCCAGCAGCAGCGTGAGCGGCAACGCGACGACTGCCGACCCCTTCCAGCCCAGCGACCAGTCTTGCCAGCGCGTCCTTGCGAAGTTCATTTGCCCAATCCCCATTCCGTGGCCCTGACTGCCGCCTGGGTGCGATCCCTGACGCCGAGCTTGTGCAGGATCCGTTCAACATGCACTTTCGCTGTCCCCGGCGCGATGCCCAGCTGTTGCGCAAGTTCCGCGTTGCTGAGGCCGCGAGGCAGCAGCGACAACACTTGTTGCTCACGCGCGGTCAGGCGCGACAGCAGCGCCGTTGCTTCACGCCGCGGAGTCCGTGGCGCGCGCGCGGAGCGCGGCTCTTCGATCACGGCTGCGAGTATGGCGGCGAACGCCTGCAGCGTCACCGTGTCGGCGGCATCCGGCAGTGCGATCGGTCGCCCGCTCGACAACGCCAGCAGTCCAGTGACCTGGCCGCGGATGCGCAGTGGCATCAGCACCTCCACGGCGGCCGCTTCCCGGCCGACCATGCGCAGCGGGCTGACCGCGCGTTCGCGCACCAGCACAGGCGCACGCAATGCGCTGCCCAGCACGCCCGCTGCGGTCACTCGTGCGCCCGGGGGCAGCGCGAACCCTTGCGAGGCCTGCACCGTCAGCCCGCCGGCCTCCAGGTGCAGTGCCAGGGCGGTGTCGGCTGCCAGGAAGCTCTGCCCGTGCGCCAGTGCGAGGCGCAGGGCAGAGGGCGGCTGGCGCTCATCTGCTGCAGCCAGCGCGGCGGCCTCGAGCAACCGCAACCGGCTGGCCTCGCGGGTGGATTCGCGCAATTGGGAGCGCAGCGCTCGGGCGCTGGGGGAGGCGTCGCTGCTCATCCGGCAAGTATATGCCGAGCAGCAGATGCTGATCTATGCCGTACGGCACATTCCAACCGGGGCCTGCGCGACGATCCTAGCGGCCGTTCCGGTCTACTCACTCAATCGGGAGCTCAATCTCATGGATTCGATGGTCAAGCTTCGCACTCTGTCACTGGCCCTGGTGCTCGCGGGTGGACTCGCGGCGGGCAGCCCGGCGTTCGCCAAGGGCAACGTCGCCACGCACTCGGGTGCGCCGGCCCCGGTGGCCAGCCACAACATCTCCGAAGCCGATGTGCTCGCCGCCCAGCGTGCCTGGGGTGAAGCGCTGGTGCAGATCTCCACCGACTTCGAGCAGGGCGGCCTGGCGAAGGCCAAGGCGACGGCGGAAGCCGTGCTGGATGCGGCCTACGGCTACAACATGGGCCCGGTGCTCTTCAAGCCGACGCTGACGACGACCCCGCAGACCTTCCGCACGACGCGTGCGGGCGCGCTGGCGTACTTCGTCGGCGGTGACTCGGCGTTCCCGGCCGACACCGGCTTCGCGCTGAAGGGCTGGCGCTCGGTCGAGATCCGCAACGCCGCGCTGTACCTGAACGGTGACACGGCGATGTCGATGGGCAATGTCATGATCACCGACAAGAACGGCAAGGTCACGACGGTCGACAAGACCTGGGGCTACGCGCGCGACGACAAGGGCGCGCTGCGCATCGTGCTGCACCACTCGTCGCTGCCGGTTCCGAAGTAAGCGGCAGTCGCATCAGGGCGGCGGCTCGACTCAGGTCGGGTCGCCGCCTTTTTTCATGGTGGGCACGAAACGGCGCGTGCCGACGCGCCAGGCCTGGATGGCCAGCGCGACGACGGCGACCGTCGTGCCAACCAGCAGCGCAGGCTCGATGCCCGTTGCGGCGATCGTGCGCAATGAGCCCGACGCGAACCACGCCAGTGCCAGCCAGGCGACCGGCGGGGCGAAGGAGCAGAACCCTGCAGCCAGCGCGAGGCCGGCCGAGCCCAGCAATCCCAGCGGCACGCCCCAGGCGACCAGCGCACTTGCCTGCGGTTGCCCCGCTGCGGGCAACGCGATCATCAATGTCAGCAGCAACAGCAGCAGCGCTGGAATCGCAGGCTGTGGTCGGCAATGGGCGAGCAGGGTCGGCGGCATGTCAGGAGCGAGGATCCACCACTTCCGCGAGCGCCCGATAGCGCGGCGCTCGGTCATCGACCACGGGGCGGGCGCCGTCGTTGTCGAACAGCATGATGCGTTCGGCATCGTCCACCGGCCATGCAGGTCTGCCGCGCGGGGCAGGTTTGCCGCTGCGCGCAAACTCGACCCAGTAATCCATCGCGGCATCCGACACGGCACGGTCGCGTGCGCCGACGGGCCACGGCGAGGCATCGAGATTGCCGAACACGTAGGGCAGTTCGCCACTGTGCGGCAGGCCAGCAAGTGTTGCCGCGCCAGCTTCGGGCAGCACTGCGAAACGGTAGCGATAAGTCGGGTGGCCCTGGGCGCGATGGAACTGCGCAAAACTGCGCAGCATCGCCGCGAAAGTGAAGTCGCTGATCATGTGCTGTTCGTAGGCTTCGGGACCGCCGTAGGCTGCCGCCAGCCGTTGTTCGTCGTCCGGCGTGATGAACGCAGCCGTGATCCTGCGGAACTGTTGCATGACCTCGGGCGGCAGCCGCGGCGTCTCCTGGTCGGTGGCGCCGATCATCAGATGCACCGCGGCCAAGCGGCCCGCGCGCAGTGAGGTCCACATGTCCTCGACGACATATCGACCGTCGATGGCGGGAATGCCGCCGCTGACGCCATGTGGCGGTAGCGCCTGCAATTGCGCGGCGGAAAGTCCGCGCAGCACGCTGACATCGTCGGTCTCGACGCCGATCGCCCGCAGCAGTTCGATGCCGTCCTGCTCCGCGGGTCGCTTGCCATCCGGTGCCGGCGTCGAGAGGCGCGGATAGGAACCGCGGTAGTAACCCGATTGCACGATCGCGCGGTGGAACAGTCCGCGGGCCTGCGGACTCAGCAGCATCGCCTGCACGGAGAACGCGCCCGCCGACTGTCCGAAGACGGTGACGCGCCGCGGATCGCCACCGAAGGCAGCGATGTTCCGCTGCACCCAGTGCAGCGCGGCGATCTGGTCCATGAGCCCGTAGTTGGCGACGCGGCCGCCATCGGCGGCCTCGCGCGACAGCGCGGGATGCGCGAAGAAGCCCGGATACCCGACCCGGTAGTTCACGGATACCAGGATGACGCCGCGACGTGCGAACGCGGCACCATCGTAGACTGGCAGCGACGCGGCACCGCGGGTCAAGGCGCCACCATGGAACCAGACCATGACAGGCAGGCGACCGCCTGCCTTCGCCGGGCGCCAGACATTCAGATACAGGCAGTCTTCGCTGACGGCTGAGCCGAGCGCACGCTCGCCCGCGCCCGGCGGTGGCTGCAGGCAGGCGTTGCCGAAGTCCGCGGCCAGGCGTTCGTCACGCCAGGGGGCGACGGGCTGCGGCGCGCGCCAGCGCAGCGGGCCGACCGGTGGCGCTGCGTACGGGATGCCCTTGAAGCCGACCGTGTCGGCGCTGCCGATGCCGCGCACCGTGCCGCTGTCGAGTCGCGCGACCGCGTTGGCGGCCAGCGCCGGCGTTGCCGCGACGACAGACCAGATAAGTACCGTCAACAAGCCGTTTCGCAGCATCGCAAACCTCCAGCGCAGCAGTGTAGCGGCATCGCCGCGTGGGAAGCCGCAGGTGATGCAGTACGACGCGATATTGAGATGCGCTGCTTTCTGGCAAGCTCTTGCCCATGTCGCGCAACAGCCATCGTGATCTGTTCCCTGACCTCGCCCGCGCTGCCGCGCTGTGCGGGATCGCCGTCGTCAATGTCGGCCTGTTTGCCTATCCCGCCACCAAAGGCTACACGTCGGAGGCGCTCGCCACGCCCCTCGACCAGGCGGCCTGGTTCCTGGTCGCGGCGCTGTTCCTGTACAAGTCATACACGCTGTTCTCGTTCATGTTCGGCGTTGGCTTCGCGCAGCAGATGGCGGCTGCGGCACGCGACCAGGCGGGCTTCGCCGGTCGCTATGCGCGTCGGCTCATTGGCCTGCTGTTGCTCGGGCTGGCCAACATCTGGCTGCTGTTCTACGGCGACATCCTCGTGATTTATGCATTCTTCGGCTCGCTGTTGTTCCTGTTCCGGGATGCGAGCGTGACGCGGCTGGTCCGCTGGGGTCGCGGCCTGTACGTGCTGCAGGTCGTCATCACGACCCTTTTCGCGGTGTCGATCTGGACGTGGTCCGCGTTCGCGCCCGACGAATTGGGCGCCGAACTCGAAAAGCTCGCGACTGAGGCGGCGCCGAGCTTCGCCGCTTTCCGCTCCGTCGATTTCGGTACTGTGGCAGCGTTCCGCATGGCGTCATGGCTGCAGGACATCGGCTTCGTGCTGGCCTTGCAGGGCTTCGGGGTCATTGCCTTCTTCCTGTTCGGACTCGCCGCCGTGCGTGACGGGCTGCTACGCGAGCCGTCCGCGCCGTTCTGGCAGCGCAGCCGCCGCATCTATCTGCCGATCGGCGTTGCGTTGAACGCGATCGGAGCGTGGTTGATGGTCAGCGCCGAGAACATGCTGGATCCGGCCGAGTTCACGGGCCTCGCGCTGATCACGCTGGCAAGCCCGCTGTCGACGGCGGGCTATCTTGGCCTGATCGCGCACTGGGCGCAGCGGCCCGACAGTGCGTTGCGCCGCTTCATGGCACGTGCCGGCTCTGCGTCGCTGACGGCCTACCTGCTGCAGGGCGTGCTGTTGTCGCTGGTGTTCTGCGGCTACGGCCTCGGGCTCTATGGCAGCGTCAGCGCCGCCGCCTGCGTGCTGATCGCCGCGCTCGCGGCGTTCGCCTCGCTGGCCTTCTGCAGCCTGTGGCGCGCGCGGTTCGCGCGCGGTCCCGTCGAGTCGCTGCTGCGGCGCTGGACCTACCTCGGCGACGCAGGGCGAGGCTGACGCATGGATGTCGATGCCATCGTCAATGCCTGGGTCGCCCCGGTCGCCGATGCGATAGCGAGCGTCGTGTTCTTCTCGATCGACGTCGGCGGCGCAGCGCTGCCATTGATCGTCGTCTGGTTGATCATGGGTGGCGTCGTCTGCACGCTCGCGTTTCGCTTCATCAATCTGCGCGGCTTCACGCACGCGCTGCGCGTCGTGCGCGGCGATTTCGCCGGCGGCCCGGCCGGCGGTGCAGCCGGCGAGACGACGCCGTTCCAGGCATTGACGACGGCCGTCTCCGGCACGGTGGGCCTCGGCAACATCGCGGGCGTGGCCGTCGCCGTCAGTCTCGGTGGCCCGGGCGCGGCGCTGTGGATGATGCTCGCGGGCTTCCTCGGCATGAGCGCGAAGTTCGCCGAAGTCACGCTCGCCGTGAAGTATCGGCGCGTGCGCGCGGATGGCACGGTCAGTGGCGGACCGATGCATTACATACCGATCGCCCTGGCGCGGGTCGGCCTGCCGCGCGTCGGCGTATTCCTGGCCGGCTTCTTTTGTGTCGCGACCATCGGCGGGTCGCTGACGCTGTTCCAGGTCAACCAGTCGTTCGAGCAGTTCCGCGCCGTCACCGGGTTCGACCAGGGCTTCGTCTTCGGTCTCGCGATCGCGCTCTGGGTCGGCGTGATCCTGTTCGGCGGCATGCGCCGGATTGCGAAGACCACCGACAAGCTCGTGCCGCTGATGTGCGGCCTGTACATCGTCGCCTGCATCGTCGTGCTCGCCGCGAATGCGGCGCAGCTGCCCGCTGCGCTCGCCACTATCGTCCAGACGGCGTTCGCGCCCGAGTCCGTCGCGGGCGGCATCATCGGCGCGATCGTGCAGGGCTTTCGGCGCGCGGCATTCTCGAGCGAAGCGGGGCTGGGATCCGCACCGATGGCGCACGCCACCGTGCGAACCCGCGAGCCGATGTCGCAGGGCTTCGCGGCGCTGCTCGAGCCCTTTCTCGACACGGTCGTGATCTGCATGCTGACGGCGCTGGCGATCGTCGTGACCGGCGTCTACCAGCAGGGTGGCGAAGTGCAGGGCATCGCGCTGACCTCAGCCGCGTTCGCGACCGTCGTACCCTGGTTCCCGATCGTGCTGTCCGTGGCTGCGATCCTGTTCGCGCTGTCGACCGTGCTGAGCTGGGGCTACTACGGCGAGCAGGCCTGGATCTGGCTGTTCTCCGACCGGCAGGGCAGCCGCGTCGCGTATCGATTGTTCCTGTGCGCGGTGATCTCCACCGGCGCCACGTTCGAGTTGTCGCAGGTCATCAATCTGGTCGACTCGCTGAACTTCTGCATGGCGATCCCGAACCTGATCGCCGTGTACCTGCTGTTGCCGGAACTGCGCGCGGACCTGCGGGACTACCAGCGCCGCTATCTCGACGCCGGCGCGCGCCCATGACAGCGTCGGTCGCGGGTGGCGTGCCGTTGCGGCGACTGACGCCGCGCAAGCTGCTGCACTCCAAGTGGACTGCGGTGGTGCCGCAGGGACGCCAGAAGCACTTCGTGGTGGTCAGGCTCATCGAGCGCGAATCCGCCGACTTGCCGCTCGAACAGGTGGAGATCGAAGCGGTGCATTCGAAGCGCCGCCGGATCATCGAATGGCGCGAGCTGCGCGACCCGGCGCGCTGGCATCAGGGCTGGCGCTGAGCTGCCGTTCCGGCGGGGGCGGCTGACATTCCGGGGGCCTCGTGTACCATCCGGGCAGCGACATCGAGGGGGCGCGACGCGCAAAGGCATGTCGAAGGCGGGCAAGGCATCGTCGGGTCTTGATTCGGCTGCGTGGGCGGCATTGCTGCAGCAGAGCGGCTATGCGGCGGACGGGCCCGACGGGCCGCTGCTGCACCCCGCCGGCACACCTGCGCTGTTCCAGCACCGCGGTCGCGACGGCAGGGTCTGGTTCGCGGCCGAGCGCACGGACTGGCCGCGGTTCGATCCGGCGCTGTGGCGGCGCGTTGCCGCGCCGAAGAAGGGTCAGCGCCGCCCGGATCGGATCACGCTGGTGCCGCAGACCGGTTGCGAAGCAGCGGCCCTGCGCTGGTTGGCGGGCCTGCAGACCGACGACGACGCTGCGTTGCTGCTGTCGCGTCGCACCGATCTCGATACGACGCTGCGTGCCGCGCTGCTCGCGGCCCGCGCGGGGCAGGGCGCCTTCCGTCATGCGCTCGAACAGCACGAGTCGGCCTGCCGCGTGACCGGACTGCTCGATCGACGGCATCTGCGCGCCGTGCACATCAAGCCCTGGCGCGTCTGCGACGACGCGGAGAAGCTCGATGGCCACAATGGCTTGCTGTTGTCGCCGCACATCGCGCACCTGTTCGAGACGGGTGGCCTGACGTTCGAGCTGCAGGGGCAGCTGCAGTTGTCCCGGCACCTGAATCCGGCTGTCATCAAGAGCTGGCGACTGTCGGCCGCGGCCAAGGCTGCGGGTTTCAGCGCGCCGCAGCAGCGCTATCTCGACTGGCACCGGTCGCACGTGTTCGAGGTCGAACGGCGCCCCTGGCCGCGCTCCACCGGCGCTTGATGTTGCGTGCCTCGAACGCGCGCTGCTGCTGCGCGCAGGCTATGCTGTTCGCGTGAGCTTGCCGGTCGATACCTTGCTGACAGAGCGCCTGCGCCGCGTCGTCGGCGCTGCACGCGTGCTGCACGGCACGGAGCAGCTGCGTCCCTACGAGTGCGACGCGCTGACGCTGCACAAGGCCCTGCCGCGCGCGGTGGTGCTGGCCGAATCCGAAGCGGAAGTCTGCGCCGTGCTGCGCGTTTGCACCGAACTCGGCGTGCCGGTCGTGCCGCGTGGCGCGGGCACTGGCCTGTCGGGTGGCGCCACGCCACACCCCGACGGCGTCGTGCTGTCGCTGGCGCGGCTCGATCGCATCCTCGCCATCGATCGCGACACCTGCACGGCCACGGTGCAACCGGGCGTGCGCAACCTCGCGATCA
>CAZPJE010000161.1:0-16545 GCA_964586725.1 uncultured Steroidobacteraceae bacterium | reverse complement strand
GCCGGGGATGAAGAACGGCGAAATCTTGCGGGGTGAACCGGACTGCAGGAAGGCGTTGTGCTCGCTCTCGATGGTCGCGAGGCCACCGATGCCGGCACCGCTGACCACGCCGGCGCGCTCGGGGTCCAGCCGCTGCGGATCGAGGCCGCTGTCGACGAACGCCTGGATGCCCGCGGCGACGCCGTAGTGCATGAACTCATCCATGCGACGGGCTTCTTTCGGCGAGATGTACCGCGCGACGTCGAAATCGCGCACGGCGCCGCCGATGCGGGTCGGGAACGCCGTTGCGTCAAAACGCGTGATGGGCCCGATCCCGCTTTCGCCGCGCAGCACGGCCGCCCAGGTGGAATCAATGCTGCTGCCCAGCGGCGAAACGATGCCGAGGCCAGTGACGACGACGCGGCGCTTGCTCACAGGTAGCTCGCAGGATCAGATGACAGCCACCGGACCGGCTGCTGTCGCGCCGGCCCGGTGGCGGGAAGGATGCTGTGGATCCGGAAGGCGCTCAGGCCTTGCGGCGGGCCATGACGTAGTCGATGGCCTGCTGAACGGTGGTGATTTTCTCGGCGTCCTCGTCGGGAATCTCGGTCTCGAACTCTTCTTCCAGCGCCATCACGAGTTCGACGGTATCCAGCGAGTCGGCCCCCAGGTCGTCGACAAACGACGCGTCGTTCGTGACCTGCTCCGGCTTGACGCCGAGCTGTTCCGCCACGATCGCCTTCACCTGCTGTTCAACGGTGCTCATCTTTGAGTTGTCCTCTTATGCCCCCGAGGGGCCGAAGGGCGCGTATTGTAAGGGAAGTACGTCACGCCCGCCATGCCGTTCGGAGCCCTGCACCCGGGCTAGGAAGCGTCGAGATAACTCGCGCACCCACTTGTATTAACTAAAAAAATGTGCGCCGGAAAGCCTCAGGCCATGTGCATGCCGCCGTTGACGTGCAGGGTCTGGCCCGTCAGGTAGGCGCCCGCAGGCGAGACCAGGTAGGACACCGCGGCCGCCACGTCGTCCACGCTGCCCAGGCGACCGAGCGGGATCTGGGCGCTCAGCGCCTCGCGCTGGGCGTCGGTCAGTGCGCGGGTCATGTCCGTATCGATGAACCCCGGGGCGACCGCATTGACCGTGACATTGCGTGACGCAAGCTCGCGGGCCAGCGATTTCGTGAACCCGATCAGGCCGGCTTTCGCCGCGGCATAGTTCGTCTGGCCCGGGTTGCCGATCGCGCCGACGATCGAAGTGACGTTGACGATGCGACCACGCCGGTCCTTGATCATCTTGCGAATGCAGCCCTTCGTGAGCCGGTAGACCCCGGTCAGGTTGGTCGTAATGACGGCATCCCAGTCCTCGTCCTTCATGCGCATCAACAGCTGGTCGCGCGTGATCGCCGCGTTGTTGACGAGGATGCCGGGTAGCTGGCCCGCGGCATCGAGCCGCTGCAGCAGTGCGTCGATCGATGCGGCACTGGAATTGTTCAGCAATTCGCCGCTGCCGGGCGTCGGCATCGCGGCAAGCGCCGCCGTGATGTCGGCAGCGCCCTTGTCCGTGGTCGCCGTGCCGATGACCCGCGCACCCGCCTGCGCGAGCGCGACCGCTATGGCGCGACCGATGCCGCGGCTCGCGCCCGTCACGAGCGCCGTTTCACCTGCAAGCTGCATGTTCATCCCCCTGTCTGGGACACGGCCGCGAGCGCCGCATCCAGCGTGGCCTCATCTTCGAGCGCGAGGCATTGCACTTCCGGCCGTTTGTCGATCCGGCGGTTGAGCCCGGTCAGGACCTTGCCCGGGCCGCATTCGATCACCTGCACCGGCGCCGCGGCCGCGAGTGCCTGCAGCGTGTCGATCCAGCGCACTGGGCTCGCGAGCTGCCGGACCAGCAGCGCGCGCAGCGCCTCTGGCTCGGAGCGTTCAAGCGCGTCCACCGAGCTCAGGAAACGCATCGCAGGCGCGCGCAGGCTGATGCCGGCGAGCTTCTGTTCGAGACGGCTCGCGGCCCCCTGCATCAGGCTGCTGTGCACGGGCGCGCTGACGGGCAGCAGCACGCCACGCCGTGCGCCGCGCGCCTTGGCAGCGGCGATGGCGCGCTCGATCGCGGCGGCATGGCCGGCGATGACGATCTGGCCCGGCGCGTTGAAATTCACCAGTTCGGCCACCTGACCCTGCGCGGCCTCGGCGCAGGCGGCGGCCAGTTCATGCGTCTCGAGACCCAGAATCGCCGCCACGGCGCCCTCGCCCGCGGGCACGGCTTCCTGCATGAAGCGCCCGCGCCAGCGCACCAGATCGATCGCGACCGGGAACTCCAGGCCGCCCGCGGCGACCAGCGCCGTGAACTCGCCAAGGCTGTGCCCGGCGACGATATCCGGAAGCCGGCCACCCCGGCTGCGCCAGACGCGCCAGGTCGCGATACCCGCCGCCAGCATCGCCGGTTGCGTGCATTCGGTGCTGTTGAGCTGCTGCTCCGGCCCCTGCTCGCAGACCTGCCAGAGGTCGTAGCCGAGCGCGGCGGAGGCTTCGGCGAACGTGGCCTCGACCTCCGGGTGGGCAGCCGCGAGCTGCGCGAGCATGCCAATCGACTGCGACCCCTGCCCGGGGAAAACGAAAGCCAGCGCCATCAGGCCACCTCTGATCGCAAATGCGCGAGATTATAGCCGCTTGCGCAGCACGGATACGCAGCCTGCGACGCCACCACCCAGGGCGCCATAGAGGTGGGCCGCAGTAATCACCGGTGGTGCCGCGCCGCCGGCCGCGCCGGTCAATGGACCCGCCCACTGCTCCACGCCGAGCTTGATCACGACCACCGCCAGCACGACGCGCGCGAGCGGCTCGCGCTCGGCCACCAGCTGCAGCGTCCCGGCGACCAGCAGACCGTGCAGGAAGCCCGAGCCACCGACGTACCACGCGACCGACGGTGCCGCCCACCACAAGCCCGCCGCCGTGCTCGCGAGCGTGACGCCGAGCACGACCGTCCAACCACGCGCTGCGTAGGCGTGCCCCACGAGGGCCCAGATCAGCACTGCACCCGCTGCGTTTGCCAGCGCGTGCCAGCCATCCAGGTGGACGAACTGGCCGCTGAACGCGCGCCAGACGGCACCCGCTGCGACGGCCTCGCGTTCGTAGCGCCACGCGTCACGCAGCGCTGCGCCACCGAGCCACTCGGGCAGCAGCAGAGCCGCCAGCAGTGCCGCGAGCCACAGGCCGCGCGCGCCATCGGCATGCACGGTGGCGAGAGCGTCGCGTAGCGCAGACAACCGGGATGTCATGGGCATTTGCTATGATCGCGCGCGTGGAGGCCGCATAGTCGCGCGGCAACAGCAACATGCATCAGACAGTTTCCCCGTGTCGTGGCGAGCGTGGTTTCACGCTGATCGAAATCATGGTCGTTGTCGTCATCATCGGCCTGCTCGCGGCATTCATCGTGCCGCAAGTGATGGGCCGCGTCGATGAGGCGCGCATCACGAAGGTCAAGGGCGACGTGCAGATGCTCGAGACGGCACTGTCGATGTACCGCCTCGACACCGCGCGCTATCCGAATACGCAGCAGGGCCTGATGGCGCTCGTGACGAAACCCGAGGACCCGTCAGTCCGCAACTGGAAGCCGGGCGGGTATCTGTCGCGAGTGTCGAAGGATCCCTGGGGCAATGAGTACCGCTATGTCTATCCGGGCACCAAGGGTCGCGAGTATGACCTCTATTCGCTGGGCCCCGACGGCCAGGAAGGCTCGCCGGAGACCGACCAGGACAACGTCGGGAACTGGAATCTCGACAACTGACATCGCCGCGCGGGCCTCGCGTCGGCAGCCCGCCACCGGCTTCACGCTGGTCGAAATGCTGGTGGTCGTCGTGATCATCGCGATCATGGTCACCGGCGCGGTACTCGCGCTGAGCGTCGCGGGCCGCGATCGGGCGCTCGAGAACGAGGGTCGCCGCCTCGAAGCCCTGCTCAACCTCGCCCGTGAACGCGCCGAACTCCAGACCCGCGAATACGGCCTGCGCGCCGGCCCCGCGGGTTACGTCTTCGTGATCTACGAGCCGCGCAGCGGTGAGTGGGTGGTGCCGGCGGACGAGTCGCTGCGCGCGCGCGAGTTGCCCGCCGGCCTCGGGCTGCGGCTGGTCGTCGAGGGTCGTCCGATCGTGCTGCGTGACCAGGAGGGCCCTGCGGGACTGGTGCCGCAGGTCGGCATCGCCTCGAGCGGCGGGTTCTCTTCGTTCGAACTGACGTTGGAGCGGGAGGGTGGCGAAACGCTGACGCTGCGCACTGCCGACGATGGCGGCCTTGCGCCGCTGCAAGCGCCCGAGGCCGCCAGCTGATGCGCCGGCGTGCATTACAGGGCTTCACACTCGTCGAGGTGCTGGTGGCGTTGGTGCTCGTGGGCATTGCGGTTGCCGCCCTGCTGACGGCCTTGAACTCCGCCGCGAACAGCACGCTGTTCCTGCGCGAGAAATCCTTCGCGCACTGGATCGCGACCAACCGCATCGTCGAGACGCGCCTCGCGACCAACCCGCCTGCCGACGGCGTGTCAGTCGGTGAGATCGAGTTCGGCGGGCAGCGCTGGCAGTGGCGCCAGACCATCGCGCGCGCCGCATTTCCCGGTGTCCGGCGCGTCGATGTCAGCGTGCGCCCGATGAGCATGGCCGAGGGTTCACCACCCGCGGAAACCGAGGGTGGCGACTGGACGATCACGGTCGCCGGCATCCTCGGCAGTTCGGTCGCGCTCGCCAACGGCGCAGATCCGGACTGGGAGCCTGCACCGGCCAACCCGCCGGGTACTGGCGCGGGTGGCGGGCAGGCCGGCGCGCCCTCGCCCGCACCGGCCGCACCGACTGCACCCACGCCCGGGAGCGCCACTTGATGCGCCACGCGCAGCGCGGCTTCACGCTGCTCGAGCTGCTGGTCGCGCTGTTCATCTTCGCGGTGCTCACCGCGCTCGGCTACACAGCGATCACGCAGGCCCTGGAGAATCGCGACCGGGTTCGCGCGCAGCAACTGCGCCTCAACGAAATGCAGACCGCGATGCGGGTGCTGGTCCAGGACTTCGCGCAACTCGCGCCGCGGCCGGTGCGCGACCTCGTGGGCGCCGCCGACGAACCGGCGCTGCGCGCGCCCGGCACCGGCACGACGCTGGTGGCCTTCACGCGCAATGGCCTGGCCAATCCGGCGGGCATCGCGCGTCCCACCCTCGAACGGGTCGAGTACGCGCTCGAAGCCGAAACGCTGCAGCGCATCAGTTGGCCGGTGCTCGATCGCACGCAGGCGGTCACGCCGCGGCGGCAGCCGCTGCTGACCGGCGTGCGCAGCGTGCGCCTACGCTACATGGACGCGGCGCGACAGTGGCTGGACCAATGGCCGCCAGTGTCGAGTCCGCGACCGCCGGCGCAACGACTGCGGATGCGACCGATTGCCGTCGAAGTGACGCTCGAGACGACCGACTTCGGCCGCGTCGTGCGCCTGATCGAGGTGGCCGGATGAAGCAGCAGCGCGGCGTTGCACTGCTGACCGCGGTCATCCTGGTCGCCCTGGCGACCGTCGTGGCTGCCGCCATCGCGTTCGACACGGCGTTGACGGCTCGGCGCGGCGCTGGCGCGGCAGCGCTCGACGAATCGCTGCTGCTCGGCGGCGGCACCGAAGCGATCGCCGCCTATGGGCTCGCCGAGCAATTGAAGCAGAACAACCGCACGATCCACCTCGACCAGACCTGGGCGCGGCCGCTGGGCCCGGTGGAGGTGCCCGAGGGCAGCGGCACCTTCCTCGAGGCGCGACTGTTCGACCTGCAGGGGCGATTCAACCTGAACAACCTCGTGGACGCGAACGGTGTTCGCAACGATGTCGCGGTCGAGGTATTCGAGCGCCTGCTGCAGAACCTCGAGCTGGAACCCGTCTGGGCCGAACTGATGGTGGACTGGATCGACACCGACACGCAGCCGCAGTCCGGTGGCGCCGAGGACAACACGTACTCGGCGGCGATCCCGGGCTATCGCACGGCGAACCGCGCCATCACGTCGATCAGTGAACTGCTCGCGCTGCGCGATTTCGGCGCCGAGCGCTATGCGAAGCTTGCGCCGCATGTTGCCGCCCTGCCCCGCGGTACGGCCATCAATCTGTGCACCGCGAGCGGCCCCCTGCTCGATGCGCTGACCGGACAGCAGCAATGGACGCCCGCGCCGGACGCGCTGGAGCGCAACCGTGCCGGCAAGTGCTTTCCGTCACGCAGCGATTTCGAGGCTTCTTTCAGCGATCAGCAGCGACGCACCCGGCTGCAGCAGGGGCTGCCTTACGATGAAACCTCGATCTGGTTCTCGTTACGCAGTTTCGTCAGTATTGGCACTGCGGAATTCGCCTTGTACAGTCTCCTGCATTATGAAAGCGCGCCGGGCGGTGCTCCGCTCGTCAGACCCGTCATGCGCGCATTTACGGAATGACCCCTATGTCCGAATGGCTGCTGATCCGTCTCGCGCCTGCCGCTCCTGACTCGGATTCCTCCGGGTCCGTTGCGGACCTCGCAGCGTGGATGCTGGTGGATGCGGCCGGACACCTGGTCGCACCGCCCGCCATGGCAGCGCTCGCCACGCTCGCGCCACAGGCGATCGGCCGCCGCGTCGCGGTCATCGTGCCCGGCGTCGACGTGCTCGCGCTCGAGGTCGATGTGCCGCCGCTGGGCGGCGCGAAGCTGCTGCAGGCCGTGCCCTTCGCGCTCGAAGAACAGGTCGCAGACGATGTCGACACGCTGCATTTCGCGGTCGGCGCGCGATCGCCGCAAGGCCGGGCTGCCGTGCGCATCGTCTCGAAGGCGCTGTTCGCGGACTGGCTCGAGCGCCTCGCCGCGGCAGGCCTGAGCGCCCAGGTGCTGTTCGACGATGCGTCGCTGCTGCCGGGCAATGCGGGCCAGGCCGTTGCGCTGCTCGAGGGCAGCGAACTGTGCCTGCGCGTCGGGGCGCGAGCACCGTTGTACCTGCCGATCGATGGCCTGGACGCGGCGCTGACCCTGGCGTTCGCGGCACCCGATGCGGACGTGCCGAACGCACTGACGGCGCTCGACCCTGCCTGGCCGGCACTCACCCTGTATGCCGGCCCCGACGACTGGGAACGCGTCGCGCCGCAGTTCGAGTCGTTGCGGCATCGGTTTGCGGCGTTCCGCGTGCAGCTGTTGCCGAACGGCGCACTGCCGCTGCTTGCTGCCCGAGCGGTGCTCGCGCAGCAGGCGGCCGGTGCGCCGATCAACCTGCTGCAGGGCGTGCACGCGCCGCGCGGGGGCACTGCGAGAGCCTGGCGTCCGTGGCGCCTTGCCGCCGGACTCGCGGCGGCGGCGCTGCTGTTGTTCGTCGGGTCGCAGGCGCTGGAGTACCGGCAGCTGCGCCAGACCGAGAACGCCCTCGACAGCGCGATCGCGGAGGTTGCGCGCGCGACATTCCCGGGTGAGTCGCCGAGCGGCGACCTGCGGGCCCGCATCGAGCAGCAACTGCTGGCGGTGCGTTCGGGCGGTGGTGACGCGGGACCCTGGCTGCGCGCCCTGGTCGCGCTCGCGCAGGCGCGCGGCGCATCGCCGGATGCGGAATTCCAGTCGGTGGGCCTCGAAGCGACCGGGATCGACGTGCGCGTCAAGGCCAGCAGCGCCGAGAGCCTCGAGCGCATCAATTCCGCGCTCCGCGCCAGCGGCTGGCAGGCGGAACTGCAGGGCGGCACGGCGAGTGAATCGGCCTACGAAGGTCGGATCCGCCTGCGCACCCAAGAAGCACAGTCATGAGTGGCGGCGCGCTCGGGCAGTTGCAGCGTTGGTTCCAGTCGCGCGAGCCGCGCGAGCAGCGGATGCTGTCGTGGGGCGCAGCCGCGGCGCTGGCGATCGTGCTGATCGGTTCGCTGTGGCAGTTGAACTCGGCGGTCGCGCGCACCCGCGACAATGTCGAGCGCAAGCGCCTCGACCTCGCGTTCATGCAGGCCGCATCGGCCGAGATCATTGCAGCAGGACCCGTGCGCACGGTGGCGGCTTCCGGCGAGTCCATCGTCGTGATCGTCGATCGTGCGGCGCGCGAGGCCGGCCTGGCCCAGTCGCTGGGAGCGAGCGAAGCTGTGCCGCCGGATGGCCTCAGGGTCCGGTTCAACGCGGCCTCCTTCGATGCGCTGGTGGCGATGACCGCGCGGCTCGCCCAGCAGCATGGCATCGCCGTCAGCACCGCGAGCGTCGAGCGGGCGGCGGATGCGGGCAACGTCAACGCGATATTCACGCTGCGACCCGCCGGCGCGCGCTGATGACGGGACTGCGACCCGCCCTGCTGCTCGCGGTTGCGGGTTTCCTGCTGGCGCTCCTCGCGACGTTGCCGCTGCGCTGGCTGACGCCGCTGCTGCCGCAAACGCTCGAGTGTGCAACCCCGACGGGCACGATCTGGTCAGGGCAATGTGCGGCGCTGCGGTTCGGCTCGAATGCGCTCGGCACGACGTCCTGGTCGCTGCGGCCGTCTGAATTGCTGCGCGGCCGGCTCGGCGCCGAGTTGAGTCTTCAGCAACCAGGCCTGACGCTCCGCGCGATCGTGTCGGCCAGCGCGACTGGGACGCTGTCCGCCCGCGACGTCAGCGGCGATGCCCAGCTGGGGTATGCGTTCGTAGAGCGGCTCGCGCCGAACCTGCGCGGCGGACTCGCGCTGAATCTGAGCGAAGTGGTCGTGCGTGACGGCTGGGTCAGGGCCCTGCGTGGCGACATCGTCGTCACCGACCTGCAACAGACCTATCCGCAGGCGCTGACGCTCGGCAGTTATCGGATCCAGTTTGCGGCGGCACCTGATTCGACCGGGCGACTCGTCGGGCAGTTGCAGGACACGGGCGGACCGCTGGACGTCCGCGGCACGCTCGCCCTGCTGGCCGAGCCCGGTTATGAGCTGACGGGCACGGTAGCGACCCGCGCTGACGCCCCGCCGACCCTGGCAGACCAGATCCGCTTCCTCGGCTCCCCGGACGCCGCGGGTCGGCGCCAGTTCGCCCAGTCCGAAACGTTCTAGGCCGCGTCGGTCGCAGTCGCTTCGACGTCTATCTCGATGAACCGTCCCAGCAGCGGGAAGTACAGCGCGGCCCGCACCGGCTGCGGACCGAGTTCGCGTGCGAAGCGCGCGTAGCGCAGCAGCTGCGCGCGATAGCGCCGCGCCTCGTTGGCGATGAAGCCGTCAAGATCGCTGCCCTCGTGCGTGCTCGTCTTGTAGTCGACGACCCAGCGCGTGCCCGTTGCATCGATGAAGCTGCGATCGATGACGATACTCTGGACGCGGCCGTCGAACCGGCCGGTCAACGCGAACTCGCAGCAGGCGTCGACCTGCGGGGTCGCGACCAGCCAGCGCCCCTGCGGGTCGGCGAGCGTCGTGCGCAAGCCGAGCAAGGCCCGCTCGGTCGCCGCATCGAGCTCGCCGTGCGCGACGCCGGCGCGTCGCAGCTGGCTGCGCACCTGCGCTGCATCTGGCAGCGTGGCGTCGCCATCACTGGCCCAGCGCTGCAGTTGCGCATGCACGAAAACGCCGACGCGTCGGGCCGTGTCGCCGACCCAGCTGAACTCGACCGGCAAGCGCCCGAGGTCCGCGGCACTCGCGGCCGCGCGACCGCCCACCGGCGCCGGCCACTCGGGCGCGACCCAGTCGGCAGGCAGACGGCGCAGCAGGGCTGGCGCGTCGTTCCCGACGGCAGTCACTGCCGAGCTCCGCTCCGGCGCCGCGAGCAGCGCCTCGCGCAACGCGGGCCACAGGGTCGCCTGCGCGGTGCCGGCGCGCGGTGCGCCCTCGCTGCCGTCTGAACGCGGCGCCGGCGTTTCGACAATCAGATGCAGCGCGCGCCGCGCCCGGGTGGTGGCGACGTACAGCAAACGGGCACGCTCATGTTCGCGCCTGCGGCGCCGCAGCCGCTGCAGCCACGCAGCCAGCCGGCTTGGCGGGTCGCTGGCCGCCCGCACCGGCGCCAGCACCAGCTCGGCCTGGGCGTCGCTCGGCGACCACTCGAACCAGTCGAGCAGCGGATCCCGATCCTGCATGGCGCTGCGCGCCAAGCCGGGCAGGATCACGCAGTCGAACTCCAGTCCCTTGGATCGATGGATGGTCATGACATCGACGCTGCCGGCCGCGTCGCCGGGCGTTGCGTACAGGCGGTCGACGACACGCTCTACCGCCGCTGCGTCGACGATGGCACCGCGCTGCTCGGCCTGACGCAACGCGACGAAGAACGCCTCGACATCCGCTGCGTCGGTGGCGCGCGCGGCGCACAGCGGGCCGCCGAGCTGCAGCCACGCGGCCTCGACACAGGCTGCCAGTGACGATGCTCGGGTGCAGGCCGCCACCGAACGCCAGACGGCAGCCACGCGCTGCAAACGTCGCAGCTCCGGATCGGCCAGCGGCGCCTCCGGCAGCGCGAGCAGGCGCGCGCTGATCACGGCGGCCGGATCCGCCGCCACCCAGTTCGTCAACGCCGGCAACGCGATCCCGCACCACGGCGCGCGCAGCACCGCCAGCCATGCGATCCGGTCGCTGGGGCTCAGCACGGCTCGAGTCAGGGCGATCAGGTCCTGCACCGCTGGCACGTCGCGCAGCGGCACGAGTTCCACGCCACGCACGGGCACCTGCGCGGCACGTAACGCGGCGGTGATGTGCCGCGCATGCGCGCGCCCCGCCACCAGGATCGCGATGCTGGCATGCGGGGCAGCCGCGCGTGCCTGGGCGATCTGCTCGAGTACCAGTTGCGCTTCGGCGGCCCGATCGCCGGCGGCAATGCGATGCAGATGGACGGCGGTCGGCAGGTCGCCCTGCCCGCCTGCCGCGAGGCTGCTGTGATAGCGGACGGCGCCCTCGCGCCTTTCTTCCGCTGCGGGGAACACGCGGGCGAAGGTCGCGTTGACGAAATCCACCACGGCACCAGCGGAACGGAAGTTGCGGCGCAGGGCCATCGATTCCAGGCGCCAGTGACCGATGCCGCGGTCGCGCGCCCGGCTGAACAGCGCGACTTCGGCCTCGCGAAACTGGTAGATCGACTGCATCGGGTCGCCCACCAGGAACAGGCTGCGGGGTTCGCCGCTCTGCCAAGGCGCGACCAGGCCGCGCAGCAGTTCGAACTGCTCTATCGACGTGTCCTGGAACTCATCCACCAGCACGTGATGGATGAGTTCGACCTCGGCGAGCGCAGCTGGGGCCGTGTCATCGCCGATGCCCAGCGCCTGGCGTGCCGCAGCGCTCATCGCCGCGTGATCGCACTGGTTCTGCTCGGCGAACACGACCAGCAGTTCGGCTGCCGCGTACTGCAGCAGCACGATCAGCGACTCGAGGGCGGTGCCGTCGCCCGCGCTCAGCGTCGGTTCCGGCAACACGCGGGCCCGACACAGCCCCGCGACGCAATGCGGGTCCTCGGCCAGGCGTTCGAGCCATGCCAATGCCTGCGGTTTGGCGTCGCTGCGCGGGCCAAAGCCGAGGCGCACGTCGAGCTTGCGCCGCACGTCGCCCTCGGCAGTGAGCCCAAGCGCGGCGATCGCGCGCAGCAGCTGCAGCTGTTCGGCGGGGCCCGCGGCCGGATCGCAGGCGCCGAGGTCGCGCCATGCTTTCGGTAGCGGCCGCGCCTCGGCGGCCAGCGCAGCGAGCGCCTGCTGCAGCAGCCCCCGACCCTGCTGCAACCATGCCGGGTCGCAGCAGGCCTCGATAGCGGCGAGTTCGTCTCGCACGAGTGCTTCGACACTGCCCGCGACCCGCGCCCGCAGCCACTGCGGCGACTCGGCCGACACATGCCGCAGCCAGTGGTTGCGGCGCGCCAGCAACTCCGCGAGCAGCGCTTCGAGGCGCGGCCAGTCGTTGCCCACCCGCTCGAGCCACAGGCCCGAGTGCGCCTGCAGGAGCGGATCCTGTTCAGCGTGGCGCAGCGCCAAGCGCGCAGCACGGGTGTGCAGCAACGCCGCATCGTCGGTGGTCTCGATGCTGCCGCCGAGGCGCGCCGCGACCGGCAAAGACGCCGCCAGCCGCTGGTTCAGCGCGTCCAGCGTCTGGATGCGCAGCCGCCCGGGATTCAGCTCGAGCTGCCAACCGCACTGCCTGGACCGCTCGAGCGCGGCCCGTGCCAGCGCCTGGTTGCGTTCCTCGAGCGCATCGCGCGGCGGCCGCTCGATCTCCAGTGCCGCCATGATCCGCGCGCGCATTTCGCCGGCTGCCTTGCGCGTGAAGGTGATGGCGAGAATCTGCTCGGGCTGGTCGACGACCGCCAGCAGTCGCAGGAAGCGCTGGATCAGCACCGTCGTCTTGCCCGATCCGGCTGGTGCCTGCAGCAGCACGGAGCGCGCCGGATCCGTCGCCTGCACGCGGACACTGTCGTCGTCGAGCGGGATGCCAGCCTGCGCGGCGTCCGGCGGCAGCGACGTCATTCGTCGGCCTCGCCCGCTTCATCGTCGCGGCTGTCGTCCGCGTCGGCGTCATCATCGTGCGCGGCGCCCAGTTCGGCGCGCCGGCACAGCAACGTCAGGTCACAGTGGCGACAGACCGCAGGCTTCGGCTCCACGACCGCATCGCCGTCGCCGATGCGCTGGCCCAGCCAGTCGAGATGCCGATCCCAACTTGCTGCCCGCTCCGACCAGGAAGGTGCGATGCGCCGCGGGCGCGGCTTCGGCAAGGCGGGCAACAGGGCCTCGGCCTGCGCGACCACGCCGCGATAGCGGTTCTCGCTCTCGCTGAGTTGCGCGTAGCACAGGCCGACGACGTCGACGGCAGTCGCTGCTGCCTCCCGTCCCTCGAGCTGCTGTCGCAGTGCCGCTCGGTAGGCGACCAGCTGGATCGTGTCCGGACGTTCGCTGTGCCAATCCGTCGGCACGCCCCGACCGGTTTTGTAATCGATGACGACGAGGTTGCCGTCGGCCAGTTCATCGACGCGATCGATGCGCAGCTCGAGCGAGATCGGTCCCATGCGCAGCGGCAGCGCCTGCTCGAGCAGGCGCGCACGGAAGTCCGGTCGCTGGGCCTCCCGCTGCAGCAACTCGTCGATGAGTTGCTGGGCCCGACGCGACTCCCGGGCCAGCGCGCGCTCGGACACGGGCCCGGAGGCGCGCCCCGGATCACGCCGCGCTGCCGCACTGAGGGCGATGGCGATCGCCGCCTGCCGCTGTTCGTCGGGCAGCTGGCGCAACACCGCGACCGTTTGCCACTGCAGCCACAACTGCTGCAGTGCGCGGTGGTACAGCAGGCCGCGACTGCGCGGGTCGATCCCCGTTTGCGGATCATCTGCCGCATGCGCCGCGAGACGCGATTCCGCGTAGCCACGAAAGGCACACTGGTTGGCGCTCGCCAGCACCGCCGTGCCGCCGGCCAGCGGCAGACCCGCCGGCAACGGCGCGCCGCGCTGATCGTGCAGCGATTCGAGCGCCACGGCCGCCCCGACGGCATGGCGCAGGTAGGGCGCGGCACCCGGCCGGGGTGCAGGCGCGAGCGGCGCAGCGCCCGGCACTTGCCAGGGACGCAGCAGCGGGCTGGCCGCCTGCTCCGCGCCGTTGTCCTCGCGGGCAAACGACAGCCTCAGATCATCCGTGCTGCGCCGCCAGGCCGTCAGTTCGCGGCGCGCTCGCGCCAGCAGCGCGTCCGGGTCGCAGTCGACGACGCCGTACTCGCGCTGCAAACCCCACGGCAGGAAAGCCTCGCTGCGCGCGGGGCGCGGGAACGCGGCCTCGTGCAATCCACCGACCCAGATCCCGTCATACCCGACGACGGGGTCGGCAGTCGCCGCCGTGACCAGCACGGCCGCGGCCGGCGCGCTCGGCGCGAACCGCGTACGTTGCGCGAGGCTGCGCAGCTGCCGCAGCGCTTCGCGCGCGCCCAGTGCGCCGGCTACGCCCTGCGCCGCGGCGAAGTCCTCGAGCAACTGCTGCCAGCGCTCATGCGTCTGCCACGCCGCGCTGTCGAGGCTGGCCGGCTCCGGGTCCATGATGCGCAGCGCCTGATCGAACTGGCGCGCCCAGCCAGCGCTGGTATCGCTGCGCCTGGCCAGCAGTTCCAGGGCCAGACGGGCCCGCGCCAACGCCGGTGGCAACGCGTCGGGCGGTCGATCGGCGAGACCCGCGAGCTGCAGCAGTGCCGCGAAAGTCAGCGCCTCGCCCTGCCACGACAGCAACGCGCGTTCGAGCGTGCCGCGCACCGGCTCCGCGATGCCCGCGGCCACTGAACCCCGCAGCCAGCGTAGCCAGTCCTCGCGCTCGAGCGGTTCAACCAGGCGCGCCAGGGTGTACAGGTCCTGCGCGACTCGTGGCAGCGCTGCGAGGGGCTGGCCGCCTTCGAAGGCGATCCGGTCGGTCGTTGTGTCGGCCCGCGCGAGCGCTGCGGGATCGATTGCGTCGAGCAGCGCGCGTTCCAGCAAGGCGCGCCGCTGGTCGAGATCCGGCAGCACGACCAGCAACTGCGCGTCGGGGTTGCGCTGCAGGTGCTCCCGGCACCATAGCGCGATCTCGCGCAACTCTTCTACGCTGTCGGCGGCGCTGCAGACACTGGGGGTGGCAAGGCGATCGGTCGGGAGTGCAAGTTCAGCGACATCCCAGCGCTGTGCGATGCCGGCAGCGACGAGCGCCTGCTGCGCGGGCAGAAACGCATCGAATCCGACCAGCCTGACGGGTCGCGTCGGCTGCGGGCAACGGGCCCAGGCTGCGCGCTCCGATTGCCACCCAAGGCGGGCTTCGAGCTGGTCGAGGCGCGCCTGCAGGGATCGCCGCGCGAGGCACAGCCAGCGCGCCTCCGGGCTCGAGTCGTCGTCGAGACGGCGCGCGTGAATCGCGTGACTGCGCACCAGGGCATCGGCGCGGCGCAGCGAGTCCGCGAGCCGCGAGGCACCGAGCAACTCGGCAGCCTCTACGTCGATGACGGCGTTCGCGGCCGCGCGCCACGCGAGCTGCTGTTCGACCGGCGACAACAGCCTCCTGGCAGTGCCGGGAACGTCCGGGGCCGCGTCCAGCGCGCGCTCGACCCAGGCGTCGAAGTGCAGCACGTCGGGCGTCGCCCAGACGCGCCGACCCGCCGCGACCTGGCGGCGTGCCCACGCCTCGCGCAGCGCAACAGCGCGCTGCGGGCTCGGCGTGACGAGACTGTGCCCGGCCTCGAGCGCTGCGACGATGGCGTCAGGCAGCGACATCGCGTGCTCAGGGCTTGCTGGCGCGCACCTGGGTGTCGCTGAAGCGGGACTGCGCGTCGACGACGCGGCCGCGGGTCAGCGGTCGCGCGCCCGAGCGATACTCGCCGAGCAACTCATCGATGCGCTGGAACACGACGCGCAGCGTTGCGGCATCGGGCAGATTGGTGATCCGGAAATGGGATCGATACGGCACGTTGAAGCTGACGCCCGGCGCGACCAGCACGTGCTTCTGCTCGAGCAGATCGAGCGCAAACGCCTGGTCGTCGAAATCCGGCAGGACCGCCGCATCGATACCCGGAAAGGCGTACATCGCGCCGCGCGGCGCGCGCAGCTGCAGGTACGGGCTGGCCGCGATCGAATCGACGATGACCTTGCGCGACTCATACAGACGCCCGCCCGGCGTGACGAGCTCGCGAATGCTCTGGTAGCCGCCGAGCGCCGTCTGCACCGCCCATTGGCCGGGCACGTTGGCGCACAGGCGCAGCGACGCCAGCAGTTCCAGGGCCGAGAGGAAATCCTGCGCGCCGCGCAGCTTGCCAGACACGACGCTCCAGCCGACCCGGTACCCGCAGGCGCGATAGACCTTGGACAGCCCGGACATCGTGACGCAGACCGTGTCGTGGACCAGCGTCGCCATCGGCACGAATTCGGCGCCGTCATACAGGATCTGGTCGTAGATCTCGTCGCACAGCAGCACGAGGCCGCGCCGCTCCGCGAGGCGCGCGATGCGCTCGAGAACATCGCGCGGGTAAACGGCGCCGGTGGGATTGTTGGGATTGATGACCACGATGGCGCGGGTGCGCGGCGTGATCAAGGCCTCGATCTCGGCCGGGTCGGGCACGAATTCGTTCTCGGGGTGGCAGGGATAGTGCACGGCGCGGCCGCGATTGAGGTTCACGGCTGCCGTCCACAACGGGTAATCCGGGCTCGGCACCAGCACTTCGTCGCCGTCGTTCAGCAACGCGCGCAGCGTCAGGTCGATCAGCTCGCTGACGCCGTTGCCGATGAACACCTCGTCCGCGCTCACGCCCTGCACGCCGCGCGCCTGCTGTTGCATGACAACAGCCTCGCGTGCCGGGAAAATGCCGCGCTGGTGGCAGTAGCCCTCGCTGTCGGCGAAATTCTCGATGACGGCGAGCCGCATTGTCTCTGGCGTACGGAAGCCGAACAAGGCCGGGTTGCCGATGTTCAGCGAGATGATCTCGTAACCCATGCGCCCGAGTTCCTGCGCCCGGCGCGCGAGCTTGCCGCGGATCTCATAACGGACGTTGCGCAGGGCATCACTGGTGCGAAGCGTGTTTTCTGCAGTCATTTCACGAGGATAACTGGTCCGGACGGCCTTGGCACGGCGGGCGTGGCCGGCTTGGGCGATGCGTCGCATCGCGCCTGCAGCCCACCTGCTCTAAAATGCCGGTCACCGCCCGGCAAAGGACTGCAAGACGATGCCCGCCA
>CAZPJE010000160.1:0-8920 GCA_964586725.1 uncultured Steroidobacteraceae bacterium | reverse complement strand
CGTCGCGAACGCGCTTGTAGGTCTCGGCGTCCAGGCGGGTTTCGGGGTAGATGCGAATCTTGTTGTCGCTCGGGCTGTAGGTCGCGGTGGTCATGGTCTTGATCCTTGTTGGTGGTCGATGATTTGATTGTAGCAGGGCGCCGGACGTTTGCAAGAAAAATAGTTACGCGGTCAAACGCGCTCCGGTGCGTAGCAGCGGATTATTCCGATTCTCCCGCCTGTTCGCTTGTCCGCCTTGGCTGCGGCCCGCTGGGCTTCTGACTCGCTGGCAAAGTGCGCGGTGAGATGCTGCACGTACATCCGCGAGAACTGGCCGTCAATGCACAGTGGCCGATCATCGGCCCTGCCTCCGAAGTACGGATCGCCGGTGCCGTAGAACTCGATCACTTCGTAGTGGGTCGGGGTAGGTGGTGTCGTGGGCATGGTGGGATCCTCTCATTCGGTCATTGCCAGACGATTTCAATCCTGCCGCTGCCTCGGCAGGGTGGGCACTTCGCGATCTTCGTGGTTCGCAGTGGCATCTTGCGCAGCAGTGGGCGCGTGCCCCGAGCAAGCAGCTTCGCCAGTATCTCATCGGCGGTTAGGGGTAACTGTGAACTTCCAATTCCGCGGCAAGCGGGGCAGGTGTGGTAGTGGCGGCTCACGATCGCTGCTCCACGAGCTCGGCCATCGAAATCGCGGGGACCTCGACAGTGCTGCGTAGGTCACTCGGTCCCGCAGTCAGGGTGCGCTCGGTGTCAGCGGAGACGTAGAGTGTGATCCCGCAGTCCTTGCCGCAGTAGATGCTGTGGGCGAGAATTCCAAACCCGGCCGGGATGGCGAACTCGGCGTGAGCTGCAGAACGCGGACCTTCCAGCGGGTTGGTGGTGGCGAAATCCGGGACACGGGTCTCGCCTGTCGCAAGGTTCAGGGCAACGCAATATTCTCGCGAGCCGCCGTCCCAGTAGTTTGCCATCTGGTAGGTGGCTCGGGCGACGACGCGGAACTTCCGCGCCTTGGTCTCGAACTGGCGCTTGGCGATCTTCTTGATCTTGTCGATGGTCAACATGAGTGGTCTCCTCGTTGGTCTGCGGTTAGAGGATGGACAGCCGGTACTTCGAAACCCACACGGCGTGCTTATCGTTCTCCACGAGGCAGTCCGCCCCGGAAGCCTCCACGAACGTGGCCACCATGCCAGTGTAGATGTCGGCCGGTGAGTTCTTGGAGCGCGGAGGCAGCACTTTCACCGTGTCGCCAGTTTGCAATGTGGTGGTGTCTGTCGTGGTCGTCATCGTCGGTCTCCTTGGTGGCTGGTCCCGTTGGTTGATGATCAGAGTATGAACCGCGCCCGGACGGTTGCAAGAAAAATCGACAGTGGCCTGAAAGATAATTCACGGCGCGTTATGCGGGTGGGCAGTTACACACCTGGCTTCTACTCGGAAGAGAGCGTCTCGCCCGGCTTCCGCGCTCGAGGCGGCAAGGCCCGGGAATGCAGCGAGAATGATTTGCCCCATCCTACCTTCAGCCGCACGGTTGCGAGTACACGTGGGGCATTGTGCGTGATCGTGCTCGCCTGGGGAAAAGCAGGGCTCGCCTGGGAACCCAACCACGTGCCCGCCGCACTTCGAACCGCGGTCTACCAGTACGGTCCGCCCTTTGATCGCGATCTCGCGCATAAGCGCCTGTATGGCTGCCCGGCGCACCTTCTGAGCCTCTGCTTGTAGTGCTGCGTTTACCACTGTCGGGATTGTGGCGGCCTCGATTGCTTCGACTGCGGTCATCTTCCGTGTCCTCCTTTTGACGAGTTCCTGCGGCTGTTCCGGTTCGATCTCTTCTTGCATCACTGCGACGGCGAGCGCTTCGGCGTCTGGCGCCACGTCGTCCCAGTCCCGCGGGTAGTCGTCCAAGTGCGTGAGCCCGGAAATGTCCTCGGAGTGCGCAGTGGCCTGCTCGTACATTTCCATTTTGATCTTGTGCAGCACCCGAAGGATCTGTCCCCACGACTTGCGCTTCCAGTCGTCCTGGTTGTCGGAGTCCACCCACAGCATGTGGTAGGCGTCCTGAAAGGTCAGGCCGGTTCGGAACTTGTCATAGCCAGGAAGACCCTGGCGCGCTCCATAGCTCGACATTGCGATCTATCCTACAGGGCGCCGCGCCGCTTGAGTTCCGTCAACACCACGGCCATCTCGTCCCAGTAAGCGCCCAGCTTTGGGCACGCCCCGGGCTGTCTGCGCACCCAAAGCTCTTGAATCTCGATGGTTTCGCGAATGTCTTTGCAGGCGCCGAACAGTTGCACCGTCGTCAGTGTCCGTGCCGTTGTCGTGTTGACCATGTAAACATGATGCCACGCCCCTGGACGAATGCAAGAAAAAGGCGACACTTGGGCAAAATAAAACTTGAGCCCCTCTCACGGACCAGGCAAGAGGGGCTCCACCAACAAGGCAACCTGAAGAAGCAGGATCTATTCTGCCGTATCTGGGCGCCACGTCAAGCGCAGGCTTGCATCTCTTGGGTCTGGCGAAGTAGCAGCGGGCGTCTCACACCCTGTGGCCGCGTGCCCTCCTCGAAAACCGTCTCTTGAGCCTCCACGATGCGAAGCCGTCGCTTCCGAATAGCCGCTTGCGCCTGAGCGCAGCCCGGCTGCCCACACTTGCAGGTTCTATCCTGTACCCAACTCCAGTTTTCGCGGCGGTTTGTAGTGTCCATAATTGTGACCCATGACCCCAAGTTTAAGCGCTCCGCGACATATGTCAAGCATTCCGCATACCTCCGAGCTTCCACTCCCTCCGCCCAAGCTCGGCTAGCAGCACCGCTTCGGCCTTGCCGTCGCGAATTCCTCCGTTAGGCCCGTAGAGCTGCATGCGCACCTCCGCCGACGGGAATAGCCGGATAACCTGCTGGACGCTTGACGCCTTTCCCTTGGGCAAGCCGGCGAGCATCTTCGGCTTCCACGCCTCGGGGCTCGGCATGGCCGGCTCGATCCCGAGTGCGGCTAGGATTCCCTCCCAAAGTGCGCCGCCTCGCCCCAGCGCGAAGCTTGCGACCGACCCGCGCTCGAATACCTTCACGCCCGGCCGGTGCTTGCAGCGCCCCGCCTGTGGTGCGGCGTGGTTGCCCTCCAGCGTGACGTGTAGCAGCTCCGGCTTGCCACCGGCGATGTCAAGTGCCCGTCGAATCATCGCTGCCATGGCGAGCTTGTCGTACTTCCCATCCGTGGTCAGGGGGCAGTCGTGCATCTCGACGCGTGTCCGCTGTCCGTCGATCAATGCGACGGCACCATGCAACCCAGGGTCTATGCCCACGAAGAGCACCTGGTCACGGCCTTGCCGAATTGAGTTGTGTCTCCTGCGTTTTCAGCGCCTTGTCGAGGTAGGCCGGCGACGCTCCGAGGTTGTAATTGATCACCAGGGTCAACGTCCCCTGCGTGATCCAGCGCAAGTCCACCGGATCCTTGTACGCCTGCACCCCGGGCCCGATGGCCAGCACGTCGGAGTAGGAGAACAGCAGCGCTCCCTGGTATGCATTCGGCGCGTCCTTGGCGATTCCATACCCGACGTACCCGGCAACACCAAGAGCCTGGGAATATCCGCGGTAGGTGCATCCGAAGCCTTCGAAAAAAGCAATCCGCTGGTAGTTTCCGGTCTTCAGGTTCAACTGCAGGCCCGCGGCTGTGGCTGGCTGGCAGGTCCAGTTCTGTCCGAGCGTGAACCCTAATTGCGGAGTGGGTTGCATCGTTTCGGAGTGAGCTGCCGGATGAACTGCCAGCACTGCTAGGATTGCGGATGCAAGTGTAACGACTTTTGCTTGTGTCATGAATTCTGTCCTTTCGTTGTTTGTTTTCTGTTCGCTACGCTGTTTCAGCGCGTCCGGCCGCACATGCATGTGAAACCCGTGATAAACGTCATTCCGCACCGCGGGCACGCGCTCGGACTTGGCCGGGCCGCCTGCTTCAGCTCCCGCGTGACAGCCTCGGCGTAGTCGATGGCGTCGAGCCGCGCCAGCTTCATGCACGCTTCGCGAAATTCAGGATCGATGCCAGTGCTGGTCACCAACGCTAGGCCCAGCCGCGCCATCTTCGGCAGTTCGCCCGCAGTCGATTCCGCTGGTGGCGTCGCAGTTGTGGGTAAAGCGGAACCGGCTTCCCCCATGGTTCCTTTGTGCCCTCGCCCGTCGTGAATGGCACAAACGCCGAGCCGGCGGCAGCCCGGGCACACTGCGGCGGTGTCGTCCGCACCGTCTGGCGTGGGGGCGGAACTGGGCTGCACTCGGCGCCGCCACTGCTTGCCTTCGTCAGCGAGGAACACTTTGCCAGTCGCCAGCATCATAGACGGCGCCTCGACTACCGAGGTGTAGCCAACATAAGTCCACGCCTGCGAATCGCCGAAACTTGGAAGCGGCATCGGCCTGCCGATCTCTACCGTATCCCCTACCGCCGGCAGCCCGCTCACGTCGCCCTGACGCCTATCCTCATGCAGCTCGCGAATCACTTGAATAGCCCTTTGGCACGGCGACAAAATCATGCTCCACGAGATTAGCGAGTAATCCCAAAGAAGAAACTTGGCCAGCTCTCCCACTTCTTTCTCGTATCCCGCCCGTCTCTGTTTTTCTGTTTCCAGCTTGCGCTTCATCTCCTCGCATTCCGCAATCTTCGCATCCAGCAACCCGCGCGCCTCGGTTCGCTCGACTCGTGCGGCATCGCGCTCCGCCCGCAGCTTCTCCGTCTCCACTGCCAGCTCAGCAATCCGCCGTTGCAGTGCCGCAGCTTCTTCGAGCCTGACCCTCCGCGACGCCTCATGATCGGCTAGTCGCTGCTTGTGCTCGGCGATTTCAGCTTCCAGCCCAGCTCTCGCGCGCCGGCAATCACCCAGCCGCAAAAGTCCATCGTCGCGTTCGGTCCTGGCAGACTCCAGCTCCTTCCGCAGCTTCGCCGCCTCCTTCCCAAGCAGCTCGCGGGCTCTACGGGCGACGAACCGCGCGGCTGCGACCACAGGCCCAGAACAGCAGCTCAACGAGCCCACGTGCGCTTGCCTGCCTGCCTCGCGGCTTGCGTTCACCACTATCAACGCCAGTGCGTCCTCCTCGCTGACTTCGGGTTTCTCCCCCGGCCGCTCCACGCCGCACATTGCGCAGAAACCCCACTCCATTGGCCACGTCTCACCACAATGCGCCCATCCAATGTTTCGATCGCTCATCGTCATTCAACCCTTTCATCTTTGATAACCCACGCCAGCAACGGAACGCACAGTAGCCACAGGACGCGCCAGGTGCGCTTGTGTTTCCATTCGATGTAACGGTCTGCGGCCCTATACCAGTCCTCCTGGTTGTAGAACGTCACCCTCATGCTCAGCCTGATGATCATCGTCCTTGCTCCTTCACTTTTGATGCCCAGACAGTTGCCCCGTCCGTTCCATGGCCTCCGCGAATTGCTCGAACGTCATCTCTGGCCGGTGCCTGGCCTTCCACGCTTCCTTGCGCCGCCTAGCCTTTTCGCGCATGCGCGCCGGCTTCCGCTTCAACCGCTTGGCTATGGCTCGCTGTCGCTTTTCACTCATCGTCTCAGCTCTTCCTTTCGTTGCTCACCACTCGCGCAATCCGCGCGACCATCGCTCGAATCCGCGCCCACTTCGCTCCCGTGCCCGTGACCTCCACTCGTTCGCCACGTATCGCAGCCGCCAGCACGGCAATCCTCGCCGCGTAGCCGGGGTCGCCGTTCCACCTGTGCAGCCAGCGCGGGCCTTTGAGCGTCGCCAACACGTGAGCGACCCTCACGTTTGTAGCCGGGTCCATGAGCTGCGCCACGGTGTAGCCCCTCGCCGGGCCGTTGATGCACTTGCCGTTGATCACGTGGCAACGAATGCCAAGCAGTCCCACGTCCCACACTCCAGGCCCGCCCTTGCGTATCGCATCGGCTCGCATGCCTGACTCATTCGCGGCGACCGCCAGCATGGTCACCGGCTCGGGCAGCACAGACAGCGCGGCGGCCACCTCCTGGCAGCGCTTCAGCTTCCAGGCTGGCAGGGACCACCGTAGCGAATTTTGCACACGGCAAACGATCGCGGCGTCCACTGGCTCAGCGGCCCGCGCCGGCCCGCACGTCGCCGTCAGGCAGAGCGCGGTGCCGATGGCGATGCAAACGAGTGTGCGAATCATAACCACCTCCATTGGTGACACCGCTTGCAATACTCCACCTCGTCACTCTCCACGCTCAGGACGTTCGCTAGTTCGTCCCATTCGTGCAAGCCGAGCCGACACTTGAGCCGGCCGAATACACGCGTAAAAGCGCGAATCATTCCACACCTCGAATCTCGAACGCCTTGCAGCAATTGCACGTGCGAGCCGCGAACATGCATTTGAACACACATGAGTATCCACCCTCCCACTTGGTCCATCTGTGCCCGAAAACTCGACACAAATACCGGCGCAGTCGCGCTACCAGCTTCAACACGACGGCACCCTCGGCGTCATCATCGCCGCCCTCGCCCGCGACATCGCCGCACGCTTCGCCCGTAGCACGCCGTGGTCGACCCACTTCTCGCCGGCTCGCCTCGTGGGTGGCGGTTCATCCCCGGTGCGCAAACCAGCCGCTTTCTTTGCGTGGCAGCCGTAGCGGCGCGGGTCGAACAGCTTCAGCGAGCCGGGCACCCAGCCCGTTGCGCACTGTCGGCACAGGTCGGCGTGTAGGCCTTGCTCGCGACGTGACTTGGCGGTCATGAGCGATCCTCCGTGATGATGTCCCCGTCCCCGTCCAGTGGCGGCTTTGGCCACCCTTGCGCGCGAATGTTGCGCGACCGAAGAAACCTGTTCCATGATTTGAAGACGAGCGAAGTGCAGAGCCAAAGCGCGAACAGGAAAATCACTTCGTGCTCGTTTGCCCATTGCCAGAACGTCACGCTTCCCCCTTTGCCTTGGCAAGCTCCGCTTCGAGCCGCGCGACTGTGGCGCGTAGGCGATCAAGCTCGGCGGCTATAAGCGCCAGAAGCCGACAACCCAGCGCAGCGGCCTCAGTGCCAGCCTCTTCTGCCGTCGTGCTTGCGCACGTCCTCGCCCACCGCTCCGCTCGCTCCAGGGTTTCCAGCTTTTGCTCGGTTGTCATTTGCCGAGATGTCACCTGCACGAATCGCGACGGCGCCCAATCGCACGGGCCGGCTTCCCTGTAGCTCGAACCAAGCAGCCCCTGGCACTTTTGCGAGCTGGCGCAATCGCTGCACTTGTTCCGTGTCGTCATTTCTGCACAATCTCCATGCCCTTGATCGCGTCGCTTGGTGTTGGAATGGACTTCACCGCAGTGTTTGATTCGCGAACGATGGACGCCACGGTCTTAGCCAGCGCATCAGCCAGCGCTTCGGCAACGCACGCGTCGGCGTAGGCGTCGATGGCTGGAAGCAATCGATCCAATAGCACCGCCCCAATTGCGTCTTTGGCCTGCTCCTTGCGCTCCGTCGGGGTCATGGCCGCACCTTCAGCGTCACGCGGTGTTTGTTGAGAGCGCTCGCTACCTGATCCGCGGTGGTTATCCCGCGCGGGAAAAGCATCACGCCAACGCAACTGCCTCTATAGAACAATTGGTTCATGCTAGCCATCCACCGCGCGAACGGCTTCCGCTTGCGCTTCGGCTTGCTCTTGGTGCGCTTCTCTGCGATGCGCGCCTCTACCTGCTTGAGGACCGCTTCGACGCTCCAACTCCCGCAGCGGTTGCAAATCGGAATGGTTCCGTACTTTACGCCGGAGTCCCACCGCCACCTGGTCTGTCTGCCACATGATGCACAGGGTTCCCTGGTGATCACGTAGTCCCATCCTAACGCTGTCTCGCCGTTCGGCTTGCTCGGACTGTTCGATTTCTTCAAAGTGTTCACTTGTCCTCGCTCCTTTTCTCCGTTTCGAGCCACAGTGAGCCCCACAGCGCGCGGTGATGCTTCGCCGCGATTTGCGACACAAAACCCAGCAGCGTGATTGCCTTCGACTTGCGCCCAGCGACCTCGATGTCAGCCTCGGCCGCCGCGTAGCCCGCGTACCAAATAGTGGCCATAGATTCGGCGGGAATCTCGATCATGCGAATCTCGCTCATGGCTTCTTCGCCTCCGCCTGCACGATTGCCTCGGCCAACTTCTCCCAGCATGCCTTTGCCTCAGCAACGGCCTCGGCCAAGATGAGCGCGTCTGCATTTGCGCCAAGCGCCTCGTTGATGGCAGCGTTCTCTTTCCCAGGCATGCAGTCGCCAGAGTCCACCCACTCGATTTCGTGTAGCGCCTCGGCCACTTTAAGCACGAGGCTTCCTAGCGCGCGTCGGTTAGCTTCCGAATCAATTACCAACCGTTCTCCGACTTCGCGGAACCTGCTGCTGACGTAATCCCAGCTTCCGCCGCTCATGGCTTCTTCATCTCCGCTGCTTTGCACTCAGGCAGACGGCGCGCGTATCTAAAGACCTTCGTCTGGCTCAGTCCTTTGGTAAACAGCAGGCAGAATGGACCTACCAATAGATATTGGCAGCTCCTGCACAGATGCTTGTCGCAGTAGAGGCCTAGCGTCGCCGTGACCGTGTGCTGAAAGCGTTTCACGCTCTTTCCTTCTCTGCGGTCAGCACCGCCGACTCCTGTTGCAATCCCTGCAGCTCGACGTCCACCCACTCCTTCATGCTTGCGGCCACGAAGCTCAGAAGCTTCGCATCTGGATGCGCCTCGAACGTCAGCGCAAGCATTGGCTTCGGTTCCTCTCCGCTCGCCATGCTGGCCTCGGCCGCGACTCCGAACACTATCGACGTCGCGTTTCCGCAAGACCCAGCCAGGTTCATGTTCGCCGCGTAGGCGTCGATCGGAAGCTTGAACTTGTCCAGCGTCCCACCATGCATCATCATGCGCATGTGCACCGCCTCGGCGCCAAGCCACTCGGCCTGCTCAAGGTCGAACGTGCGGGAGAATTTGAATACGATTCTGCGTACTGTGGT
>CAZPJE010000159.1:0-1550 GCA_964586725.1 uncultured Steroidobacteraceae bacterium | reverse complement strand
GCAGTCTTTGCAGCGCCAGGCGATGCAGGTTGCGGCGCGTTCACCGCCGGACGCGGCGCGCGCTCCAGCTCCGGCTGCGGCACCACGCGCTGCACGACCGGCCGCGGCCGCAACTCCCGGATCTCCCCCGCGGGCACCCATTCGTCCATGCCCTCAGTCCAGGCCCAGGCGTCGAGTGGCACCTTGCCGGCTTGCAGCTCCTCTGAGAGCTGCGCGGTGCTCAGCGGCCCGCGGCGCTTGCGCGCGACGACGATGTACCAGCTCATGGGCGTCCCTTTGGCATAGGTCACCGATTCTAGCGGGCTGACGGATAGGCTTGTATCAAGCTTGCAGTCGGCCGGCTACACTCCCGGACACAACGAAGCGAGGGGTTGCTGATGCGCCTCATGCCGAGCTTCCTGGTTCTGTCTGCATTGGCGGCATTGACCGCAATGAGCGGCTGCGCGACAACGCAGCCCCAATCTCAGTACGCGGAAGACTACGCCGCCTCGCAATCCCGGCTGACCGCCGCTCTCAAGGCACATGGCGATACCGACTCGCTGGTGGCGCTCGCTTTGCTGCGCCGCTCGGTCACCGAGCCACGCGATCATCCGGACGCGATCGCACTCGACGCACTCAACGCTGCCGCGAAGGCCGCACCAGAGCGACCTGCCGTCGCCGCGCTGTGGCTGCAAGCCTGCCTTGCAGCCGAGGCCTGCGACGCCGCCGAGGCTGCCGCACACGTCAGGCGCATCGACCCCGGTAACGGTATCGCGGATTGGGCGCCGCTGCGTGCGGCAATGCTGAGCGACGACGCAGCCAGGATCGACGCGGCGTTGGCCGCACTCGCGGACGCGCAATCGTTCAACGTCTACTTCAATGGCTACCTCGTCGCAGCCGTTGATGCGTTGACACGGACGCGCTTGCCCGCAGAGCCCCAGCTCCAGCGCGCGGGGGAATCGAGGGAATGGTTGTTCGTTGCCATGGATGGCAGCAGTCTCTACACCACAGCAGCGATGCGAGACATCGCCACGGCCTGCAACGAACGAGCACCTTCTGCAGCGCGCCGCGCGAACTGCCTGCGGATGTACGCAACACTGTTGCGCTCGGACACAATGGTCTTGCAGTCATTCGCCGCGAACCAGATCTTGCTCCGTTCGCTGCGCGGATCGGCGCAGGCAGCAGCCGCAACCGAGCTGCGACGCCGCCTCGATTGGTACAACGAGGGTCTCAACGGCGCCATGACACCCTGGCGCCTCGACAGGGTTCCGGCAGAACTGCTCGCCGCACTGCGCAGCCACGCTCGCGAGGAAGATGCAAGGCGGGCGGTGCTGACAAACCTCAAGGTAGCGCTAGATCCGCCCAAAGACTGGATGCCGAGGGCCGAACCCGTTACGGCGCGCGACTGATCAGCGCTTCGCGCGAACGGTCTTGCGCTTTTTCTTCGCCTTCTTCTTCGGACTCGGCTGCCTGGGTTTCGGCAAAGGCAGCGCCGCAGCCGTAACCATCAACGCCTGCCGCAGGCGCTCCGGATCATCCGGCTCCGACACCAGCAGGAAGTAGCCCTTCGA
>CAZPJE010000158.1:0-2365 GCA_964586725.1 uncultured Steroidobacteraceae bacterium | reverse complement strand
AGCGGCGCGGCGCGCGACGTCGCGGTGCTCGCGTCGTCGTATTCGGTCGAGTACGGCCGCACCGGCAATGGCGTCGTCAACGTCACCTCGCGCAGCGGCAGCAATGAACTCGCCGGCGAAGTGTTCTACCTGATGAGGCCCGGCCAGCCGCTCGATTCGTCTTCGCCCTACCCGCTGCGCGACCTGACGGGCAACACGCTGCGCGACGGCTTCCAGCGCGACCAGTACGGCTTCGGTGTCGGCGGCGCGCTGCAACCCGATCGCACTTTCTTCCACGTGAATGCCGAGTACACCCGCGATCGCAAGGACAACCGCCTCGTCTCGCCCGCGCTCGGCGTTGCCGCGACGGTGCCGGGCGAGAACACGAGCCTGCTGCTGGCGGCGAAGCTCGATCACGTGCTCAGCGACGCCTGGCGTGTCGCGCTGCGCGTGAACGCCGGCGATGTCACGATCGAGCGCCAGGGCGGCGGGCTCGATGGCGGCGCGACCTTTCCGTCGGCCGGCTCCGCACAGGATCGGCGCTCGCTGCTGGTGGCCGCGTCCGCGGTCTACGACGCCGGCGCCTTCACGGCCCAGACGCAACTGGCTGCGAGCCGCTTCCGCTGGGACTACGGCCGCGCGCTCGGCGGTCCGGGCCCGCAGGTGGTGGTCGAGGATGCGAGCGGCCTGACCGCCGCGGTGCTCGGCCATCCGGGTTACGTGTTCAACGACCTCGAGCGCAGCCTGCAGCTGCAGCAGAAGTTCAGCCTCGATCGCGGCCAGCACCGCTGGAAGTTCGGTGTCGACGTGCTGCGCTCGCAGTTCGAACTCGCAGGCGGCGGCAATGCCGACGGCAACTATCGCGTGCGCCTGACGCCCGCGGAACTCGCTTCCGTTCGCGCGCTGAACCGCGGCGCCGCGCTCGCGCCGCGCGACATCCCTTCGACGGCTGCCGTGCTCGACTACGGCGTCGAGCTGCGACCCGCGACCTTCGGCGAGACGCAGACGCAGTACGCGTTGTACGTCGAGGACCAGGTCACGCTGTCGCCGACGCTGACGACAACGCTCGGCCTGCGCTGGGATTACGACACGCTGACCCGCGCGGGCGCGGACTCCGGCGACACCGACAACATCGCGCCGCGCCTGGCCGTGAACTGGCGCCTCGCTCCCGACTGGTCGCTGCGCGGCGGCGTCGGCCTGTTCTACGAGAAGATCCCGTACACGATCGCCTCCGACGCCCTGCAACAGAACACGACGGCCGCGGCCTTTCGCGGCCAGCTCGCCGCGCTGGTCGCAGCCGGCCGGCTGCCTGCGTCGACTGACATCGAGCGCGTCACGTTCGATGGCAACCTGGTCGTCAATCCGGCCTGCCCCGGCGGTTACCTGAACTGCCCGACGCCGGCGACGGCGGCCAACCTGCGCGCGACGGCGTCGTCGAACGAGCGCCGCATCCGCAACCCCAACGGCCTCGACAGCCCGTATGCGGTGCAGTCTTCGCTGGGCCTGCAATGGCAGTTCAGCGAGGTCTGGCGCGCCGGCGCGGACGTGATCGCGACCGAAGGGCGACGCCTGCTGCGGCTGCGCGATCTGAACGCGCCGACGCCGTTCACGCCGAACCTCGCCAACCTGACTGCCGCGAACATCGCGGCGCTGCGCGCGCTCCCGAGCGACGCGGCCCGCGTGACGCTCGCGCAGAGCCTGGGCCTCGTGCGTTCGCAGGCCGCCGCCGATGCGACGCGGCCGGTCGCCGCGGTCGCCGGCGGCGCGCGCCAGATCGTCATGACGGAGACCGCCGGCGAGTCGCGCTATCGCGCGCTGAACCTGTCGCTGGAGCGCGCCCGCGCACCGGCCGGCGACGGGGTGCTCGAGTACGCGCTGCGCCTGTCCTACACGCTGTCCCGGCTCGACAACGACACCGACGACCTGAATTTCCGCGCCTCGAACTCGAACGAGTTCGCTGCCGAATGGGGTCCGTCGATCAACGATCGCCGCCACGCACTGTCGACCGTGCTGTACCTGCATCCAGCGCCGTCGGTCACGGTGACGCTCGCCGGCCTGTTCCAGTCCGGCCAGCCGATCAACCTGATCCCCGACACCTCGATCTTCGGCACCACCGACCTGAACGGCGATGGCGCGTCGTTCTCGAGCGCCTACCTTGGCAACTCGGATCGCGCGCCCGGCGTCGCGCGCAACAGCGGTCGCCTGCCGTGGTCCAGCGTCGTCGACCTCGGCCTGCGCTGGAACATCGCCGCCGGACCGGGCACGGTCGAAGTGTCGGCCGACGTCTTCAACCTGTTCGACGAGGTCAACCTGTCGGGCTTCGCGAACTCGGCGACGCAGTCGAACCAGATCCAGGTGGGCGGACAACCGTTCGTCGAACGCAACG
>CAZPJE010000157.1:0-33833 GCA_964586725.1 uncultured Steroidobacteraceae bacterium | reverse complement strand
GCCTTGGTAACGAGCGGTCCCTACATCGCAGGCGCCGCGATCACGTTCAATGGCGTGTCCCTGACGATCGCTGGCGCACCCGCCACTGGCGATTCCTTCGAGGTCAACGCAGCGTCGACCGAGAGCCTGTTCGACACTGCGAAACGCCTGATCGACGCAGTGAATGCAGGCGGCGCGACGCCTGCGGCCCGCGCACAGTTCAGTTCCCGCATGGGCACGCTGCTCCAGCAGCTGACGACCGGCATCGATCATCTGTCGGGCGTCAGGGCGGAGATCGGATCCCGCCTCAATACGATCGACTCGTCGTCGAACGCGCGTGAGTTGCTCTCTGTCGAGGCGCAGAAGGTGATTTCCGACCTGCGCGACATCGACTACGCCGAGGCGATCACGCGGATGAACTCGCAGCTCGTGGCGCTGCAGGCTGCACAGCAGTCGTACACGCGCCTGGCGAACCTGTCGCTCTTTAATTACCTGTGATGCCGATCGCAAATTGCGCGGCAAGCAGGGGCCGGTCTCAAGTTACCGCGTAGCGACCCGATACAGGGCTCAGAGATAGGCCAGTGCTACGCGCCGATCTTGAAACAGCCAGCGCACCGGGTGGTCCGGGGCGCGCCTAAAATTCAGGAGTTTGCTCCATGTCCCAAGTCATCAACACCAACGTGATGTCGCTGAATGCCCAGCGCAATCTGTCGACGTCCGGCGGTTCGCTGGCGACGGCCCTGCAGCGCTTGTCCTCGGGTCTGCGCATCAACAGCGCCAAGGACGACGCGGCAGGCCTCGCGATCAGCGAACGCCTCACCACCCAGATCCGCGGCCTGAATCAGGCAGCCCGTAACGCCAGCGACGGCATCTCGATGTCGCAGACGGCCGAAGGCGGCTTGAGCACGGTCGGCGACCTGCTGCAGCGCATGCGTGAGCTGTCAGTGCAGGCGGCCAACAGCACCAACAGCTCGTCGGACCGCCAGTCCCTGCAGCGCGAAGTGTCGCAGCTGCAGCAGGAAGTCGCGCGCATCGCGACGACGACTAACTTCAACGGCCAGAGGGTGCTGGACGGCTCGCTGACCGGCGCGCAGTTCCAGGTCGGCGCCAACGCGAACCAGACCATTCAGCTGTCGATCGGCTCGGTGCGCGGCACGGACATCGGCAACTTCCGCCTGCGCACCACCGGCGACAATGCCACCGCCACGGCGCTCGCCGCGGATCGCGCGGCTTCGCCGAACAGCGTGCTGACGACCGAAGTGCTGACGATCTCGGGCAATGGCACCTCGGTGACGGTGACCCCGGGTGCGGCCGGTGAATCGGCCAAGGCGATTGCCGACCGCGTCAACAGCGCCGTCAGCTCCACGGGTCAGTCGACGGGCGTCACGGCCTTCGCGCAGACCAAGGCGACGCTGAGCGGCATGAACGCCGGCACGGTCGCGTTCAACCTGTACGGACAGAACACGTCGGGTATCGCGATCTCTGCCACGGTGACCGGTTCGGACGTGTCGGCCCTCGCGACGGCCATCAATGCGCAGTCGGCGTCCACGGGCATCACGGCCTCGGCCAACGGTGCGACGCTGACGTTCACGAGCGCCGAGGGCTATGACGTCGGCATCGAGAACTACAGCAACACGGGCGGCGGCACGGCGTCGCTGCAGGGCTACAACCCGTTCACGGACGCCACCAGCGGTGCGGCGGTTGCGCTGACGTCGGCCACGGCGACGACGGACTCGGCCACGGTTGGCGGCATGATCCAGTTCAACGGTAGCGCGGGCTACACGGTGACGAGCGCAGTGGCAGGCGCCCTGTTCTCGGCCACCACGGCCAACGCCTCGTCGCTGTCGTCGGTGTCGAGCATCGACATCAGCACGGTGGCCGGCGCCAACGATGCGATCCGCATCGTCGACTCCGCGCTGACCGCGACCAACAACCTGCGTGCCGACCTCGGTGCGGTGCAGAACCGCTTCACGCAGACGATCAACTCGCTGCAGACGGCTTCCGAGAACCTTTCGGCCGCCCGCAGCCGCATCCTCGACGCGGACTTCGCGTCGGAGACCGCGGCCCTGACGCGAGCCCAGATCCTGCAGCAGGCGGGTGTGGCGATTCTGTCGCAGGCGAATGCCGTGCCGCAGAACGTCCTGTCGCTGCTGCGGTAATGGCAGGCTGAGCGAAAAGTGGCCAGGCTCTTCAGAGCCGAGGCGAAATGGCGGGCGGCGGTTCCGAGGGGAGCCGCCGTCCGTCATGGTCTTTGCATTGAGGTGGCATCATGAGCATGTCGAGCGTCAACGCAGCAGGGCTGAATCGCGTCGCACCGGTGGAGCGTGTCGCGCGCACCGGGCCAGCGGCAGAAGTCGTCGCGGAGCCGGCCAAGCCGGCGATGCCCCCGGCCGCCGCGCCGGCGCGTGACCTCGAAGCGGCAACGGCTCAGATCGAGCAGTTCGTGCGCAGCTCTGGCAGGAACCTGCAGTTTCGTGTTGACGACGACAGCGGTCGCGTCGTCGTCAGCGTTCGTGACTCAGACACCGGCGAACTGATCCGGCAGATCCCGAGCGAAGCGGCCTTGCGGATCGCAAAGTCGCTCGAGAGTGGCCAGACCGCGCTCGATCGCGTGCTGATCGAAGAGAAGGCGTGAACCGATGCTGGCCTCCCCCGGACTCGGCTCTGGCCTGGACATCAATTCGCTGGTTGGGCAGCTGGTCGCGGCTGAGCGCGCGCCTGGTGAACTGCGGATCCGGCGGCTCACCAACCAGGCGGACTCGAAGATCAGCGCATTGGGCGCATTGAACGGTGTGCTTTCCACGCTGCAATCGTCGTTGAGCGGCCTGAAGACGATCGACTCGTTCCAGGTCAGGCGGGCTGAATCGGCGGACCGCACGCTGTTCACCGCGACGGCAACCGCCAGCGCGGCGAACGGCACTTACAACGTCGAGGTCGAGCAACTCGCCACGGCGCAGCGCCTGAACTCGGCTGCGTTCCTTGCGGGCAGCGGCGCCGTAGTCGGCACCGGCACGCTGACGCTGACCTCCGGCACCAATTCGTTTGCCGTCGATATCAACACCGCCAACAACACGTTGGCCGGTATCCGAGACGCGATCAATGCCAGCTCCTCCAACACGAGCGTGCAGGCATCGGTGATCCAGGCCGCTGATGGTGCGCGCCTGGTCCTGGCGGCCCGCACGGTGGGCTCTGCCAACGCCATTCGCGTGACCCAGGCCGGTGGCGACGGTGGCCTGGCGCAGCTTGTCTATGATCCTGGGGTCACGACGAACCTGCAGGTGCTGTCGCCCGCCCAGGATGCGCGGGTGGTCATCGACGGATTTATGGTCAACTCGACGAGCAACGTGATCGAGAACGCGATCCAGGGCGTCACGATCAATCTGCTGCGCGCGAACGACAACACTTCGTTCGCGCTGACCGTCTCCAACGACCGCGCCAAGGTGGTCGAGAACATCAACAAGTTCGTGACCGAGTACAACAACGTCGCGACCAAGATCCAGGAATTGCGCAAATTCGATCCGTCGACCGAGACGGTCGGTCCGCTGCTGGGCGACGCGATGCTGCGCGGCATCGAATCCAGTCTGCGCCGTGAGCTGACGGCGCGCACGCCGTCGGCGGCGGCGCCGTACGACAGCCTCGCCGCGATCGGCATCAGGACCGGCGCGGATGGCAAACTGCGGGTCGACAGTGCGCGGCTGAACGCCGCGCTCGACGCGGATTTCAGCTCTGCGGCCCGACTGTTCGGCGCCGAGGACGGCGTCGGCGCGCGGCTGGCGCGCGTGGTCGATTCGGCGTTGGCATCGGAGGGCGCGCTGGCGACCAGGACGGCCGGCTTGCAGGCGAGCAAGAAGTCGCTGGCGGCGGACCAGGCGGCGTTGGACGCCCGCATGGAGCTCGTCAAGGCGCGATACACCAAGCAGTTCATCGCCATGGATCAGTTGCTGACAAGCCTGCAGTCGACCGCAAGCTTCCTGACCAAGCAGCTTGCGAACGTGTCCCAATCCTGAGCGCGCCTGAACGCTCAAGTTAGCGTCCCGGTCGCCGTTACTGGAACTGCAGCGTGATGGCTGCGGAGACCAGATCATGACGGCAACACCCAGGTCCAGTTCGCTTGCGGCCTACCAGATGGTAGCTACCCATGGGGGCGTCGCGGCGGCAGATCCACACGGCTTGATCCTGATGCTGCTCGACGGCGCGTTGATGCGCATTGCGCAAGCACGCGGCAGCGGCGAGCGCGGCAGCGCGTCGGAGCGGACCGCGCACCTCAATCGCACGCTCGGCATCCTCGGCGAACTGCGCGCCTCGCTCGTCCCGGGCTCGAGCCAGATCGCTGATAATCTCGATCGACTCTACGACTACATGTCGCGCGAGATCCTCCAGGCCCATGTCGACACGCGGCCCGAGCTGCTCGATCGCGTCACGGCGCTGCTGCATGAGATTCGCGGGGCGTGGGCGGCCATCCCGGTCGAGCAGCGCAGCCGCATGCAGGCGGTGCCCTGATGGGACAGATGCTGCTTCGGTCGGCGTTGCCGCCTCGCGAACGGTTCGTTGCGCGCCGGATCCTGGCCAGCACCGAGAGACTCGTCGAGCAGGTCCAGGCGGAGGCGTGGACGCTCGTGCCTGACACGCTGCGGGAGCGGCGTGGGCTGCTCAAGTCGCTGCGTGAGCCGCGCCCGGACGCGCCGGCACAGTCCTGCATCGAAGCGCTGCACGCCGCGGTCAGCGAATCCGAGCGCGTCGTGCTGCAGATCGTGCCGGTCGAGGCAGCCGCCGGGGACAGGTAGGCGTGACCGAGGGCATCGACACCGTGATCCTGCACAACGAGCTGGCCTACGCGGACCAGCTCGCGGTCGCGTTCAAGCCGCTGGAGCGGCCGCTGGATGCCGCCGTCGAAGCCGGTCTGGTCGAGCGCAACCTGCGGTTGCTGCAAGCCTGCGCGGCGCTCGAGGAACACGGGCAGTTCGAGAAGCCAGACGAAGACTCGCCCCATGCGGCGGACATAATGCGGATCGACCTTAAGATCAATCTGCTGCTGGATCTGGTCGGACATGTGGTGGCGCGCAGCCAGTCGCGTCCGCCGGCCGTGCCCGTCCGGTTCAACCCGCACGGCATCGTGTGGGCGCACTCAGGAGAGGCGCCCGTTGCGGGCACGCGCGGCATCGTCGAGATACACCTGCGGGATGCGCTGCTTGAGCCGCTGGCACTGCCAGGCGTGGTCGCGGAAGGGTCGGGAGATGCGCACATGCACGTGCGCTTCGAGGGCCTGCACGAAACGGTCGCCGATCACATCGAGAAGCTCGTGTTTCGCCGCCACCGGCGACAGATTGCCGGCGCTCGCCACACGCGCCGCTGACTTCGCGCGATCGGTCTCATAATGCGGATGTCCGTCCGATGCGCGGTTAAGTCGCGCTTCGAGGCTGATCTTGTACAGGTACGATTGCGGGAATCCCTTAAAACACAGGGAATTCCTGAGTTTTCGTGGCAACCCTGATTCGAGATGAAGTGTGAGTAAGTTGACGCTTGAGTGCCCCTCCATGCGGTCGGCAGTCACATTTCCCGGTTGCACGACTCGACAGAATCTTCCGCAACAGCAACGCGGAAATCCGTCAAATGTCCCAATGCGTTTCAGTGTCCGAGCGTCGTGAGATGAACCAGGGTCGCGATCCGTCGCCGCCCGGCGTGCGACTGCCGACCGGCGCCTCTAGCGCGATCCGCGATGTCGTCCACCTGTTGCAGCAGGTTGCCGCGCACGACTCCAGCGTCCTGATCCTCGGCGAATCTGGCACCGGCAAGGAAGTGGTGGCGCGCGCCATCCACGACACCAGCCCGCGCCGTCGCGGTCCGTTCGTCGCCGTGAACTGCGGCGCCATTCCCCCGGATCTCCTCGAAAGCGAGCTCTTCGGCCACGAGAAAGGCTCCTTCACCGGCGCCTACGCCTCGCGCAAGGGACGCTTCGAGGTGGCGGAGGGCGGCACGCTGTTCCTCGACGAGATCGGCGACATGAGCTTGCCGATGCAGGTCAAGCTGCTGCGCGTGTTGCAGGAGCGCGTTTTCGAGCGGGTGGGCAATCATCAGCCGATCTCCTGCGACGTGCGCATCATTGCAGCCACGCATCGCAACCTCGAAGATTCGATCCTGAAGGGGCAGTTTCGCGGCGATCTCTTCTATCGGTTGAACGTCTTTCCGATCGAAATGCCGGCGCTGCGCGAACGCATCGTGGATCTGCCGGCACTGATCACGGATTTCATCGATCTGAACGCGGGCGCGGGACGCGGCCGCATCGAGTTCTCGCCCGCGGCCCTGGCGGCACTGCAAGCGCACGCCTGGCCGGGCAACGTACGCGAACTCGGCAATCTGATCGAGCGCCTGTCCATCCTGCATGCCGGGCGACGGGTGCAGGTGCAGGATCTGCCGCAGCGCTACCGGCCTGCGGGCTTCGAAGCCGCTGAGTACGACCTGCCGCCCGAGCCGGCCCTGCCGCTCGCCGAAGTCGATGCGCTGGCGATGCTGGAGGCGGGGCTATCGTCGGATGCAGCAACGGCGCGGCCAGCGGATGCCGCAGCGGTCGAGCTGCCTGAGGGCGGCATCGATCTCAAGAGCCACCTGTATGCGATCGAGGAGGCGTTGATTCGCCAGGCCCTCGAGCGCTCGGACGGCACGGTCGCGCACGCGGCCCGATTGCTCGGCCTGCGGCGCACCACGCTGGTCGAGAAGCTGCGCAAGTTCGGCTTTGCGGCCGACGGAGCGACGGAAATCTGACGCCGCGAGCGCGCATTTTCCGCGCGGCGTGAACGGCGTCACGGCGGCAGCGGCGATTTCAGACCGGCACGGTTCTTGCTCTCCTCATCTGCAGACGGCGAAACGCTCGCCACAGGAGAGTTCCATGCACAGTTCGATCGATAGCATCGCGTCGTCCCACGGCAGTGTCGGCGCGGATGGCCCGGAGCCTGTCGCGGTCGCCGACCAGTCGCGACGTCTGATGCAGCTCGGCCGGCGCGTTGCCGCCAGTGACTGCACGGTGCTGATATCCGGCGAATCCGGGACCGGCAAGGAAGTGCTCGCGCGCTACATTCATCGTTGCTCGCCGCGCGCGCAGCAGCCCTTCGTCGCAGTGAACTGCGCTGCGATCCCGGAGAGCATGCTCGAAGCCCTGCTGTTCGGCTACGAGAAGGGCGCATTCACGGGGGCGCACGCCGCTCACCCCGGCAAGTTCGAGCAGGCGCAGGGTGGAACCCTGCTGCTCGATGAGATTTCGGAGATGCCGCTCGGGTTGCAGGCCAAGCTGCTGCGGGTGCTGCAGGAGCGGGAGGTGGAACGCCTCGGTGGGCGTGGCTGGCTGCCGCTCGACGTGCGCGTGCTGGCGACGACCAATCGACTGCTGCGGGAGGAAGTGTCGGCTGGGCGCTTCCGAGAGGATCTCTACTACCGCTTGAACGTCTTCCCGGTGGCGATCACGCCGCTGCGTGAGCGACGCGACGACATCCTGCCGATCGCGATGCATTTGCTGTCGCTGCGCACGCGCCCGGGGGAGCGAATTCCCGCGCTGTCCGCGGATGCGGCGCACGAACTCCTCGTACACACCTGGCCGGGCAATGTCCGGGAGCTCGACAATGTGCTGCAGCGCGCGCTGATCCTGTGCCAGGGCCCGGTCGTCGAGGCTGAGCACATCGAGACGGAGACCATGGCGGCGCCGCGTGCAGTGGCGGCTGCGACGTCGATCGATGCGGCGCGGGCGCGCGGCGGCGCACTGGCGCGGACGCTCGAGCGCGCCGAGCAGGAGATACTGCTGGAGGCGCTGCGCTCGCCGCAGGTCACGCGCCGCGCCATTGCAGAACACCTCGGCATCAGTCCGCGCACGCTGCGCTACAAGCTCGCGCGCCTGCGCGCTGCCGGCGTGGACGTTCCGGCGGCCTGACCATGAGCCAGATGGAGATCGATCGCGTGCTGGGCCAGATCCGCGCGTTGCGAGCGCAGGCGGGGGCCGGCGTCGGCGCGGAGTCTGGCGTAGCCGCGCTCCAGCCCGCCACGGGCGACGCCGCGAAGGTCAGCTTCGCTGCGGTGCTCAAGAACGGGCTCGACAAGGTCAATGAGGCTCAGCAGCAGGCGCGCGCGTCGGCAACCGCATTCGAGCAGGGCAAGCCCGGCGTCGATCTCGCGCAGACGATGCTGGACATGCAGAAAGCGAGCGTCTCGTTCCGCGCCGCCGTGGAAGTGCGCAACAAGCTCGTCAATGCGTATCAGGAAATCATGAACATGCCGGTCTGACCGGCAGCGAGGAGTGATCGATGGCTGCGGATGCTGCCAACGTGACGGACGTGCAGAGAGTCAGTGCTGGCGTAAAGCCGCTGCTGCTGCTGGTCGGCATTGCCGCCGCGGTCGCTGTGGGCGTCGGCGTGGTGCTCTGGTCGCAGAGCCCGACCTACAACCTGCTGTATGGCAACCTGTCGGCGGACGATACGGCGTCGGTGACCCAGGCGCTCAGCGGCGCCAACATTCCCTATCGGCTCGAAGGTGGCACTGGCGCGGTGTCCGTGCCTGTGGAGCGCGTCAACGACGCACGCCTCCTGCTGGCTGGGCAGGGCCTGCCATCGTCAGGCGGCTTCGCCAGCATGGCCAAGGACCCTGGCTTCGGCGTCAGCCAATTCATGGAATCCGCGCGCTACCAGCATGCGCTGGAGAGCGAGCTGGCCCGGACGATCGCCAGCCTGCAGCAGGTCGAGGGCGCGCGCGTCCATATCGCGGCGCCACGCAACTCGAGCTTCGTGCGCGACCGCCAGCCTGGCAGCGCCAGCGTGTTCCTGCAGTTGCGCACCGGTCGGCGGCTGTCGACCGAACAGGTGACCTCGATCGTGAACCTGGTGGCTTCCTCGGTGCCGGAACTGCGGCCTGAGCAGGTCACTGTCGTCGACCAACAGGGCCGGCTGCTGTCCTCGCCGCAAGGGCGGGACGAGTTCGCGATCCGCGACCAGCAGATCGAGTTCGCGCGCCAGATGGAGGAGGGATACGCGCAACGCGTCGAGGCTCTCCTCGCGCCGCTCGTCGGCGCCGGTCGGGTGCGAGCGCAAGTCAGCGCGCAGTTCGACATGTCCGCCGTCGAAGAGGCCCGCGAGCAGTATCGACCCGACAGCCAGATCGTCCGCAGCGAACAGCTCGCCGAGGACGTCGATCGTGGTGCCGCGGCGGGGCCTGGCGGCGTGCCGGGTGCGTTGACCAACCAGCCTCCGGAACGCGCGGTGGCGCTGCCTCCCGGCGCCCCGGCGGCACGGGCCGGCGCAGCCGATGCGGCGGCAGCCACGCAGGCAGAGAACACGTCGCGACAGACGACCCGCAACTATGAGATCGATCGGACGGTGGCATACACGCGGCAACCCGCGGGTCGGCTCAAGCGCCTGACCGTCGCGGTGCTGGTCGACAACGTTCGCGTGGTGGGCCAGGACGGCAAGGTGACCGAGACGGCTCTGACGCCGCAGGAACTCGAGCGCATTACCGGCCTCGTCAAGGACGCGGTCGGGTTCGACGCGCAGCGCGGCGACTCTGTCAATGTCATGAACTCGCCATGGAAGGGCGAGCCGCTGATCACGGGCGGCGAGGTCGAGACGATCCCGGTCTGGCAGCAGCCTTGGATCCAGGACCTGGCGCGGGTCGTGGCCGGCCTGATACTCGCGCTGATCGTCATATTCGTCGTGCTGCGGCCGATGCTGAAGCAACTGCTCGCCACGCAGCGACCCGTGCTGCTGCAAACCCCCGCGCTCGCTGGCGCCGGACCCATGGCGGCGGTCGACGCCGCCGCTTCCGGCAACGCGGCGAACGCGCTCCCTAGTGTCGGCGGCACGCCCGCTGCGTCGCTTGCCTACGAACAGCAGCTGGCCCAGGCCCGCTCGCTGGTCGCGCAGGATCCCGCCCGCGTGGCGCAGGTCGTCAAGAACTGGGTAGCCAAAGATGAGTGACGCCAGCGCGCCGGGCGGTAGCCGGACAGGCGTCGAGCAGGCGGCGATCTTGCTGCTGTCGCTGGGCGAGAAGGAGGCAGCTGACGTGCTGAAGCACCTCAGCGCCAAGGACGTGCAGAAGGTCGGCGCGGCCATGGCGCAGGTGGCCAACGTCAGTCGCACCGAGGTCGTTGAGGTCATCGGCACTTTCACCGCGGCCGTTGAGAGTCAGTCCTCGCTCGGCATCGGCTCGGATGAGTTCATCCGCAAGACCTTGATCAATGCGCTCGGCGAAGACAAGGCGGCCGGCCTGATCGACCGCATCCTGCTGGGCCATTCGAGCAAGGGCCTGGAAGCCTTGAAGTGGATGGACTCGCGCGCGATCGCCGAGATGGTCCGCTTCGAGCACCCGCAGATCGTCGCGATCATTCTCGCCTATCTTGAGTCGGACCAGTCCGCCGAGGTCATCGCGCTACTGCCGGAGAACATGCGCTCCGAGGTGTTGCTGCGCATCGCAACGCTGGATGGCGTGCAACCGGCTGCGCTGCGCGAGCTGGATCTGATCATGGAGCGTCAGTTTGCCGGTAACAACTCGGCGCGCACCTCGACCCTGGGCGGGCCGAAGTGCGCGGCCAATATCGTCAACCTGCTCGAGCCACGCATCGAGACGGCGGTCATGGAGGAGATCACCAAGGCCGATGAAGTCCTGGGCGCGAAGATCCAGGACCTGATCTTCGTGTTCGACAACTTGGTCGAGGTCGATGATCGCGGCATGCAGGAAATCCTGCGCCAGGTGCCGAGCGACAAGTTGCTGCTCGCGCTGAAGGCGGCGGACGACGCGCTGAAGGAGAAGATCTTCAAGAACATGTCGCAACGCGCCGCGGAGATGATGCGCGAGGATCTGGCGTCGCGCGGCCCAGTCAAGCTGTCGGACGTCGAGGGCGCTCAGAAGGAAATCCTGACGGTGGCCCGCAAGCTGGCCGAAGAGGGCACGATCAATCTCGGCGGCAAGGGCAGCGAAGCGTATGTCTGAGCCGAGCGCATGGAGCCTGCCGGACGTGCGCGGTCCGGTCGTCGCCCCGCGCGGACGATCGCCGAGCGTTTCGGCACTCGCCGAAGTCGAACAAGAGGCGTGGCGCAAGGGCTTCGAGCAGGGCCAGCGCGAAGGCCTGGCGTCGATCGAGGCGTCTCGGCAGGCCGCTCTCGGCAAGATCGAGGACTGCGCGGCGCAGGTCGCGGCGCTGTGCCAGCGCCTGGCCCGGCCCTTCGAGGCGCTGGACGATGAACTGACAGCGGAGCTCGGGCGGCTGGCCTTGCGCGTGGGCGCGCAGCTCGCGCGTCGCGAGCTCGCGCTCGATCCCAGCCAGGTGATCGCGATCATCCGTGAATCCGTCGCGTTGCTGCCGGTCGGGGCGCGCGAGATCCGCGTGTTCGTGCATCCGCTGGACGGCGCGGCGATTCGCGAACGACTCGCGGCGCCGGCGTCTGATCGCGCCTGGCAACTGCTTGATGACCCGGTGATGGCGCGGGGTGGCTGCCGCGTGGCGAGCGAATTCTCGCAGATCGACGCCCGGCTCGACAGTCGGTTGGCGACGATCGTCGCCACGGTGCTGGGCGAGGAGCGGGTTGCAGAGCGGCGTGCATCCGAGCCGGGTGCCGCCGACGCGCCATCGCGCGGGGGTTCGACATGACGCGACAGGCTGGCAGGATCGCGCAGTTGACGCAGCGCGTGGACGCGGTGGCGCCGCCGCCTGTCGAGGGCCGCCTGACCCGCATGGTCGGACTGACGCTCGAGGCCGTGGGCGTGCAGGCAGCAATCGGCGATCGCTGCGAGGTCTGCCCGGCGCATGGCGCTCGCATCGACACCGAAGTGGTCGGATTCGCCGGCGACCGACTGTTCCTGATGCCGATCGGCGATCTGCACGGTATCGAGCCGGCCGCTCGGGTCGTGCCGGTGCGACGCGCCGGCGCCGTCGCCGTCGGTCCGGAGATGCTGGGACGCATCATCGACGGCGCCGGGCAGCCGCTCGATGGCCTGCCGCCGCCGGCCTGCCGGGAGAGCGCGCGACTCGCCGGCACGCAGATCAACCCGCTGGCACGCCAGCCTATCCACGAGCCGCTCGACGTCGGGGTGCGCGCGATCAACAGCCTGCTCACGGTCGGGCGCGGCCAGCGCATCGGACTGTTCGCGGGCAGCGGCGTCGGCAAGTCAGTGCTGCTCGGCATGATGGCGCGGTACACGACCGCGGATGTGATCGTCGTCGGCCTGATCGGCGAGCGTGGCCGCGAAGTGAAGGAATTCGTCGAACGGATCCTAGGACCTGCTGATCGCCAGCGTGCGGTGGTGGTTGCCGCGCCTGCGGACAGCTCGCCGCTGATGCGCCTGCAGGGCGCGTGGCTTGCAACCGCAATCGCCGAATACTTCCGTGAACGCGGCAAGTCCGTGCTGCTGTTGATGGATTCGTTGACGCGCTTCGCACAGGCGCAGCGGGAGATCGGACTCGCGATCGGCGAAGCGCCGGCGACCAAGGGATATCCGCCATCCGTTTTCGCGAGGCTGCCGCAGCTGGTCGAGCGGGCCGGAAACGGCGCTTCGGGCGGGGGCTCGATCACCGGCTTCTACACGGTGCTCACCGAGGGCGATGACCAACAGGACCCGATCGCGGACTCGGCTCGAGCGATCCTGGACGGGCATATCGTGCTGTCGCGGCGTCTGGCTGAGGCCGGCCACTTTCCCGCCATCGACGTCGAGGCGTCCATCAGCCGCGTGATGCAGGAGATCGTCACGCCGCGCCAGCTGGCCGCCGCGCGACAGATGCGCCAGGCAGTGTCGACCTACAACCAGTCACGTGAGCTGGTGGCCTTCGGCGCCTGGAAGCCGGGGGCCAATCCGGCGCTTGACCACGCCGTCAGCCTGTGGCCCGGCATCGAGCGCTTCCTGCAGCAGGATCTGCGCGAGCGCGCGGACCTGGCGCAGAGCCTGCGCGGGCTGGAATTCGCGCTGACATCCAAGACATCTGAGGTGCCCACCGAGGCGGCAGCATGAATCGATCGCAACGTCTCGCGCACCTGCGCAGCGAACTGGAAGTGCAACGCCGCACGCTCGACGAGCGCCTGCGCTCGGCCGAGCGGCGCGCGCTCGATGCCGAGACGCGTCGCGCGGAGCTGCAGCGCTACCGCGACGAGTACGCCAACGGCTTCACGGCGCGCGCGACTGCCGGGTTGGGGGGCGCCGGGCTGCGTGACTATCAGGCGTTTCTCGCCCGTCTCGATGAAGCAGTGCGCCAGCAAGGCCAGCTCGTGCTGCGCGCGGCTGCGGAACTGGAGTTCGAACGGCAGCGATGGCGTGACGCGGCCGTGAAGGTCAAGGCCGTCGAGACGGTCGGCGCTCGGTGGGACGCCGAGGAGCAGCGTGCCGAGCAGCGACGCGACCAGCGCAACACGGACGAGCACGCAATGCTGTCGCTGCATACCCGGAGATATGAATGATCCCAGCCCTGGCTGTCGTGAATCCTGTTGCAGTGGATGCCGTGGACGGCGCAGGCACCGATGCGGTCGCGTTGCAGGACGAGGCCGCGGGGGGCGGCTTTGCCGCAGCGTTGCAGCAATTGCTCGCCGCTCCGGCAGACTCCGCTGTGGCCGATTCCGCTCCCGTGACGGACCCCGTCGCTCCGGCGAACAGCACATCGGAATTACTCGCCGCCGGCCTGCCCGAGCAGCCGGCGCTGCTGGCGCCGGCATTGCAGGCGGTCGCCGCCCTGACGCAGGCCGCGCAGCCGGCCGGTGTTCCGCCGGCGGGAGACCCGTTGCATTGGTTGATGCTGTTGCAGGCGACCGCGCCCTCGCTGCCGCAGCCCGGCACGGGCAGCGAAGTCCTGGCACTGACTGACGCGGCGGCAACCGGCGACGAGGTGGCCGCGCTGGATGGGGCGGAAAGCCTGCTGCGGCTGCCGACGGCCGAGCTTGCGGCCGCTTCGAGCTTCGCCGGCCTGGCTGCGGCAAGCCTCGGCGAAGCAACGACACCGGCGCGTGATGGTGGCGCGGTGCCTGTCGATCTTGCCGCCGGTGAGCTGCAGCGCGCGCCGGCCGGTCTCGAGCAGAACGTGCTGCAGCGGAGCGGGGTGGATTCGGCGGCGCGGTCTACGCCACCACCCGTGTTGACGCCGCTGCATGCGCCGCAGTGGGACCACGAGTTTGCCGCGCGCGTCAGTTGGGTCGTGGAGCGCGGTGATCAGCTCGCCTCGATCCGCCTGACGCCCGAGCAACTCGGGCCGGTCGAAGTGCGCCTTGCGATCCGCGAGGGCGAGGCCTCGATCTGGTTCGGCGCTACCCAGGCCGAAACGCGCGCGGCGATCGAGCAGGCGCTGCCGCGGCTGCGCGAAATGCTGGCCGCCAGCGGCTTGTCGCTAGCCGATACCGGCGTCTTCCAACAAGCGCCGCGCGACCCACGGCAGGGGTTCCTGCAAGCCGATGCGAGACGTGCCGCCCTGGAGTCCGCCGCAGCGTCGGGTGATCTTGTCCTCAAGAGTCGCCACCTGGGCCTGATCGACGACTACGCCTGAAACCGCAGCGCGTCGGAAAACCGTCGCGCATTCGTCGCGGCAGCGCCCGGATCACACGCTGCCGTGACGGTCGTCGCACACTGTGCCGCCGTGACGTGAACCACGTCTCGCCATGGACGTTGGCACGGGTATTGCTCCTCGACTGACAGTTTCTGCCAGTCACGGAGTCGAGCATGAGTGCTGCACCTGCGGAGGGCGCCAGGGGCGCCGAGGCCGAGGCCAAGCCGAAAGGCAAAGGCATGCTGCTGATCATCATTGGCCTGGTCGTCGTGCTCGCCGGCGGCGGCGGCGGCTTCTGGTTCTGGAAATCCAGGCAGGCGCCGGCAGCGGAGGAGGCCGCGAAGGTCGAACCGCCCGCGCCCCTGCAGTTCCATCCGATGGACCCTGCGTTCGTGGTGAACTTTCCCGCCGCGGCGGGCGCGCGCTTCCTGCAGCTCGAAGTGCGCATCGGCAGTCGCGAGCCGGAAACGATCCTGCTGCTGAAGTCCAACGACCCCGTCATCCGCAACGATCTGCTGATGCTGTTCGGCGCGCAGGAGTTCGCGGCGCTGTCCAACCGTGAGGGCAAGGAGAAGCTTCGTGCCGACACGCTGGAGGTCGTGCGCAAGGTCGTGAAGGCCGAGGGCGGCAAGCCGGAGAGCGTCGAAGCGGTCTTCTTCACGAGCTTCGTAATGCAATGAGCGGCCAACCGGTACTCGATCAGGCGGAGGTCGATGCGCTGCTGAACGGCATGAACACTGGTGCCGTCAGTACTGAGGCGACGCCGACGAGCGAAGACGTGCGCCAGTACGACCTCGGCAAAGAGGCGCGAATCGTCCGCGGCCGCATGCCGACGCTCGAGATGATGAACGAGCGCTTCGCACGGCTGTATCGCATGAGTCTGTACAACATGCTGCGGCGCAGCGCCTCCATCTCGGTGCGCGGCGTCCAGACGTTCAAGTTCGGCGAATACGTTCATCGCCTGCATGTCCCGACCAGCCTGAACCTGATCAAGATCGCGCCTCTGCGCGGCACCGCACTGCTCGTGCTGTCGCCGCGCCTGGTGTTCACGGTCGTGGACAACTACTTCGGCGGCAAAGGGCGTCACGCGAAGATCGAAGGCCGCGATTTCACCGCTACCGAGAGCCGCATCATCAACATGCTGCTTCAGTCGGCGTTCGCCGACCTCAAGGAAGCCTGGTCCAACGTCCTGCCGATCGACATCGAGTACGTCGCGTCGGAGATGAACCCGCAGTTCGCGAACATCGTGAGCCCGACCGAGATCGTCGTCGTGGCTACGTTCTCGATCGAACTCGACGGTGGCGCCGGCGAACTGCACCTGACGATGCCGTACTCGATGATCGAGCCGATGCGGGAGGTTTTCGATGCCGGCATCCAGAGCGACCGCAATGACGACGACGGCCGGTGGCGCGTCAGCCTGCGCGAGGAGCTCGAGGATGCCGAAGTGGGATTGACGACCGTCGTCGGCCGAACCGCCGTAACGATCGAGCAACTCCTGAATCTGCGCCCCGGCGACATCGTGCCCTGCGACTTCGACGGCCGGGCGACTATCTACGCCGAGGACATTCCGATCCTGCGTGGCAGCTTCGGGATCTCCCGCGGCCAACAGGCCGTGAAGATCCAGAGCACGTTCGTGCGCGGCAGGCCGGCGGCGAACGCCAGCAGCAATTGATGGAAATGCGAGGCTGAAATGAGCACCAACATGATTGATGAGGCCGCGCAACTAGCGGCGTTCGAGAAGCTCGCAAACGAGGCGGCGGCGCCCGCGGCGGCGGATCCGCAAACCCATGGCGGCTGCGCAGAGGTGAACCTCGAGGTCATCCTCGATGTTCCGGTCACGCTGTCGATGGAGGTGGGGCGGACCCGCATCCCGATCCGCAACCTGCTGCAGCTGAACCAGGGTTCCGTCGTCGAGCTGGAGCGCGCGGCCGGTGAGCCGCTCGACGTGTACGTCAACGGCACGCTCGTGGCGCACGGGGAAGTCGTCGTCGTGAACGACAAGTTCGGCATCCGTCTCACCGATGTGATCAGTCCGGCTCAGCGCATCAAGAAGCTGAAGTGACATGACCTCGGCAGCAGCAGAAGCAGCGGTCTCGACGTCGACCGTGACACCGGTGCCGACGTTCGCGGTGCCGACTGCCGCGCCACCGGAGCCGGTGACCGGCGTTGGGGCCATGCTCGAGATCGTCCTAGCGCTCGCTTTCGTGCTTGCGCTGATACTCGCGATCGCGTGGATCTCGCGTCGGCTGCGCGTCGGCAGCCATGCCGACGGTCTGATCCGGGTCATCGCAGAGGTCAGCCTCGGCCAGAAGGAGCGCGCGGTACTGTTGCAGGTCGACGGCCGGCGCCTGCTGGTCGGCGTTGCATCCGGCGCAGTCTCGCTGCTGCACGCTGCTGACGCTCCCGCCGATCAGTCAGTGGCGGGATCAGACGCACCATCGTCGCTCCCGTCGACGTCCAACTTCGCGATGCTGCTGCGGCGCAGCCTGGGGCGGTCATGAACCGGCGCGCGATGCTGCTGCTGGGCGTCGTGGTCGCCATCGGCTTCGTCGGCGTGTCCCCGGCCTCGGCGCAACAGGTGCCCGGTGCCATACCTGCGCTACCGGCGCTGACCGTCCAGCCCGCGCCGGGTGGCGGGCAGTCCTACTCGCTAACGCTGCAGGTGCTGCTGCTGATGACGGCGCTGACGGTGCTGCCGGCGGTGCTGCTCATGATGACCGCCTTCACGCGCATCGTGATCGTCCTCGGCATCCTCCGGCAGGCGCTCGGTGCGGGCCAGACGCCGCCGAATCAGGTGATCCTGGGCCTGGCGCTGTTCATGACGTTCTTCGTGATGGCCCCGGCGTTCGAGCGCATCAATGCCGAGGCGATCAAGCCGTACATGGAGGGGCGACTCGACACCCTCGGCGCGCTGGATCGCGCCGTCGTGCCGCTCAAGCAGTTCATGCTGGATCAAACGCGCGAGTCCGACATCGCGACCTTCGTGCGAATCAGCGGCGGAAAAGGCTTTGCGACGCCCGAAGATGTTCCCTTGTCGATTCTCGTCCCGGCGTTCGTGACCAGCGAGCTGAAGACCGCGTTCCTGATCGGATTCATGCTGTTCATACCGTTCGTGATCATCGATCTCGTGGTCGCGAGCGTGCTGATGTCCATGGGCATGATGATGCTGTCGCCGATCCTGATTTCGCTGCCGTTCAAGCTGATGCTGTTCGTGCTCGTGGACGGCTGGGCGTTGGTGATGGGCACCCTCGCGGAGAGCTTCTACCGATGAGTCCCGAGATGATCATGTCCATCGGCCGGCACGCGCTCGAGATCATGTTGCTGCTGTCCGCGCCGCTGCTGCTAGTGGCGCTGGTGGTCGGCCTGCTGGTCGGCGTGTTCCAGGCAGCGACGCAGATCAACGAGATGACCCTGTCGTTCATCCCGAAGCTGGCCGCGATGGCCCTCGTGCTGGTGATCACCGGGCCGTGGATGCTGAAGGTCCTCGTCAGCTACACCCGCGCGCTGTTCCAGAGCATTCCGTCATTGATCCACTGACCCATGCTCGAGATCAGCGACACGCAAATCAACGAGTGGATCGCGGCCTGGTTCTGGCCGTTCACGCGCATTGCCGCGTGCCTGATGGTTGCGCCGATCTTCGGCGCGCGTTTCGTCCCGGTGCGGCTGCGACTAGTGTTGTCGCTGGCCATCACTGTCTGTGCGGCGCCGCTGCTGCCTCCGCCGCCTGACGTTCCGGTGTTCTCGGCGACGGGCGTGATGATCACGATGCAGCAGATGCTGATCGGCGTCGCGATCGGGTTCATGCTGCAGCTCATCTTCGACGCGATCGGACTCGGCGGGCAGCTGATCGCGAACAGCATGGGCCTGTCGTTCGCGTTCAACGTCGATCCGTCGCGCGGCGCTTCGACGCCGGCGCTGGGGCAGTTCTACCTGCTACTCACCACCATGACCTTCGTCGTGCTGGATGGTCACCTGGCGCTCATCGAAGCGCTGGTCGCGGGCTTTCAGGCGCTGCCACCGGGGCAGGGCGGGCTCACCCGCGCTGACCTGTGGGCCGTGGGCCAGTTTGCCAGCACCATGTTCGCCGGCGCGCTGGCCGTCGCATTGCCGGGCATGACGGCACTGCTGATCGTCAACCTCGCCTTCGGCGTGATGAGCAGGGCCGCTCCGACCCTGAACCTCTTTGGCGTCGGCTTTCCGATCATGCTGGTGTTTGGTCTTGGGATCCTGCTCGCTGGCTTGCCGCTAGTGCAGACCACCTTCTCAGCCTTGATGGCCGACGCGTTCAACGCGATCGCCGCCATTTCCGATCCGCGGAACTGAGGCGCGGCCATGGCAGAAGAACAGGACCAGGAGAAAACAGAGCGCCCGACAGCCAAGCGCCTCGAGGAGGCGCGCAAGAAAGGCCAGGTGCCGCGTTCACCCGAATTGAATGCCGCAGTCGTCACGTTGGCGGTCGCGGGGACACTGTACGCACTCGGGGCCGGCATCGGGGGCGACATGGCGACGCTGATGCGCGAGGGCCTCAGCATCAGCCGCGCAGAGATCGAAGACGACGGTCGCATCATCAAGGTGCTCGAGTCGATGATGCTGCAGGCGGGCTGGACCTGCCTGCCGTTGTTCGCCGTCGGGTTTGCCGCGGCGCTGTTCGCGCCGCTGGCCATCGGCGGTTGGAACTTCAGCACCGAGGCGCTCGGCATGAAGTTCGAGCGCATCAACCCGATCGCGGGCGTGGGCCGCATGTTCTCGCTGCGCAGTCTGGCGGAACTGGTGAAGTCGCTGGCCAAGTTCGGCATCTGCGGCTCGATCGCGGTCGGCGTGTTGTGGCAGCAGAGCGATGAGTTCCTGATGCTGGCGCTGCAGCCGCCTGGACCAGCGATCGGACACGCGTTGAAGCTGAGCGGCCAGGCATTGCTTGCAGTCGCGAGCGGCCTGGCCCTGATCGCGGCCATCGACGTGCCCTACCAGCTCTGGCAACACCAGCACGAGCTGCGCATGACCAAGGAAGAAGTGCGCCGGGAGTTCATCGAAAGCGATGGATCCCCGGAGCTGCGCGGCCGCATCCGCGCGCGGCAGCAGGAGATGGCGCGGGGTCGGATGATGCAGGAGATCCCCTCGGCCAGCGTCGTGGTGACCAACCCCGAGCACTACGCCGTCGCGCTGCGCTACGTGGACGGGCGCAACCGAGCGCCCATCGTGGTCGCGAAGGGCGTGGACGCGGTCGCCGCGAAGATTCGCGAGATCGCGCGCGAGCACAACGTGCCGATCTTCGAGGCCCCGCCACTGGCACGAACGCTGTACCGCAACGTCGATCTGGGGGTCGAGATTCCCGCGGAACTGTACGTCGCTGTCGCGCAGGTCCTGACCTACGTGTTGCAGCTGCAGCGCACGGCCGCGCAGGGGCTCGAGGCGCCGGAGCGTCCGCAGATCGACCCCGAAATCGAATCGTATTCGAAGAATCGCAGGAGTTGATGAATGGCAGCCCCGACGGCCTCCTTTCCACCATGGTCAGTACTGAGTCGCGGCGCGGGGGTGCCGCTCGGCCTGCTCGCTCTGCTGGCGATGATCGTGCTGCCGTTGCCGCCGCTCATGCTGGACGTGCTGTTCACGTTCAACATCGCGCTGTCGCTGATCATCGTCATCGCCGTGTTCACGGTGGCCCGACCGCTCGACTTCGCGATCTTCCCGACCGTCCTTCTGGTCGTGACACTGTTCCGGCTTGCGCTGAACGTCGCCTCGACGCGCGTCGTGCTGATGAACGGCCATCAGGGGCCCGGCGCCGCCGGCAAGGTCATCGAGTCATTCGGCGAGTTCGTGATCGGCGGCAACTACGCGGTCGGGATCATCGTTTTTGTCATCCTGACGATCATCAATTTCATCGTGGTGACCAAAGGTGCCGGACGAATCTCTGAAGTCACGGCCCGCTTCACCCTCGATGCGATGCCCGGCAAGCAGATGGCGATCGATGCGGATCTGAACGCCGGCCTGATCACGCAGGACGAAGCCCGCGCGCGCCGCGCCGAGATTCGCTCCGAGGCGGATTTCTACGGTTCCATGGACGGCGCCAGCAAGTTCGTCCGTGGCGATGCCACCGCGGGCATCCTGATCCTGATCATCAACATGCTGGGTGGCATCGCGATCGGCACGCTGATGCACGACCTGGCGTTCGGCGATGCGGCTCGCATCTACACGCTGCTGACGATCGGCGACGGTCTCGTCGCCCAGATTCCAGCGCTGCTGCTGTCCACTGGCGTCGCGTTGATCGTCACCCGCATGTCGCGCGAGCAGGACGTCGGTCAGGAGTTTGCGCGCCAGCTGCTCAAGGACCCGAAGCTGCTGCTGACGGCGGCCGGCCTGCTGGGCGTGCTGGGCGCGATTCCTGGCATGCCGAATTTGGCGTTCCTGTCGATGGCGGCGCTGTGCGGCCTGGGCGCATGGTGGTATCAGCGCGTTCCGCCTGAGGTGCCGGAGGCTCCTGTCGTGGAGCCCGTCGCACCCACGACGGAGTCCCGCGAGCTGTCCTGGGAGGATGTGCAGGCGGTCGATCTGCTCGGGCTGGAGGTTGGCTATCGGCTGGTTCCGTTGGTCGACCGCAATCAAGGTGGCGATCTGCTCGCGCGTATCCGCGGTGTCCGGCGCAAGCTGTCGCAGGACCTCGGGTTCCTGGTCCCGTCGGTGCATATCCGGGACAACCTGGACCTGGGCCCCAGCGCATACCGGATCAACCTGTCGGGCGTGCCGCTCGGCGAGGGCACGATCTATCCGGAACGGGATCTGGCGATCAATCCCGGACGCGTGTTCGGCGGCTTGACCGGCATCGAGACACGGGATCCGGCCTTCGGCATGGAGGCCGTCTGGATCGAGCCGGGCCTGCGGGACCACGCCCAGGCGCTCGGGTACACGGTTGTCGATGCCAGCACCGTGATCGCCACGCACCTGAGTCACGTCGTGCAGCAGCACGCGCATGAACTGCTCGGCCACGAGGAGGTCCAGCAGCTGCTGACGTCGCTCGCGAAGACCCTGCCGAAGCTGGTCGAGGACGTCGTGCCGAAGCAACTACCGCTCGCGACCGTCGTGCGCGTGCTGCAGGGATTGCTCGCCGAGCGCGTCCCGATCCGCAACCTGCGCGGCATCCTCGAAACGCTCGCCGAACACGCCCCACGGAGCCAGGACCCGCAGCAGCTGCAGGCGCAGGTTCGCGTGGCGTTGGGCAGGCAGATCGTCCAGGACATCGCGGGAATCGCCGATGAGTTGCCCGTCATCACGCTCGAACCTGATCTCGAGCAGCTGCTGCTCGGTTCCCTGAACCCGAATGCGGCCACACCCGGCATCGAACCCGGGTTGGCAGAGAGATTGCAACGACGTCTGCAGGAGGGCGTGCAGCGTCAGGAATCCGCCGGTGAGCCGGCGGTGCTGCTGGTCCCCCCGTCGCTTCGGGCGACTCTTTCCCGGTTCCTGCGGGCAGCGGTTCCCCAGCTGCGCGTGCTGGCCTGGAACGAGATTCCCGACAGCCGGCGGGTGCGTTTGGTTTCCACGGTAGGAAAGTGAGATGAAGCTCAAGAAGTACTCTGCGCCGGACATGCGCCAGGCCTTGCGCATGGTTCGGGAAGAACAGGGCCCGGACGCTGTCATCGTCTCCAATCGATCGGTCGGCGACCGCGTCGAGGTCACGGTCGCGATCGACTTCGACCCGGAGCCGCTGTCGAGACAGCAGCCGGCTGCGGCGTCCGCCGCGCCGACCGGACTGCAGGGATTCCGCGAGCTGCTCGAGCGCCAGCAGGGCGCGGACGCCGTGCCGGAAGGCGGCCCGGGCGAGCGCGTCAATGAGGAACTGCGCACGCTGCGGCGCATGCTCGAGACGCAGCTCGCTGCGCTTGCATGGAACGACCTGACGCGCCGCGCGCCGCTGGCGACGGAACTGCTGCGCGAGCTGACCGAAATGGGCTTCACGCGCGATATTGCGGCGCAGGTCGCCGACGCGCTGCCGCCCAGCGTCGATTTCCAGGCGGCGCGCCGACTCGCGATCGCGCGTCTGTCCGACCAGTTGCGCACGACCGGCGACCGTTGGACCGAATTCGGCGGTGTCGTGGCGTTCGTCGGTCCCCCAGGCTCCGGCAAGAGCAGCGCGTTGGCGAAGCTCGCGGCGCGCTGGGTCATGCGCCACGGCAACGCCGATCTCGTGCTGATCGGCGCCGACCGGGAGCGGTTCGGTGCCGCCGACGAGATCACGCAGCTGGGCCGATTGCTGGGCGCGCGTTCATACCTGTGCGACGCGCCCGAACAGCTGCCGGAGCTGCTCGCGCGCTGTGCGCGGGCCCGACTCGTCCTGGTGGACACCGCGGGTGCCGGAGCGCGCGAGCCGCAGTTGGCCTCGCTCGCGGAAGCCCTGCTGGCGGCGCATCCCGATCTCGAGCTGGCCATCACGCTGTCCGCCTGCATGCAATCCGGTGCGATCGAGCACGTCATGGACGCGCTCGGCGGCACTGGGCGGCGCAGTTGCGTCTTCACCCATCTCGATGAGTGCGCGAGCTTGGGCGGCGCGCTGTCCGCCGTGATTCGCACCCACCTGCCGGTGTCCTACGTCTGCGAAGGGCGGCGGATCCCCGACGACCTGAGGGTCGCGCGCGCGCTGGACCTCGTGTCGACGGCCGTGTTGCTGGCGGAAAAACTTGGCGCTGCGGCAGACGAGGATCTTCTGACCCGGCGCTTCCATGGAGTAGTCAATGGCCGTTCGTGACACGCGAGGCGCGCCGCGCCGTGACCCTGGTTCCCTCTCCAATCCGGTTCGAGTCATCGGCATCACTGGTGGCAAGGGCGGCGTCGGCAAGACCACGATCGCGATCAACATGGCCACTGCCATGGCGCAGATGGGTCGGCGCGTGCTGCTACTGGATGGCGACCTCGGCCTCGCGAACGTGGACGTCCTGCTCGGGATTGCCCCGCGCCTGAACCTGGGTCATGTCGTCAGCGGGGAGCGCCTGCTCGAAGACGTGCTGGTTGAGGTACCGCAAGGCTTTGCGATCATCCCGGCCGCATCAGGTCTCGAGCGCCTCGCCAGCCTGACGGACGTCGAGCATGCGGGTCTGATACGTGCCTTCAGTTCCCTCGGCCGGGGCATCGACACGTTGCTGGTCGACACGGCCGCCGGTATTTCGCCGTCCGTGCTGCAGCTGCTGCGCGCCTGCCAGCACGTGGTGCTCGCGGTCTGTGACGAGCCGGCATCGGTCACCGACGCCTACGCCCTGGTCAAGGTGCTGAGCCGGAACTACGGGGTCAGCCGCTTTCAGGTCGTCGGTAGCATGGCCCGCGAGCGCGGCGCCGGCGAGAACATATTCCGGACCTTGTCGCGCGTGGCCGGTCGGTTTCTTGACGTAACGCTGGAGTACGCCGGCGAGATACCCGAAGACCCGCTGCTGCGACGCGCCATTCGTGAACAGCGCCCGGTCGTCGACGCCTATCCGTCGAGTCCGTCGGCGCGAGCGCTAAAGCAACTGTCAATTGCAGCCGATAAGTGGCCTGTACCGGGAGGCGCGCGCGGACATATCGAGTTCTTCGCGGAAAGACTCGTCCAGCGGCGCCCGGCACGCCTCGAGGTGGTGCGATGAGCGCTGCGGATGCGTACTCGAAGCAGGCAGGTCGCGGCCGCGACGCCGACGCGCTCGTGATGCGGCATGCAGAGCTCGTCAAGCGCATCGCGTACCACCTGGCCGGCAGGTTGCCGCCGTCGGTGGATGTGGAGGATCTGATACAGGCGGGCATGCTCGGCCTGCTGGAAGCCGCCTCGAACTTCAGTTCGGGGCGTGGCGCCAGCTTCGAGACCTACGCCGGCATCCGGATCCGGGGTTCGATGATCGACGCGCTGCGCAAGCTGGATTGGGCGCCGCGCTCGGTTCACCGCAAGGCACGCGAGGTCGCGCAGGCGATCAGGGATCTGGAGAAGGAGACGGGACGTGAGGCGCGCGATACCGAGATTGCCGGACGGCTCGGGTTGTCCCTGGAGGACTACCACCGCATCGTCCAGGACGCCGCGAGCTGCCAGCTTACGAGCCTGGAGGATGCGCACATCGCCGAGCGTGGCGATGACAGCTTCGATCCGTTCCGCGAGACGGCTGACGACAGCTTCCGTGACTCGCTGGCGCGCGCCATCGGGGAACTGCCGGAGCGCGAGCGGCTTGTGATGGCGCTGTACTACCAGGAAGAGATGAACCTGAAGGAAATAGGCGCAGTGCTCAAGGTGACTGAATCAAGGGTGTGCCAGCTGCACGGTCAGGCGCTGACACGGTTGAAGGCGCGATTGGCCGACTGGCGGGATCGAGTCGATGAACTCGCGTGAGACGAACACACGCACGGAGTGTTTTCCAAGATGAGCAACGACATGAACATCCTCGTGGTCGACGACTTCTCGACGATGCGCAGGATCATCAAGAACCTGCTGCACGACCTCGGCTATCAGAACGTCTCCGAGGCCGACGACGGCAATACGGCGCTGCCGATGCTGCGCAGCGGCAAGTTCGACTTCCTGATCACTGACTGGAACATGCCCGGCATGCCTGGGCTCGAGCTGCTGAAGATCGTGCGTGCCGACGCGGGTCTGTCCAAGTTGCCCGTGCTGATGCTGACCGCGGAAGCCAAGCGGGAGCAGATCATCGAGGCGGCGCAGGCTGGCGTGAGCGGCTACGTCATCAAGCCGTTCACTGCGGTCACCCTGAAAGAGAAGATCGACAAGATCCTCGCTGCAAAGCCGGTGGCCTGAGATGCAGACCGGTTCGCTCGAGCTGAATGCGGACTTCCTGGCGAGGAGCCTCGCGCACCTGAACGATGCGCTGGCGGCCCGCGATGAGGGAATGTTCGACGCCGTGCTTGCCGGCATCGTCACCGGGCGATCGACGCTGCATGCCGGCACGCCGCCGGAAGTCATCGTCGACCTGCGCCGCGTCACTCACGATCTGCACGCCGCGCTCGAGCGCTTTCGCTTCGACTCGCGTCTCGTGACCTTCGCCGAGAAGGACATGCCGGATGCGCGGGCGCGACTCGAGCACGTGCTCAAGCTGACCGACGACGCCGCGCACCAGACGCTGGATCTCGTCGAGAAATCCATTCCCGCTGCCGATGGCACCGCCCGAGCGGCGCGCGAGCAGCTGGAGCTGTGGCAGCGTCGCGAGGGCGCGGATCTGCAGCAGCTGCTGGCTTTCCTGACGAGCACGGTCGCGAGCATGGAATCCGTCCGCGAGAAGCTCTCCGAGGTGTTGCTGGCGCAGGGCTACCAGGATCTCACCGGGCAAATCATTCGTGGTGTCATGAAGCTCGTCGGCGAGCTGGAGCATGCACTCGGGGACCTGGTTCGATTGAGCGGTGGCTCGCCTGTGCCGGCGGCGGACCGCCCCGTGGAGACCACGGCCCGAGGCTTCGGGCCGGTCGTTCCGGGCGTCGATCATGGAGTGCATGTAGATGGTCAGCAGGACGTCGATGCACTGTTGTCGGACCTGGGCATGTGAAGCGGAACACTCGCCAACATGGATGTCTTGACACTAGTGGGGTTCCTGTTCGCGATCCTCGCGATCATCGTGGGCTCCATCCTGAAGGGAGCCGGGCTGTCGGCGCTCCTGTCCGGGGCCGCCTTCATGATCGTCGTGGTCGGCACGCTGGCCGCGATCTTCGTGCAGACCCCGCTGCGCGTCCTGCGCCACGGCTTGCGCATGTTCGTCTGGGTGCTGCGGCCGCCGCCGATCGATGCGACTGCGGTGATACGCAAGATCGTCGACTGGAGCCAGCTCGCGCGCCGGCAGGGCTTGCTTGGACTCGAGCCCCAGATCGACGCCGAGAACGATCCGTTCCTGCGCAAGGGCCTGCAGCTGGTGGTCGATGGCGCCGAACCGGATCAGATCCGCTCCATCATGGAGGTCGAGCTCAGTGTTCGCGAGCAGACCGACTTCGCGGGTGCGAAGGTGTTTGAAGGCATGGGCGTCTATTCGCCGACCCTCGGCATCATCGGCGCCGTGCTCGGCCTGATGGCCGTCATGCAGAACCTCGCGGACCCGTCCAAGTTGGGTGCCGGTATCGCTGCCGCGTTCACCGCGACCGTGTACGGAATCGGCCTCGCCAACCTGCTGTTCCTTCCGACTGCGGCCAAGCTCAAGACCCTGATCGCGCACCAGTCCCAGGTGCGGGAAATGATGATCGAAGGCCTGATCTCCATCGCGCAGGGCGACAACCCACGTGCGATCGAAACGAAGCTCCAGGGCTTCGTCACCGCCTGAGCAGTTCCGATGGCACGCAATCGACACCACGAGGAGCATGCCAACCACGAGGCCTGGGCCATCCCCTACGGCGATCTCGTGACCTTGCTGCTGGCGTTCTTCGTCGTGATGTACGCGATCTCGTCGGTCAACGACGGCAAGTACCGGGTCTTGTCCGATTCCCTGACGGCGGCCTTCAACGGCGCACCCCGATCCCTGGAGCCCGTCCAGGTCAGCGTGCGGACTGCCGGCGGACGTGACGCCATCGATACGGGGATGCTGACTCGCACGGCTCTGCCCGGTGCAGATGCGAGCGCGGTCGCCAGGATCCCGCTGCCCAGCGCCGGCGCTCCGCGCAACGCCGAGGCCGCTCTGACCGATGAACAGAAGGCGGCCCTCGAGCGCGCCGCAGCGGCGCTGCAGGCCAGTCGCGAGCAGCTCGCCAGCGTGGCCACCCAGGTGGAAGCCGCGATGGCGCAGATGATCAGCGACGGCCAATTGGTGGTTCGCCGCAATGCTGATTGGCTCGAGATCGATATCCTTGCTGATACGCTGTTCGGCAGCGGCTCTGCCGCACTCGGGCGCTCGGCAACGGCTGCCATCGAGACGCTGGCCACCGTGCTGCAGGCCGGCACGAACCAGATACGCGTCGAAGGTCACACCGACAACATTCCGATCCGCACCGCTGCATTCCCAAGCAACTGGGAGCTGTCATCGGCGCGCGCCGCCGGGGTGGTGCGCATCCTGGCAGGCCAGGGGGTCGACCCGGCGCGGCTGTCGGTGCTCGGACTCGGCGAGCACAGGCCGCGCGAGCCCAACGACACGGCGGCAGGACGACTCGCGAATCGCCGCGTGCTCTTGATCATCCAGGGCACGGCGACGGACGCACCTGATGCCAATGGACTGCCCGTGGAACCCACCCCAACCGTTGCTGCTGCCCTGAACTGAGGCCACTGCCATGTCGATCGATCTGACACAGTTCCATGACTCCTTCTTCGAAGAAAGCTTCGAGGCGATCACGACGATGGAGGACGCGCTGCTTAAGCTCACGGTCGGCACGCCCGACCTGGAGGTCGTCAACACGATCTTCCGCGTCGCGCACTCGATCAAGGGCGGCGCGGCGACGTTCGGTTTCAATGAGGTGGCGTCCTTCACGCACACCCTGGAGACACTGCTGGACGAACTGCGTGGCCAGCGCATGCTCGTGTCGCCGGACCTGTGCGACCTGCTGCTGCGCTCGGTCGACGTCATGCGCGACATGCTGCGCGCGACGCAGGCCAAGCAGCCGCAGGATGCGCAGAAGATCGCCGACCTGCAATTCGATCTCGAGGTCATGGTGGCGAAGAAGCCAGCGCCTGCGCCGGCACCGGTGGCGGTCGCGCAGCAGGCTCCGGCGGTCGTGCCCGCCACTGCGGCTGCGCCTGCGTCGAGCGCTGCGACTCCCGCTGCTGCCTGGCTGATTGGCTTCAAGCCCTACCTGCAGCTGCTTGCGCGCGGCAACGATCCGCTGCGCATGTTCGGCGAGCTCGCGCAGCTGGGCGAGCTCGAGGTGATTGCACACACGGGCGCGGTTCCCCCGCTGGCGGAAATGGACCCGGAGAATTGCTACGTCAGCTGGCAGCTTCGGCTGGTGTCGGATGCCCCGCGCGAGGCGGTGGCCCAGGCGTTTGATTGGGCCGAGGGCGACTGCGAGCTGTCGATCGAGCGCGATCTGGCGGCGCCCGCGAGCGCAACGCCCGCCGCGGCGACTGTCCCGACCACCGCGGCGGCCGAGACGTCCAGTGGCGCAGTGGTGGCTGCTTCGGCGCCAGATCCTGAAGTTGCGCGGCCCACGGCAGGCCCGAAGGCTGTCGACACCGGCAAAGCCCCGGCGAGCGATTCCACGTCGATCCGCGTCAGCACCGAGAAGATCGATGAGCTGATGAACAACGTCGGCGAGCTGGTCATCACGCAGTCCATGTTGACGCAGCTGGCGGGCAGCCTGCATGGCCCGATGGGGGAACGCCTGCGGACGGGCCTGACCCAGCTCGAGCGCAGTGTGCGCGAGCTGCAGGAAGCCGTCATGCGGGTGCGGATGGTGCCGATCTCTTTCGTGTTCAGCCGCTTCCCGCGCATGGTGCGCGATCTGTCGCAGCGACTCGGCAAGCAGATCGAGCTCAAGATGACGGGCGGCGACACCGAGCTTGACAAGACGGTGCTGGAGAAAATCGGCGATCCGCTGGTGCACCTCGTGCGCAACGGGATCGACCATGGCATCGAGAAGCCGGAGGTGCGGGTCGCGGCGGGCAAGTCCGAGTCCGGCACTCTGCACCTGCACGCCTACCATCGCGGCGGCAACATCACCGTCGAAGTCAGCGAAGACGGCGGTGGCATCAACACATCCAAGGTCATCTCCAAGGCCAAGGCCAAGGGCCTCGTACCGGCCGATGCGGAACTGACGGACGCGCAGATCCATGACCTGATTTTCCTGCCTGGCTTCTCGACCGCCGACCAGGCCACGGACGTGTCCGGGCGTGGCGTGGGCATGGACGTCGTACGCCGCAACATCGAAGAGCTGGGCGGCAGCGTCGAAGTCCGCAGCGAGGTGGGCAAAGGCTCGCGATTCATCATCAACCTGCCGCTGACGCTCGCGATCGTCGACGGCCAGACCATCCAGGTCAGCGGCGAGAGCTACATCGTGCCGTTGACGGCCATCGTCGAGTCGCTGCAGGTCAAGCCTGGTCTCGTGCAGCGCGTGGTCGGGCACGGCGAGGTGTTCCTGTTCCGCGGCGACTATCTGCCCATCCTGCGCCTCAACGAATTCTTCGGGCGAACAGCGCACGGGGACAACCGGCAGATCGAATCGGGCCTGATCATGATCGTCGAGGCAGAGGGCCGGCGGGTCGGCTTGTGCGTCGATGAACTGCTCGGGCAACAGCAGGTCGTCGTCAAGACGCTGGAGACGAACTACCAGCGTGTCGATGGCGTGGCCGGCGCCACCATCCTCGGCGACGGCTCGGTAGCGCTGATTCTCGACGTGGCGGGCCTCGCCCGGCGCTTCGTCGACCGCGTCGCGGCCTGAGTGCGGGCTGTGACCGATTACTCATTGCACGCATTGTCAGGGAAACCCGGGGTCATGCGGGTGGCAGCCATGCCGATAGAACCATGGCTGGAGTGACTCCGGCAGAACCGCCGCAGAGCCAGGACGCCCGCATGCTCAGTCGAATCCGAGATCTCAAGTTCTGGCAGAAGCTGCTGCTGCTGATCGTGGCGCAGAGCGTTCCGCTCGCCTTTGCGGTTTGGTCGTTCAACGCCAGCTTGCAGCGCACCATCCACACTACCGAAGTCAAGTTGTTCGGCCTCGACTACGCCGAGCCGCTCGCAGATCTGGCGTCGGTGATCTCGGAGCACCAGATTGCAGCAACCGCGCGCGCCGCCGGCAGCGACGCCTTCAACGAGCATGGCGCCACGGTGCTCGCCGAAGGCATGGAACTGATCCAGGTCGTCGCGCAGCAGCACGCCACGAACGGTGCCGAGCTGCAGGTGGCGGGCGAGTACGACGCGTTGCTGGCAGCATGGACCACGCTGCTCGCCGCCAAGGACAGCCGCGATCCCGCCGTCATCGGCCGCGTGCACGGCGAGGCGCTTGCGGCGGCGACGACGCTGCGGCAGCTCGTCGAGCAGAGCTCCGGGCTGGCGATGGACCCGGGGCCCGGCACGTCAAACCTCATTGGTATTGCCGTCAGCGGTGTCGCTGACCTGTTCGCTGCTGGCGGCTCGGTCGCCCGTGCGCTGGAGACCTTGCGTCGCGAGGGCCCTGGAAGCTACGAGGCCCGTCGGGCGCTGAGCTCCGAGGAAGGGCAGGTGCTCGAGGAACTCAAGAGCATCACGGACCACCTGGAAGCCGCCATCGCCGCCGAGCCGCAGCTCGCGGGCAAGTTCGATGCCGGATTCACGAAGATGCAGGAGAACTGGACCGGGACCCTGACCGGAATCCGCCCGCTGGTCGAGTCCGACGAAATCGGCGCTCGACAGATCGAGGCGTTCGCGGGCCGGCTGCTCGATGCGTTCCGCTCGGTTCATGAGGTGCACGATCCGATCTCGGACCAGTTGCGGGCGATGTTCGACGCCAGGCTGGCCGCACAGACGTTCGCGCGAAACAAGCTGATGGCGATTCTGCTGGCCGCGTTGGTCGTCGTCGTGCTGTTGTCGTGGTGGATGAGCCGCGAGCTGGGGCAGCGCCTGAACAGGGCCGCCATCGTGCTGAAGGCCATTGCCGGCGGCGATCTGAGCGTGGAAGTAGTGGCCGATGCGAAGGACGAGATCGGCTCGATACTGGGCGAGATCGGCACGACGCGCGAGCGCCTGCGCGCGCAACTCGACGCCGAACGCCGCGTCGCCGCGGAGAACCTGCGGATACGCCAGGCTCTCGACGCCGCGTCGAGCGCTGTCATGGTGGCCGACACGGACGGCAACATCATCTTCGTCAATCGCACTGCTGAGCGGCTGTTCGCTAACATGGAGCGGGACCTGCAGCGGCAATGGCCGCAGTTCCAGGCGAAGAAGATCGTGGGCTCGAACATCGACATCTTCCACGCCCAGCCTTCGCACCAGCGCAACCTGCTGAAAGGGCTCAAGGGCAGCCACAGTGCTCACGTGCCGTTGGCAGGCCGCCGGATGCAGCTCGGCATCTATCCGGTGCAGGACGCCGAGGGCGTCGTCAGCGGATTCGCGATCGAATGGCTCGACCGGACTGCAGAGACGCGCACGGAGCAGGACGTCGAGCGCGTCATCAGCGCTGCGATCGACGGCGACCTGGCGCAGCGACTGGCGCTCGAGGGCAAGCAGGGCTTCTTCGCGAGCCTGTGCAAGCAGATCAACACGCTGCTGGACGTCAACCAGCGCGTGTTCGACGATCTCGGCAGGGTGCTCAACAGTCTTGCGCAGGGACGCCTGACGGAGAAGGTCACTACGGATTACAAGGGAACGTACGCCCGGATTCGCGACGACATCAATCTGACGGTCGAGAAGCTCGTGAACGTGGTCGAGCAGATCCAGATGTCCTCGGACATCGTGAACTCGAGCGCCATGCAGCTTGCGGGCGGCAACGACAATCTTTCCCGGCGCACCACCGAGCAAGCGGCGTCGCTCGAAGAGACGGCGGCATCCATCGAGGAGCTCACCTCGACCGTGCGGCACAACGCCGACAATGCCAGCCAGGCGAACCAGCTCGCGACCGCGACCCGGGGGCTGGCCGAGAAGGGCGGCGAAGTCGTCACTCGTGCCGTTGCCGCCATGGGCGCCATCAACACCTCCAGTCGCCAGATCGCGGACATCATCAGCGTCATCGACGATATCGCTTTCCAGACCAACCTGCTGGCGCTGAACGCGGCGGTCGAGGCCGCGCGCGCAGGCGAGCAGGGGCGCGGGTTTGCGGTCGTGGCGGCCGAAGTGCGCACGCTCGCGAGGCGCAGCGCGGAGTCCGCCAAGGAGATCAAGTCGTTGATCCAGGACAGCGTCGCCAAGGTCGACAACGGTTCGCAACTGGTGGATGAGTCGGGCAGGACGCTCGATGAGATCGTCGGCAGCGTCAAGCGGGTCACCGATCTGATCGCCGAGATCACGGCCGCGAGCCGGGAGCAGGCGACCGGCGTTGACGAGATCAACAAGGCTGTCACGCAAATGGACCAAGTGACGACCCAGAACGCCGCGTTGGTGGACGAAGCCAGCGCCGGCACCCATGCGCTCGCCGAGCAGGCGCGTGCGCTGGCGCAGGTCGTGGCGTTCTTCGACCTCGGTTCGGCGCGCCGCAAGGCGGTACCCGCACCAGCGCCGCCGCCGGCAACGCGGCCAGCGGCGTCTGCCGAGGCAGCGATTGCAGTGAATGCGGTTCGACCGGCGCCCGCCAAACGAGCGGCGCCGCCAGCCTCTAGACCGGTCTCCGTCGTCGCGACCAGCGCCGCCGGTGATGACTGGGACACTTTCTGACGTATCGGAGTAGGGCAATGCCAAACGTGATTCTCGCAGTGGATGACTCAGCGTCGATGCGACAGATGGTCGGACACACGCTTCGCTCGGCCGGCTATGAAGTGCTGGAGGCGGCCGACGGCGTCGAGGCGCTGGAGGTGGCGCGCGGCAAGGTCGTGGACGTGGTCATCACCGACGTCAACATGCCGAACATGGACGGCATCACGCTCGTGTCCCAGCTGCGCACCTTGCCCGACTATCGGCTCGTGCCGCTGCTGGTGCTGACGACCGAGTCGAGCACCGAACGGAAGATGCAGGGCAAGCAGGCTGGTGCGACCGGCTGGATGGTCAAGCCGTTCAGTCCGGAGCAGTTGCTCGCCACGCTGAACCGCGTGCTTGGAAACCGTGTAACCGCTGGTCGGCCAGCCTGATTTCGGCCGTGCATCTGGAGATCATGTCATGAGCGAATCCACCGCAAGTGCGCCGCGCAGCAGCAGCTTGACGACCGAGCAGTACCTGACCTTCCTGCTGGCGGGCCAGGAGTACGGCATCGAGATCCTGCGCGTCCAGGAAATCAAGGGTTGGGACAAACCGACCCGAATCCCCCACTCGCCCGAACACGTGCTCGGGGTGATCAACCTGCGTGGCGCCGTAGTCCCGATCGTCGACCTGCGCATGCGGTTCGGCGTCGACCAGGCGCCATTCGGCCCGACGACCGTGGTGATCGTCGTCCGCGTCCATGGTGAGCGCGGCGAACTGACCGTGGGCATTGTCGTGGACGCCGTGTGCGAAGTCTGCAATGTCACAGCCGATGAACTTCGGCCCCCGCCGGAAGTCGGCAGCGGCATCGACTCCGACTTCATCAAGGGCCTCGCGATGACAGACAAGCGCATGCTCATCCTGCTCAGCGTCGATCGCCTGATCACCGCGAGCCTGTTCGAACAGATTGCGCAGAAGGTCGCCTGAGCGCGCCGCAATGTCGAGGAAAAAACCGAAGGACAGCGAGGGTCGCGAGTCGAGCGCGGCACCGACGCAGGGTTCTATCCCGTCGTCGCCGCCACCCAACGGTGCGCCAGCCGCGGCTGCGGTGTTCGACTTGCCGCCTGCGCTCACGATCCATAGAGTTCGTGAACTGCGCGATGCGCTCCTGCCGCACTTCGGTGCGGCCGGACTGGTCGTCGCCG
>CAZPJE010000156.1:0-1716 GCA_964586725.1 uncultured Steroidobacteraceae bacterium | reverse complement strand
CCCTCCGCCATCGATCGCTCGATGGTCACTCGATCAGGTCGTCGCGATGCGCAGCAGCTTGATCGCCTGCGTGTTGCGCAGACGGCCGCCGACTCGCTTGCGGATGTAGAACTGCACGAAGCCCGGCAGGGTGATCTCGTCCCGGGTCATGCGCATTCCGACGCGATCCGCGATCAGGTAGCCCTCGCGGAAGTCGCCGAACGCGAGCGGGAAGGCGTTGGCCCCCACCGCCGGCATGTCCTCGGCTTCCGTGATGCCGTAGCCCATGAACGTCTCGGGCTGGCCGGCGACCACCGACGGCTGCCAGAGGTACTGGTTCGAGGTGTCCTTGTACTTGCGCAGCGCCGCGAGCACGAGCTTGCTGGTCACCCAGCGGGCGTTCGACCGGTAGCGTGCCCGCAGGGCATACACCAGGTCGTAGAACACATCCGCGCTGGTCGGCAGGGCGGCCGCCTGACCGGACGGGATGTACTGCAGCGTGCCGAACGCACGGGTCGCGTCTGCCGTCACAAGCGGCGTCGGGCCGGAAAGGAAGCCGGTCGGGCGGTTCGTGCCGTTGCCGCTGACGAAGGCCAGGCCCTCGCCCAGCGCGATCGCCTCGGCCGCCGAGGTCATCAGCCAGTTCTCGACGTCGAAGAACAGGTCGTCGAGCGACTCCTCGGAAGCGCGCGGCCGGGCCGACGCCATGCCGAAGGTCGGAGCGACTTCAGCCAGGTCCGGGGTGTTGGTCTGGCTGCGCGTGCCGGCCTCACCCACCCACTCGAACGCCGCGCCGTTGATGTCGAACAGCTCCTTGTAGTCGGGGCTGCCAACGGTGCGCACCGTGGCGATCTGGCGGATCGGGCTGATGTCGACCGACAGGCGCGCGATCTGGCGCTCGATGACTTCGGGCAGCGCGAAACCGCCGGCCGAGCCGGTCGAGGTCACGGTCTGCGCGGCGCGACGCTCACGCGAATCCGCGGACGCGCGCGTGTCGAGTGCGCGAGCGGCCTGCGTGACGCGCTGCTGGATCTCGCCGTCCTTCGGCGCGCGGACCCAGTCGAGGAACGCGCTGCGGTACTCCGCAGCTTCGCGCGTCTCGCCGTCGCCGCCCGAGCTGCCGCCGCCGTGCTGGCCGGGGCGCGCGAGCTTCGTCTCGACCTTCTCGAGGCGCGACTTCGCCTCGCTGAGGCCGTTGATCGCATCGTCGATGCGCGCGAGCTTGGCGTCGAGATCGGCCGTGCCCTTGCCGGCCTTGATGGCGTCGAGGCGCTGGTCGTTGGTCTTCTTGTACTCCTCGAAGGCCGTGGCGATCTTGTCGATCGCTTCGCCCACGGAGGCCAGGGTCGGCGTGTCGCGGCGCTCGTACAGAGCAGCCAGAACGCCAGCGGAGAGCAGGCGCGCGCGGAACGCCGCGAAATCGCGGTGCATGTTCTTCATGGTCAGATCCTTTTTAAGTGGTCAGGGAGTTGAGCAGCCGCTGGGCGGCATTCATCGCGAGCGCGGTTGATTGCGCGGCATCACGCCGCTCCTCTCCCATGCGCATGACGCGCGAGACGAGTCCCGTCGCGTCGGCTTTGCTGAACCCTGCCTCTCGCAGGATTCGCTCGGCATCTTTCGGCGTGGTGACGTCATCGGCCGCAGCCTTGACGTTCGTCACCCGCGCCTTCGAATTTGCCGGGAACGTCACGAGGGACACTTCCCAGAGGTCGATCTCGGTCAGCGTGCGGACCTCGC
>CAZPJE010000155.1:0-18463 GCA_964586725.1 uncultured Steroidobacteraceae bacterium | reverse complement strand
GAGGGCGTACGTCCAGCCGTGGTAACCGCAGACAAAGCCCTCGGACTTGCCGCACTTGTCCTTGACCAGCGGCGCGCCACGGTGACGGCAGGTGTTGTAGAACGCGCGGACCACGTCGTCCTTGCCGCGCACGATCAGGATCGGCGTGCCGGTCTTCTTGAAGATCAGGTAGCTGCCGGCCTCGGGCAGCTCATCGAGATGGCAGGCGTACAGCCAGCTGCGCCGCCAGAGGTAATCCTTCTCGAGCTTCAGGAACGCGGGGTCGACGTAACGACCGGAAGGGATGTCCGGGAACGCAGGGAAGCCTTCGGGCGGCGCGCTGCGCTCGGCCTCGTACTTCATCCCGTTGAGGAAACGCTGGACGGTCTGTGTATCCATATTGGTACAGAGAATCTGAGGCAGGCCAATGACTTGTATCGTTACGATTATAGGCAGCCAGACCTTCAAATAAACAGGCGTGACTGTTTTTTTCCGGGGCGCTGTCGGTATATTGCTGAATCACAAGGGATTCCGGCGGAAGGCCGGGGGAGGGCGTTATGACCGGGTTGATCCTGCACCACTTCGACTGGTCCCCATTTGCCGAGAAGGCGCGGCTCGCCCTGGGCCTGAAGGGCCTCGCCTGGAGCTCGGTCCAGATCCCGATGATCATGCCGCGACCGGACCTGATGCCGCTGACCGGCGGGTACCGCAAGACGCCGACGCTGCAGATCGGCGCAGACGTCTATTGCGATACCCGCCTGATCGCGCGCGAGCTGGAGCGCCGCTTTCCGACGCCGACACTGTTCCCGGGCGGCCAGTGCGGCCTCGCGCTGGCGTTGTCGCAGTGGAGCGATACGGCGTTCTTCGAGCCTGGCGCGGGCCTGTCGATGGGCATGAACAAGGAGGTGCCCGAGGCGGTGGTCAACGACCGCAAGGCGTTCTTCAACTTCATGGACTTCAGCCGGCTCGAGGCGGACGTGCCGCACCTGCTGTCGCAGCTGCGCGCGAACGCCGATCTCGTCGAGCAGGCGCTGGCCGACGGGCGTCGCTGGCTGCTCGGCGATGCGCCGGGCTGGGCCGACATCACGGCCTACTTCCCGGTCTGGATGACGCGCACCTTCATTCCGGGCGCCGCGCCGCTGCTGCAGCCGTTCACGCGGCTCGCTGCCTGGGAGGCGCGCGTGCGCGACATCGGTCATGGCGCGCGGCGCGACATCGAATCGCAGGCCGCGCTCGACATCGCGCGCGCCGCCACGCCGGAGCCGGGTCGCGGCGTCGACGCCGCGGATCCGCTCGGCCTGGCGGCTGGAGAGCGCGTCAGCGTCGCGCCGGACGACTACGGCAAGATCCCGGTGACCGGTGAACTCGTGACGCTCGAGCTGCACGAGGTGGCGGTGCGGCGCGAGGACCCGCGCGTCGGCACGGTGGTCACGCATTTCCCGCGCATCGGCTATCGGATCGAGCGCGCCCAGTAAAACGCCCCCAATGAAAAAGGCCCGGCGGTTGCCCGCCGGGCCCTTCGATCTTGCGGTGGCGCGGGCCGGACTGGCCGTCCCGGCCGCCCGGCTCACATGCCGAGGATGCGCAGCACGACCCGGCGGTTGGCCTGACGACCTTCCTCCGAGTTGTTGTCCGCAATCGGCTGGCGCTCGCCGTAGCCGCGCGCCGTCAGCTCGTTCGTGACGCCGGCATTCTTCAGGTAGGCCATGACCGTTTCGGCGCGCGACTGCGACAGCCGGCGGTTGTAGGCGTCCGAGCCGACGCTGTCCGTGTGACCGGCGACTTCGACCTTGATGTCGGGGTAACGCTTCAGCGTCGCCACGGCGTCGTTCAGCGAAGCCGAGCTCGAATCGACCAGCTCCGCCTTGTTCGTTTCGAACACGACGCCCGGCAGCTTCAGCTCTTCCTTGAACGAGCAGCCGTTGACGTCGACGCGATCACCGGCCGGCGTGTCCGGGCACTGGTCCTTGCTGTCGACGACGCCATCGTTGTCGCTGTCGAGATCGCAGCCCTTGGCGTCGACCTTCGCGCCAGCGGGCGTGCCCGGGCACTGGTCGAGGCGATCGACGACGCCATCGCCATCCGCATCGAGTTCGCAGCCGTTCGCGTCGACGCGATTGCCGGCCGGCGTGTTGGGGCAGCGGTCGAGGTTGTCGTTGACGCCGTCGCCATCGGCATCGCCCGGCAGCGGGCAGCCGTTCGCATCGACGGCGGTGCCCGCCGGCGTGCCGGGGCAGCGGTCCATGTCATCGGACACGCCATCGCCGTCGCTGTCGACGACCTTGCGCGACACCGGGCGGTCGCTGCCGTCCAGCTTCAGGGAGACCTGCACGCCGAAGTTGCGCGGCTCGCCCCACTGGCTGTGCGTCCACAGCGTCGCGACCGACTGCGACGCGATGCGATAGCGGCGGTCGCTGAGGTTGCGGCCGTAGGCGCGCGCGGTCCAGCGGCCGTCTTCCGACGTCCAGGCGACCGACGCGTTGTACAGCACCTTGGAGTCGAGGTAGGCGTCGAAGGCGCGGCCGGCAGCCGAGATGTAGAACAGGTTCTCGGCTTCGTAATACACATCGCCCGAGAACTGCAGTTCAGCGCCCGAGGCGAGCGGCAGCGTGTAGATGCCCATCAGGCTGCCGCTGTTCTTCGGCGAACGTGGCACCGGCAGACCCGTCAGGTTCTGGTTCAGCGCGGTGATCTGCGAGCCGTCAGCGGCGACGATGGCCGGCTGGTTGATGACGAAGTTGTCGTACTTCGCATCGAGGCGCGACGCGGCGACGCGAACCTGCAGGTTGTCGGTGACGAGGGCCTGCAGCTCGAGCTCCACGCCCTTCGATGTCACTTCGGCGGCGTTGTAGAACACGGTCTCCTGGAACTGCGCGCCGTTCTTGATCGTGATGATGTTCGCGGCGCGCTGCGCGTCCTCGTACTTCGTCACGAACACCGTCGGATTCACACGCAAGCGATCGTTGAACCACTGCGTCTTGAAACCGAGTTCGTAATTGGTCGCGAACTCCGGATTGACCGGGCGGGTCAGTTCGGGCACGAGGATACCGCTGGTGCCGGTCTGGTCGTTGTAGCCGCCGGCCTTGTAGCCGCGCGATACCGTCAGGTACGAGAACGCGTCGTCCGTCAGTTCATACGACGCGGTGACGCGCCAGCTCGGCTCCGTCCACTTGGTCTTCAGGTTGCCGAAGTTCAGCGTGCGGCCACCCGTGCAGTTGAGCACGCTGCTCGAATTGGCATAGTTTGCGATGCAATTGACCGGATCGAACGGCAGGCCAGGGAAGCGCCGGAAATCCGCCGCTTCGATGACGCTGGAGAAGTTCGCCACCGTCAGGCCCGGGTTCATCGGGTCGAGCACGTTGTAGCCGGTCTGCGTGCGGCCTTCCCACTCTTTCTCATCCTGCGTGTAGCGGAAGCCGGCGCCGATCGTGAAGCGGTCGTTGACTTCCCAGGTGCCGTCGACGAAGCCGGCCAGCGAATCGGACTTCTGCGCGTTGCAGCCGATCTGCGGGTTACCGTTCAGCAGCTGCTGCGGAAGCATGGCTGCGCCGAAGTTCTGGATCAGGTCGACGAAACCCAGCAGCTGGATGACGCAGAAGCGCGCGTCGTTGCGCTGGAAGAACGCACCGGCGACGAAGTTGATCGGGCCATCGAGCTGCGACGCGAGCCGGATTTCCTGCTGCGTCGTGATCCGCTCCGTGTCGCGCGAGGCATCGAACAGCGACAGCGGCTGGCCCGTCATCGCATTGACCGGCGCAGCGCCGGTGTAGGTGTTCGGCAGATGCTCGGACTGGCTGCGATAGCCGCTGACCGAGAACAGCTTGTAGTTGCCGAGGTCCCACTCGAGGTTCAGGTAGGCGCCGTTGACGTCGATGACCTGGCCGTTGCCCATGTTGAGCAGGCTGTCATTGCGGTTCGTCGAGGCCATGTTGTCGAGCGGATCGCCGGCGGGGCGCGTGAAGCCCAGTGCGTTCCACAGGTACGGCGCGCCCGGCGGCGTGTCGTTGTACGACGGCACGGCATCCGAGCGATCGCGCACGAGTTCCAGTTGCGCGAGGGCCGTGAAGTTCTCGGTGACGTTCCACTGCGCTTTCAGGCGACCCGCGATGACGTCCTGGCCACCGGCCGTCTCGCCGGTGCCGCCGCCCGAAGTGCCGGTGATGCCGGGAATCGTGAACGGTGCGCCGACCGGGCCGAACGCCGGGTTGGTGTTGAACGAGTTGATCGGGCCGTAGTCGGCACCGAGCTTGTAGTAGCCGTCAGTCTTGATATACGAGCCGACCATGCGCAGCGCGAACTTGTCTTCGACGAGCGGCAGGTCGAGTGCGGCCTGCACCGTCTGCTCGCCGAACTTTGCGAAGCCGACGCGGAACTCGCCGCCGGCCGACTGCATGTTCGGGCGCTTGGAGCGGATGTTGACCGCGCCGCCCGTGGTGTTCTTGCCGAACAGCGTGCCCTGCGGACCGCGCAGCACTTCGGCGCTGGCGATGTCGAAGGTGTCCAGCAGCTGCGTCTGCACGCTCGGCATGACGAAGTCGTCATACTGAACGCCGACCGGCGAGTCCTGGTACACGATGATGTCGGTGACGCCGACGCCGCGCATCGCGAACGATGCGGCGTTGAACGCCGTGATGCGCGAGGCCGAGAAGCCCGGCACGGACGATGCCATGCCCGAGATGTCCTTCGCGACATTGCGCTCGAGGTCTGCGGCCGTCAGTGCCGACACGGAGATCGGCGTGGTCTGAAGATTGGTATCCGCGCGGCGCGTCGCCGACACGGTGACTTCTTCAAGCGCGGCCTCAGCTTCCTGAGCCTGCGCGGTTTGGCCGACGAGGCCTATCGCGAAGACGGAACAAGCTGCGAGCAGCGACCGCATCGGTCGTAGGATTGGAAGCATCGACGGTTCCCCTCTTGTCTGGCTTCTGGGGCGCTTACGGACTGTCCTTGCGCCGCCGCGGATTATAGGTAGAGTCCATAAAAAGAAACAGGCCTGACTGTTTTTTCACTGTAGTTGTTGCGACTTCGCAACGGGGGCGTCGATGCTGGAGTTATGGTTCTATCCGTCCCCGAACGGGCTGAAGCCGCTGATCCTTCTCGAGGAGATTGGCCAGCCGTACGCGCGGCGCTTCGTCGACATTCGGCGCGGCGAGCAGTTCGAGCCCGCTTTCCTTCGCATCAGCCCGAACAATCGAATACCGGCACTGGTCGATCTCGATACCGGCCTGACCGTGTTCGAGTCGGGCGCCGTGTTGATCTACATCGCCGAGCAGGCCGGGCGCTTCTTTCCGACCGGCACCGCGGCGCGCTTCGATTGCCTGCAATGGTTGTTCTGGCAGGTCGGGGGCCTCGGGCCGATGGCGGGCCAGGCGCATCACTTCCGCGCGTTCGCATCCGAGGTCGTGCCTTACGGCATCAAGCGTTACACCGATGAGTGCAATCGGCTCTATGGCGTGCTCGAGCGGCGGCTGGCCGATCGCGACTATGTCGCGGGCGACTACTCGATCGCCGACATCGCGATCTGGCCGTGGATCGTCCCGCATGCGCGCCAGGGCCAGAACCTGGCCGATTTCCCGCGCCTCGCCGACTGGTTCGAACGCATCCGCAAGCGGCCGGCGGTCGAGCGCGCGTACGCGATCGGCGAGGACCTGCACGCCGATCCCGCTGCCTACAAATACCTGTACGGGCAGACCGCCCGCAGTTCGAAGGAGCTTCCATGACCGCGATCATCCTGCATCACTACGACGCTTCGCCTTTCACGCAGAAGGCGCTGCGCATGCTCGGTCTCAAGCGCCTTGCGTGGCGGTCGGTTCAGACACCGATGCTGCCGCCGAAGGACGATCTCGTCGCGCTGACGGGCGGCTATCGCGGCACGCCCGTGATGCAGATCGGCGCAGACGTCTACATCGATTCGCAGCGCATCGCGCTCGAACTGGAGCGCCGCCATCCGACGCCGACGCTGTTCCCCGGCGGCGACGCGGGCGTCGCGCAGATGCTCGTCAAGTGGAGCGAGACGTTCTTTCGCAGCGGCCTGGCGATCAGCGTCCATCTGCTCGCGAAGGACTGGCCAGAGCCGTTCCGCGCCGATCGCCAGGCGCTGTTTCCCGATTTCGATTTCGCCGGCGCGCTGCGCGATGCGACGCACGCGCAGTCGCAGTTCCGCGTGCATGCCGGCTGGCTCGATACGCAGCTGCGGGCCCGTGGGCCATTTCTGACCGGTGCCGCGCCGGGACTCGCCGACATCCAGGCGCACGTGTTCGTCTGGATGGCGCGCGCCTATTTTCCCGATCTTGCCGCGCGCCTGCTCGCGCCGTTCGCGGCGCTGCCGGCCTGGGAGCAGGCCATGCTCGCGCTCGGCGAAGGGCAGCGCACCGAGATTTCGGCGGCGGTCGCGCTCGAGGAAGCGCGCGGCGCGCGTCCCGATGGCACCGCGCTCGCGGTCGATGGTGACGATCCGTTGCAGCTGAGGGCCGGGCAGGCGGTCGAAGTCGCGCCCGATGACACCTTGCGCGGTGGCGTGAAGGGTGAGCTCGTGGCGCTCGACTGGAGCGGCATCAGCGTGCGGCGCGGCGATCCGCGCTGCGGCGAAGTCGTCGTGCACTTCCCGCGGATCGGCTATCGGATCGCCGCAGTCTGAGTCGGCGGCTAGCTCTGCGGCCTCGCTGGGCGGCGTGCGGTGGCGCAGCGGGCGCCGCCGTTCCTCAGTGCAGCAGCTGCTTCGACTCTTCCGCCCAGCGCAGTGCTTCGAGGTAGGCGCGGCGGATCTGATCGGTGGCCTCGCTGCCGGCTTCGGTCACATCCCAGTGGCCGCGCTCCCAGGCGCGCACGGCGCGCAGCGCGTCGCCGATCGGTCCGTCCTGCTGCGTGAGCGCCGCTTCGATCTCCGGGGGCAGCGGCAGCGCCTTGACCGCTTCGTCGGTCGGCACGCCGAGCAGCGCGTCCAGGTGCGACAGCAGGCCGGCGAAGAAGAAGCTGCCCGCGGCGTTAGGATCGCGCTGGTCGGCGAGGGCTTCGCACATCCGGCCACGGATCATCGCGTTCACCAGCAGGTAGCTGGGGCGGTCCTCGAAGGCCGCGAGCGCCACGACGGCGCACAGCCGCTTCAGGTTCTCGATGCCCAGCATCACGATGCCATGCTTGATCGACGTAACCTTGCGCGGCAGGTTGTAGTAGCCGGAGTTCAGGCAGCGCAGCACGCGATTGACCAGTCCGAGGTCGCGCGCCAGGAGCTTCTCGATGTCTTCGGGCGTCGCGTCGGGCTGGTTCAGCGCCGCCAGCACCTGCAGCGTCGCGAGCCGCATTGTCGGCGCGCGCTGGCCGCTGAAGGTTTCGGGCCGTTGCAGGAAATAGCCCTGGAAACCGATGCAGCCCAACTCGCGGCACAGTTCGAACTGTTCGCGCGTCTCGACTTTCTCGGCGATGACGCTGAGGCCGCGGGCGCGCAGCTCGCGCACCGTTTCCTCGAGCGTCTCCGGCGGTTCGTGCAGCAGGTCGATCTTGACGCAGTCCGCGACCTCGAGCAGCCGCCGGTCGCCACCCGCGCTGACCCAGTCGTCGAGTGCAATCTGGAATCCCTGCGCGCGCAGCGCGCGGATGCCGGCCAGCAACTCGTCGTCGACGCGCACGTCCTCTAGCACTTCGATGACGACGCGGTCCGCCGGCAGCGGCAGCACCAGTGGCGTGCGCAAAAGCGCATCGGGCAGGTTGATGTGCGCGAGCACGCCGGGCGAGAGCGCATCCAGGCCGATGTCGCTCAGCGCGCCCAGTACAACGCGGGCGGTGGCCAGGGTTCCATCGACCATCTGCACGCGCGTCGCGGTCGGATTGCCCCGGTACAGCAGTTCGTAGGCGACGACCCTCAGGCTGGGATCGAAGATCGGCTGCCGCGCGACGCAGACGAGTTGAGCGGCGGCTTCGGTGGACGTCGCGTTCGCTACGGACGCGTTCGATTCGGGGTCGGACATGGGCCACAGTCTGGGCTGCGGCGCGGTGCGATGATGTGATCCGCGTCCGGCTGCGCGCCGAATCGGGGATCGCCTGAACGCGCATCGGCCACATTCAGACGACGCCAGACGCGCGCAGCGCGGCAATCGCCGCGGCGTCGTAGCCCAGCTCGCCCAGCAGCTCGTCCGTATGTTCGCCGAGCGTCGGCGGTCGAGTCCGGATGCCGGCGGAAAGCGTCGAAAAGCGGATCGGCAGGTCGGGTACCGGCGCTGCGGCGCGCAGCCCGGGGTAGTCCGACACCGCGCGCAGGAAGCCCATCGCCGCGACCTGGGGGTCATCGAGCGCCTGCTGTGGCGTCTGCACCCGCCCCGCGGGGATGCCCGCGCGCTCCAGTTCGGCGATCGCTGCATCGCAGGTGCGCTCCGCGCACCACTGGCGCATGCGCTCGATGATCGGGCCGCTGTGATCGCCGCGCGATGCATCACTCGCGAAGCGCGGATCGTTGGTCCAGCGCTCGGCATCGCCCATCAGCTTGGCCCAGCGGCGGAACAGACCGTTGCCGACGACATGCGTCAGCACATGGCCATCGCGGGTCGCGAACACGTCGGACGGCGCCGAGGTCTGCACCAGGTTGCCGGTGCCGACGCGATTGATGCCGGTGACGCCTTGCTCGATCAGGTGCGAGCCGAACACGGCGAGCGCCGTGCCGAGCAAGGCGGTCTGCACGTGCTGGCCTTCGCCGGTCTGCGTCCGGTGCATCAGCGCCGCCAACGTGCCCACGGCGGACAGCACCGCGGTGGAGTAGTCGACATAGGGCGCGGCGGCCTTGGCGGGCGCGCCCGGCGTCCCCGTGATGTGCATCGCGCCCGACATCGCCTGGCCGACGCCGTCGAAGCCGCCGCGGTCACGGTACGGGCCGCTGTCGCCAAAGGCGCTCTGGGTCACGAGGATGATGTCTGGGCGGATGGCGCGCAGCGAATCGTAGTCGAGGCCCATGGACGCGAGCGCGGCCGGCGGCAGGTTCGCGACCACGACGTCCGCTGAGTTCACGAGGCGCCGCACGATCTCGCGCGCCTCGGGTTTGCCGGGGTCGAGCGTCAGCGACAGCTTGTTGCAGCCGGTCTGCAGCCACACGGCACCTTCACCCTGCGGCGTGACCGGCGCGATGTACCGGTCCTCGCCGCCGTCGCGCCGCTCGATGCGTATGACTTCCGCGCCGAGGTAGCCCAGCAGGGTCGCGCAATAGGGACCCGCGACGTAGCGACCGAAGTCGAGGACGCGGATGCCATGGAGAACGCCGCGCGCCGCATTGGCAGAGTCGGCGGAGGTGGCGGTAGGTGCGTTGGCGGGGGTGCTGGCTGACGTTCCGGTATTCATTGCCTTAGAGTAGCGTTCCCACCGCCCAGGAGCGAAGTCTTGATCTACGCGATCTCAGGTCGCAGCGCCGAACTCGCCGCCGACAGTTATGTCGCGCCGTCGGCCGATGTGATCGGCTGGGTGCGGTTGCGCGCCGGTGCCAGCGTCTGGTTCAACTGCGTGCTGCGCGGCGACACCGAGTGGATCGAGATCGGCGCGGGTTCGAACGTCCAGGACGGCACGGTGATCCACACCGACCCCGGCGTGCCCGTCATCGTGGGCGCGAACGTGACGATCGGCCATCGCGCCTTCCTGCACGGCTGCACCGTCGGCGAGGGCAGCATGATCGCGAACGGCGCCATGGTGCTCGATCGCTCGCGCATCGGCCGCAATTGTGTCATCGCAGCCGGCGCCCTCGTGCCGCCCGACAAGGAGATCCCGGACGGCTCGGTCGTCATGGGCTCGCCTGGCAAGATCGTGCGCGAGGTCTCGACGCGCGACCTGGCCATGATCGCCCGCGCCGCCGAGAGCTATCGGCGCCGCGCTGAACAGTATCGCAACGAATTGACGCCCGATCCGCGGGCTTGAGGACGCAGCATGGATTTCAGGTTGACCGATGAGCAGAAGGCCTTGCAGGAAACCGCCCGGCGCTACGCGCGTGAGCGCTTGCCGGCGCTCGCGAAGGAACTCGAGACGACGGGTCACGCGCCTTCGCATGAACTGATTCGCGAATTCGCCGCGCAGGGCTTCCTGGGCATCAACGTGCCCGAACGCTACGGCGGCCTCGGGCTCGGCAACCTCGAGGCGCTGATCGTGCTCGAGGAGTTCGGCAAGATCTCCTCGGCCATTGCCTTCCCGGTGTTCGAATCCTGCGTCGGCCCGGTGCGCGCGATCGAGCGGTTCGCGAGCGAATCGCTGCGCCAGCGCGTCGTGCCAAAGGTTTGCTCGGGCGAGATGGTCGTCGCGGTGTCTATGTCCGAACCGCAGGCGGGTTCTGCGCTGACCGACCTGACGACCCGCGCCGAGATCCACGGCGATCGCGTCGTCATCAACGGCACCAAGCGCTGGTGCTCGGGCGGCGGTCATGCCGACGCCTACGTTGTCTATTGCCGGATGTCGGACGCGCCGGGCGCGAAGGGAATTGGTGCAGTCCTGGTCGAAAAGGATGCGCCGGGTCTGACCTTCGGCAAGCAGGAAGAGCTGATGGGCTTTCGCGGCGTGCCGTCGTCGGATCTGTATTTCGACAACTGCTCGGTGCCCGTGGATAACATCGTCGTGCCGGCCGGCGGTTTCAAGAAGCTGATGGAGGCCTTCGACCTCGAGCGCTGCGGCAACGCGACGATGGCGCTGGCGCAGGCCTCGGGTGCGCTCGAAGACGTCGTCGAGTACGTGCAGGAGCGGCATCAGTTCGGCAAGCCCATCGTCGACTTCCAGGCCGTGCAGATCCGTCTCGCCGAGATGCGGATCCGCGTCGATGCGGCGCGGCTGTTGATCTGGCGCGCCGCGTCGAATGCACAGGACGGGCTGCCGTCGATCATCGAATCGTCGACGGCGAAGTGCTTCGCGAACGAGATCGCGCGCGAGGTCTGCGGCCACGCCGTGCAGCTGATGGGCGGCTACGGCTATTCGAAGGACTATCCGATGGAACGCCGGTTGCGGGATGCCTGGGGCTGGGGCATCGCCGGCGGCGCGATCGACATCCAGAAGGTCAACATCGCCGCGGCGATGGTCGGTCGTCGCTTCGACCAGCGCGGCTGAGCGGCGCGATCCCGCGTCGCTGCGCGACGCAGGTCCAAAGAAAAAGGCCCGCGCGGCTTGCGTCGCGCGGGCCTCTTCGTCAGTGCAGGTTGCGACCGCTCAGAAGCGGAACGAACCCTCGATCGCGACCGTGCGCGGCGGATCGACGAAGCCGTAGTAGCTGCGCGCACCGAAGATGCTGCCGGCCAGCGGCGTGTCGCCCGCGTAGCTCAGCACCGTCTCGTCGGTCAGGTTGCGCGCCACCAGCGCGAGCTCCCACTTCTTCTCGGCGCCGGCGAGCGCGATGCGTGCGTTCAGCTTCGTGTACGCATCCTGCTGCGCGTTCGGATCCAGCGTCAGCGAGATCAGGTAGTCGCCCGAGTAGGTCGCATCGATGCCGGTGCGCAGTTCCAGCTCGCCGAGCTGCCACGTGTACTCCGCGCTCAGCACGGCCGTGATCTCCGGCGCGAGCTGGTTCGTGAAGCCGTCGTAGTTGCAGTTGCCCGGCACGCGCGTGCTGAGCAAGGACGTCGGCGGATTGAAGAAGCACTGGCCGTCGTACTTGGTCCACTCGAAATCCAGCCAGGCGACCGATCCCGACACGAACAGGCCCTGGGTGGCCTGCCAGCGGCCTTCGAGCTCGATGCCCTTGACCTCGGCGCTGCCGTTGCCGACGTTGAAGCCCAGGCTGCCGTCGAACGCGCTGGTCTGCAGGTCCTCGTAGTCCGTGAAGAAGACCGCCGCGTTGACTTCCGCCGTGCTGCCCAGGCGCGTCTTGACGCCCAGTTCCCAGGACTTCGCCTTCTCAGGCTCGTATTCGAACGTGCCGGTCGGCGGCGCCTGGTTCGAGCGCGCATCGAAGCCGCCCGACTTGAAACCCTTCGCCCATGACAGGTACGCCATCGAGTCGTCGCCGAAGTCGTACTGCACGTTCACGAGCGGCGAGAAATCGTCCTCGGTGCGCTCGCCGCGCACCGAGTGGCGCTGGATGCGGAAAACGGCGTTGTACAGGAAGTCGAACGGCGAAGCGCCCGGCGGGGGCGGCGTGAGCGGGCCCACGGGCAGATCGACGCCCGCGGCATTGGTCAGGCGCGTGACGCGCGAGCCGGTCTTGTTCTCGGTAGACAGGCGCGCACCGGCGGTGACGCGGAACGCGTCCGTGACGTTCCACGTTGCCTGGCCGAACAGCGCGAACAACTCGCTGTCCTGCTTGAACACGCGCGGGTTGCGAGTGTTCAGGAACGCGGTCCCCGTGCCCATCGGCAGCGCCGGATTGCCGTTCAGCAACGGGCCGATGAAGCTGTTGCCGGGAATGAAGATGAAGTCCGATTCATCCAGCGAGTAGTTCTGCAGGAAGGCGCCCGCGATCCAGGACACCGTCTGGTCATTGTCGGACGTCAGGCGGAGCTCCTGGCTGAACTGGTCGTAGCTCTCGGTGATGCCGGCCGTGAACGTGTTCGCGCCTGTGAAGTCGCAGTCGCAGCCTTCATCGAGCGTGTACTCGCTGAAGCCGGTCACCGACGTCAGCGTGATGCCGTTCGCGAACCGCCAGTTCAAGGTCAGGGCCGCTTCGGTCGGTTCCATGATGCTGTAGTCGCCATTGGACGAGCGCTGGAAGTCGATGACGTTGTTCGCCGCGCCCGCGCTGGTCAGCGCGCCGAACGGACCACGCAGGATCTGCGCATACGTCAGGCCAGGGATCGGCGGCGTCAGCGTCGTGCCATTCGGGCGCCGCGTCGGCGCGGCCGGCAGTTCGCCGAAGATCTCGACCTGGCGACCGACGATGTCGAAGCGCCCGTGCTCGACCTTCAGCGTGGCGTCGAAGTTCTCGCTCGGCGTGAACGCCAGCGTGAGTCGGCCGAACGTGTCTTCGCGCGACGGTTCGTCAGCGCCGCCCGTGAGGTTGCGCACGTAGCCGTCGTTCTCCCGGTAGCGCAGCGCGAGGCGGGCGCCAAAGGTCTCCGTGAACGGCACGGACAACACGCTTTCGATCGCGGTTTCGTTGGTCTCGACTTCGTAGCTCGCCCGGACCGAGCCCATGAACTCGCTGGTCGGGCGCGCCGAGATCAGGTTGACGGCGCCGGCGATCGCGTTCTTGCCGAACAGGATCGGCTGCGGGCCGCGCAGCACTTCGATGCGTTCGAGATCGAGGAACGGCATGCGCGACTGCGGGCCGCGGCCGCGGAACACGCCGTCCGCATACGTGCTGACGGACTGTTCGAAGCCCTGGTTCAGTCCCGAGCCGATGCCGCGGATGTAGAAGTTGTTGGCGATGCCGGTTTCGGTGACCTGCAGGTTCGGCACATAGGCCTTGAGGTCATCGAGGCGCGCGATTCCGGCTTCGGCCAGCTTCTCGCCGGAGACGGCGTTGACCGAGATTGGTACGTCCTGCAGCGACTCTTGGCGCTTCTGCGCCGTGACGACGATTTCCTCGAGAACGATTTCGTCGCTGTCCTGTGCGAACGCCACTGGTGTCGCAATTGCGATAGCAAGCGGCAACAGCCTGGCGCTGCGCCACGTCCTGTGTCGAGCAAAGCTCATGCAGATTCCCCCTCAATGTAATGAACGAGCCACGGCCGGCGAACCGGCGTGGCGCTTTGCCGATCATACGTCCAAAAGTGGGGAAAAACCCGCATCCGCCAGTGTGGCGGAGCCGCAACGCGGGTCAGTAAGGGGTCAGCGGGGGTGGGGCATCGGGGGCGACGCTCACTTCGATCTGGCCGGCCACGACGCGTACCCGATGACAGGCCAGCGGCTGGCTGGCCGGCGCGCCGAGCACGCGGCCGTCACGGACGTCGAACGAGGCGCCGTGCAGCGGGCAGATCAGGCGCGTGCCGCGCAGTCGTCCCTCGTCCATCCGCGCGAACGCGTGCGAGCAGATATTGTCGAGTGCGTGCAGGCCCTCGCGGCTGCGGCAGATGACGATTTCGCGGCCGGCGATCGTGCAGCGATGCATCTTGCCCTCGGCGAGCGCATCGGCCGGCAGCACTGGCTGATAAGGTGTTTCGTCCATGCCGCGACTGTAATCGAAGCGGCTCCAAAACAAACAGTCTTGACTGTTTATTTGCGCGCGCGCCGGGTGCTAGGATCGCCGCCTGCGCCACGGGGAGGGCACCGCGCATGTCGAAGATCACGTTCATTGCCCGCATGACAGTCAAGCCGGGACACGAAGCGGCCTTCGTGGCTGCGTGTACGGAGCTTGAGCGCTACGTCAAGGCCAACGAGCCCGACACGCTCTACTACGAGTTCTACAAGCTGCGCGAACCGAATCGCTACGCCGTCATCGAGTCGTTTCGGGACGAAGCCGCCGAGCACCGTCACATGGGTTCGGCGACGCTGGCCGCGGTCGCGCCACGCATCGCAGCCTGCCTCGACGGCACCTGGGAGCGTGAGTACTTCGACCCGATGGGCTGAACCGATGAGCCAGCGCGAATTACGCAGCGAAGACCTGCGCAGCGTCCGCATCCAGGTCACGACCCTCGGCGACCTGCTGCTGATCGCGAACGACCGCTCGCCGGCTGCGCCGGCACTGATCCTGCCGGATGAGCGCCTGAGCTATTCGCAGTTGACCGATCGCGTGCTCGACCGCGCGCGCGCGCTGCAGGCGCTCGGCGTCAAGCCGCGCGATCACGTCGGCCTGCTGCTGCCGACCTGCGTCGAGTTCGTCGAGTTCCTGTTTGCCATCGCGCTCTGCGGCGCCGTGGCGGTGCCCTTGAACGCCCGCTATCGCTACAGCGAGCTGGCCTATGTCGTCGAGAACGGCGATCTCGTGGCCGTGATCACGACCGCGCAGGTCGCCGATCACGTCAACTTCGTGGAGCGCCTGACGCAGGCGCTGCCCGGCCTCGACCGTCAGTCCGACGCGCGCCAGCTGCAGCTTGCGAGCGCGCCGAAGCTGCGCAGCATCGTGTTGCTGGGCGACGCGGACGCCCCGGGATTCCTGCCGCAGCGAGACTTCGACCGCCTCGCCGCGCTGTCGCCCGAGGCGCAGGTGCACGAGACCCGCATGCGCGTGCGGCTCAGCGATGCCGCCATCATGCTGTACACATCGGGCACGACGTCGAATCCGAAGGGTTGCCTGTTGTCGCACGAGTCCATCGTGCGCAACTCCATCGCGCTCGGCCGTCACCGCTATGCGCTGCGGCACGACGACGTGTTCTGGTCGCCGCTGCCGATGTTCCACATCGCGGCGATCCTGCCGATGTGCGCGATCTTCGATGTCGGCGGCGCGTACGCGACGATGAAGCATTTCGAGGCGGGCGCCGCCCTGCGCATGCTCGGCAAGGACAACGTCACGGCCACGTACCCATGCTTCGTGACGATCATGCAGGATCTGATCTACCACCCGGATTTCAAGAAGACCGATCTCTCGCGCATCACGTTGATGAACTCCAATTTCGCCGTGCAGCCGCCGGCGATCAAGGAGGCGATGCTCGAGGCGATCCCGCATGCGATCTACGTCGGCACCTTCGGCATGACCGAGACCGCAGGCACGGTGTCGACCAGCCGCCTCGACGATCCGCTCGATGAGCGCGTCGGCCGTCTCGGTCGCCCTTTGCCCGGACTCGAGGTGCGCATCGTCGATGCGGAGAGCGGCCAGGAGGTCGTTCCTGGCCAGCGCGGCGAAGTCTGGGTGCGTGGCTATTCGACGCTGCTCGGCTATTACAAGGATCCGGAGAAGACCGCCGCGGCGCTGACGTCGGACGGCTGGTTCCGCACGGGCGATGTCGGCTCGATCGACGGGCGCGGCACGATGATGTTCCACGGTCGCATCAAGGACATGCTCAACGTCGGCGGCGAGAATGTCGCGGCCGCGGAGATCGAGGCGTGCCTGCAGCGCCATCCTGGCGTCAAGCTGGCGCAGGTCGTCGGCTTGCCGGATCAGCGCCTGGTCGAAGTGCCGGCGGCGTTCGTCGAGCGCAACGCGGGCAGCGACGTCGGCGCCGAAGAGCTGATCGAGCACTGCCGCCGCGAGATCGCCGGTTTCAAGGTGCCGCGCCAGATCCGCTTCGTCGCGGAGTGGCCCATGTCGACCAGCAAGATCCAGAAATTCCGGCTGCGTGACGAGTTGGTCCGCGAACTCGGCCTGGGCTGAACCGCCAGAAAATCAACGGAGACCCCGCATGTCCGTCACTTTCATCGCGACCCTGATCGTCAAGCCTGGCCAGGAGGCTGAGTTCGAGCGCTTGCAGCACGAGCTTTCGGAAGAGAGCCATCGCACGGAGCCCGGGCTGATCGTCTACGACGTCATCAAGCATCGCGACAAGCCGCAGGCCTACGTGGTCTACGCGCGGTTCCGCGACCAGGCGGCGTTCGACGAACACATGCGGGCGCCGTCGCACGATCGGCTCGTGCCGCCCATCCTGGCCTGCCTCGCGCAGGACATGGACCTGCAGTTCTACGACTGGAAGAGCTGAGCCCGCCTCACGCGGCGGCTTCCGCAGCGCCTGCTCCCCGTCGTCCGGCCTGACTCCTCTGCGGGGCGGACAGCTGGCGTATCGCCTCGTTCAAGGAGTCGGCCTGAAGCCGCAGGCTGCCCGCGGCGTTGTCCGCGTCGCTGACGATGCCGGCGATGCCCTTGGTGGTGCCGTCGATCTGGTTCATGGCGCCGGCCAATGCGTCGAGCGCCTTGGACTGTTCGGCGCTCGCGTTCGCGATCTCGGCGACGATGCCGCGACCGCTGGTCGCGACCTGCGCCGTCGCGCGCGCGAGCTCGTCGGCGTTGCGGGTGCGGTCCGTGTTGTGGCGCACGGTCGAGGTGATCTCCTCGGGGGCGCCCGATGTGGATTCGACCGCGCGCGACTGGTCCAGCGAGCGCGAGCTCATCTCGCCATTGCTGGCTGCGACCGACTCCGCGGCGGCCTGGATTTCGGCGGACGCCGCGCGGATGCGTCCCACGATGCTGGACAGGCGGGCGGCGGTCTCGTTGGTGTCGCGGCGCAGCTGCTCGATGCGGCCCGCTGCCGCCGTGTTGATGCGGCCCTCGAAGTCGCCGCGCGCGAAGCTGCTCATGATCGATCCGAACTGGTCCACGAAGCCGTCGAAGGAACGCATCGGGTCGTTGATGCCGGCGGCGAGTTCGAGCTGGTAGCCGCTGAGGCCGGCGCTTTCGATGCGTCCGCTGAAGTCGCCTGCGTTGGCGCTGCGGATCAGCGCGCTCTGGTTGCGGTTGAAGCGCGCGAGGAAATCGGCAGTCGAGTTGACGTGTTCGCGCAGGCGGGCGAACTCTCCCGGCGCGTCCACCGACACGCGGCGCGACAGGTCGCTCTGGGCGATGCCGTCGAGCACGCTGCTGACTTCGCGCACAACGTTGCGCAGCGTGTCGCTGGCTGCGTTCAGGCTCACGTCGATCGCGGAGCCGTCATCGGCGACCTGCTGGGACAGGTCGCCCTGCGCGATACCCTGCAGCGCGCCGGTGGCATGCGCGGTCGTCTCCTGCAGCGCCTGCCGCATCCGGTCCATCGCGACCGCCAGGCTGGCGTCGGCCGCGCCGGCCCGCTCCACCGTCCAGATCGGCGCGCCGTTGCGCTGCAGCCAGTCGAACACGAGGTGGTGGACGGCGATCACGCCGGCGGCCACCACGATCGGGATCCAGTCCTGATAGAGCAGCAGGAAGGCCAGCAGCACGAACACGCCGAAGTTCGGCTCGATCATGCCGCGGGCCTGATGGATGTGCAGCGCCGTGAACACCATCAGCGCGGCTGCGACCACGCAGCGCGTCAGCAGTGAACCGGGATGCGCGAGGACGCGCCAGACCACGACCGCGGCAGTCGGCGCGCCGATCGCGAGCACCTCTGGCCAGGTCTGGTGCCACGGGGCAAGCGCCGCGGCGAGCAGCGTCAGCACCCCTACCACCGCAAGCAGCAACCGGTCAGCGTTGCAGCGCAGTTGGGTCAGGTAGGGCAATCCTTGCATGGCAGCATCCTTCACGAGCAGAAGCATCCGCTGCCAAGCCTGGGGCTGGCAGCCGCGGTGTGTCCGGACAGGGCCGCGTCGAGAGCGCGCTCTACAGCAGCGTTGTCCCGGCCGCAGTTCGCGGCTTCGGACAGCGGTCCGAGGTACGGCACGCGTCCCTGCGGATCGAGCAGCAGCGCGGCCGGCGTTGCCGGCAGCCACTGCGCCAGATCGCCACGGGCGAGGGATACGGGGAGCGTGTCGACCCGAACGCCGCGCGACTCATAGTCCTCGCGCAGCGCGGCAACGTGCGGATCGGTGAGGCGATTGCATCGACAGCCCGGATCGCGCAGGTGCAGTAGCGTCAGCCGTGCGCCTGCGGCTGGCGCGAGCTGTCCATGGGCGTCGAGGAAACCTTGGATCTGCGGCAAATGGTCCGCATCAAACAGGGCGGCGGTTGTGATAGCCGGGAAGGGCCGCAGGTCACGCAGCGCGAACCACCAGAAGGCTCCGGCCACGATGATCAGCCAAAGCGCCACCAGCCCGACTTCCAGGG
>CAZPJE010000154.1:0-2300 GCA_964586725.1 uncultured Steroidobacteraceae bacterium | reverse complement strand
GCGCTTCGTGCTGCGGCTGGGCAAGGCGGTGATCGGCGTGTGGAACGACGCCTTCGATGCCGAGGGGGTGCCGCCTCGTGCGGGTACGACGAGCGAGCAGCTCAGGAGGACGGTGCGATGAGTCCACCCAGCGTCAACCAGATCCCGCCGCAGACCCCGCCACCTGGTCCGACTGCGTCTCCGGGTCATGCGACATCCGGGATCGTTTCCGTGAACGCGCGTGGCGGGCGGACGGGACATCCGGCAGCTCGTGCAGCGTTCGTGGTCGGAGTCTTCGCGCTTTTCGCCCTGGGCTCGGTGTACGGCGTCGCGAAGTGGCGCGAGCGGGAGAAGGTACGCCAGGCCGCCGCGGCGGAAAGCGCTAAGGCGGAGAACAAGCCGGCGCTGGTCTCCCGCCGACGCCAGTTCACGAGCGATCCGTCCGAGCCCCCCAAGGTTCCGGCCATCGAGAAGGCCGAGCCGGCGGCGCCTGCGGGCCCGCCCCCGGCACCGATCCCGGTTGCCAGGCAGTCGGGTCCACCGACGCCGAGCCGCTACGGCGGCGAGATCATCGTACCCACGAAGGAAGGGGCGACAAGCTGGGTCCGAATGGCCGCAGCCGGTCCTGCGGGCAACTTCGACCCGCTGCGGGGACCGCAGCCAGGCTTCGGGCCGGCGATGGGCGCGATGCCCGGGATGCTGCCTGTGGGCGCGCCTGCCACCGTCGACCGACCCGCGCCCACCAGACTGCCTATCCAGCTCGCACAGGCCCCCGCCGAGATCGACGCTGAACCGTCCGGGCGTCCGGCGCACTTCGCGCAGGGCGGCGCCGGTGTGCTGCCTGCCGCCTCGCCAGGTAGATCGGGCGGGGAACTGCCGGATACCCAGGGTCGGATCGGTGGTCTGCTGCGCGGAGATCCGACCGCGCCGGTTCAGGCGACATTGCTCGGCGACCGCAACTTCATCCTGCCGAAGGGACGCACGATCGACTGCTCGCTGGCGACCCGGGTCGTCAACGAGGTCTCCGGGATGGCCGAGTGCGTCGTCACATCCGACGTCTACAGCGACAACGGCCGGGTGCTGCTGCTCGAGCGGGGTTCGGAAGCGACTGGCGAGTACGTCGCGACGATGGCGCAGGGACAGCGCCGACTGTTCCTGCTCTGGACGCGGGTCAGGACGCCGAACGGCGTGGTGATCAACCTGGCGTCGCCAGCGAGTGATGCGCTGGGGACCGCGGGGTTACCCGGCTACGTCGACAACCGCTGGAGCGACCGAATCGGTGCAGCGGTGTTGCTGTCGCTGGTGCAGGACGCGATCGGCTACGCGACTGCCAATGCCGTCTCGCAGAACGGTGGGGGCGCTTCGATCGGGCTCTACGCATTTCAGAACACCCGATCGACGGGCGAGCGCATGGTCAACCAGATTCTTCAGCAGACGATCGCGATCAAGCCGACGCTGTACAAGAACCAGGGAGACCGGGCGTCGATCTACGTGGCCCGCGACCTGGATTTCAGCGGCGTGTATCAGCTGACCAACCGGTAGCAACGCATGTCGGCCGCCATCCATGTCCTCGCGCGCGACGCGACCCTGCGTGCCCTGCTGGGACCTCTTGCGCCCTACCTTGGCCGGGACGAGGTGACCGAGGTCTGTGTCAATGCGCCTGGCGAGGTCTTCGTCGAGACTGAAGCTGCGTGGACCCGTCACGCCGCGCCGGAGCTCACCTTCGAGCGCTGCATGACGCTGGTCAATGCGATCGCGACCTGGAGCGAACAGGAGATCGGACCGCAGCGGCCGATCCTCTCTGCTGTCCTGCCCATGGGCGAGCGCGTGCAGATCGTTCTGCCTCCGGTGGTCGATCCGGACACGGTGACGCTCTCGATCCGGCGCCCGGCGTCGGCGATCCGCTCGCTCGCCGACTATGAGGCGAGCGGAGCCTTCGGCCGCTACGTCTGGCACGAACCTCGAGGGCTGTCGCAGCAGTCTGCGGAAATGACCGAGGCCGACCGGGCGCTGGTCTCGCACATCCAGTCGCGACGGCTGGCGGACTTTCTGGAGCTCGCCGTCCGCGAACGCCGGAACATCGCAGTGGTGGGCGAGACCGGCAGCGGCAAGACGACGCTGATGAAGACCCTGTGCCAGTCGATCCCGACGGCGGAACGCCTGATCACGATCGAAGACGTGCGCGAGCTGCAGCTGCCGCGGCATCCGAACCGGGTGCACCTGCTCTACAGCAAGGGAGAGCAGGGCGTCGCAGAGGTCACACCCTCAGACCTGATCGCCGCCTCGATGCGGATGAAGCCCGACCGGGTGCTGCTCGCAGA
>CAZPJE010000153.1:0-2509 GCA_964586725.1 uncultured Steroidobacteraceae bacterium | reverse complement strand
TCACAGACGGCACGTTGAAGGACCTGTCCTCATTCGCGTCGCGTGGCGATGCGGCAACGCGCGACCTCTACGACGTGCTTGAGCCAGGCCAACTGCTCTTGATCCGCGGCGCAACCGTGATCCCGATGCGCGGCGAAAAGTGCCTTCCGGCTCACGATGTGCTGGTTCGCGACGGTCGGATCATCGCGGTCGAGCCCACCGCGACACTGCGCATTGAAGGTGCACGAGTCATCGATGCCACGGGACTGGCACTGCTGCCCGGATTCGCGGATGTGCACACTCATCCAAGCATTCATTCCAGCGGGCAGATGTGGGCATCGCTCCTCGGTAACGGTGCGACCGCCGACGACCTGACGCTTCCCTACGACCTGCTGATGCTCCTCTATCTCGCCGGCGGCATCACGCGCGTCCAGGTGATGGCCGGCACGCCCGAGTACCTCGCCCTGCGTGACGGGCTGCGACGTGGCCAATTCCGCGGACCCCAGCTGCGCGTCGCCTCACCGGTGATCGATGGTTACCCTGCCGTCTGGGCGCCCACGATCACCTGGCAAGTCAGTGACGCCGAGGGCGGACGCACCGCGGCGCGGCGGGTCCGCGAAGATGGCTACGATTTCGCGAAGCCGTATACGCGGCTGCCCTACGAGGCCTACGTCGCGTTCAGTGCCGAGTGCAACGCGCTGGGCATCGAGCGCACCGGCCACATTCCCGCGGCGGTGCGGGTCGAGGAGGCATTGTTCCGCGGGCAGCGCGGCATCGCCCACACGTTCGAACTCTTCTACAACGATCCGCACGAGAGCCGCGCCAACCTCGAACTGCTTTCGCGCCGCGCCAAGCTCTGCGCCGAGATGGGCGTCACCGTGCAAACCACATTCTGCGTCGCGCGAGCGTTCGAGTACGACATCGGCCAGATCGGCCCGGCGGACTACCCGCTGGACGACGTGCTCGACCCGGTGACGCGCTGGCTGATGCACCCAGATTCGCCATTCCTGAAAGCGTTCGGCCAGGATCCGCAGATGCAGTACCAGGGCCGGGACTGCATCAAGCACACGCTCAACATGTTGCAGGCCCTGCATGCGGAGGGTGTGCAGCTGGTCACGGGCACCGACATCCCGAACGCCAATGCCTCGGGTCGGCACTCGATGCACGATGAACTCGAAGTGCTCGTGAAGGACGTCGGAATGAGTCAGCTCGATGCGTTGCGCGCCGCCACCGTTAACGCCGCCGCGCACATGGGCGACGCAGAATCCGGCACGATCGAACCCGGCCAACGCGCCGAACTCGTGCTGCTGCGGGGCGACCCTCTCACGGACATCTCAGCCACGCGACAGATCGAGTGCGTCGTCGTCGGCAACGCACTGTTGACGAAGCAGTCGATCGAGCGCGGCGTCGCGCGCGCCCGATCGCTGTACGACGCCATGCCGATTCCCAAGCGCGAGTCCTAGCCGCAGCAGGATGCCGAGTGGGCGGGGAGATAGCCATGGGTAAGCCGTTGGTCCGAATGGGCACCAAAGTCAAAGCGCAAGGTACAAGGTCCGCGGGGCGTCGCGACAGGCCGTGAAACCGTAGTGGCGGTAGAACTCGACCGCAATTTCGTCTTTCGCATCGACGACGAGCGCGTAGGCGGCCACTTCCTGGCGCGCCTTGAGACATCGCTCGACGGCCAATCCGATCAGCAATCTCCCGTGCCCCTCGCCGCGGCTCGCCAAGCTGACCGCGAGGCGCCCCATTCGGATACATGGGATCGGATAGCGAGGCAGCCGTTTGCGTTCCGCATCGCTGAGTGACCCGGCTTCCAGCTGCGCTGCGCTCAGCGTGTAGTAGCCGAGTACCTGGGTCGGCGCGCTGTCATCGACGAGCACGAATGTCTGTGACACGCCGCGTCGCCGATGCTGGCTTGCAAACTTGCGCAGATAGTCGTTGAGCGCAGGAACGCCGCAATCAAATCCGACGCAGTCGTGGATGGCAGTATCGAGGCGCTGTTCCTCAAGCACGGCGCACGGATGTGCGCGCGGATTCGATCGCGCGTCGCAGCGCTTCATTCGGCTCGAAGGCACGCTCGACCGCGGCCGTCACGGCCGCGAAATCCCGGTTCGACAGGTTGATGCGCCGCTCCTGCGCGATCAGCGCCCGCGCCTTCTCTTTCGCAGCCGTACGGACGAACCCTGCCATCGTGGTACCCATCAGGGCTGCCGCTTCGGCAAACAGATCCTTCTCGTCTCGGTCGAGTTTGAGGTCGAATCGCGTCGCGCTTTCCATGGACGGGGGCCTCCAGTGCAGGCCCCGAGTATACGGCTTTTTGCCGTACCGCCTAGGGAGTGTTTACATGGGTAACAGTGCGGGTAATTCAGCTAAATCGAAAGATTTATCTCTTTCGAATCAATAGCTTGGAGGGAGAATTCGAGTCCTCTCCCGGGCTCGGAGATCATCGTACGAGCAAAAATCTGGCTATCTCTATTGGATTCAGCCTCACGGCCGAACCACGCCGATCGCCTCGATTTCAATCTTCAGG
>CAZPJE010000152.1:0-14005 GCA_964586725.1 uncultured Steroidobacteraceae bacterium | reverse complement strand
CTGCCTCAGCGGGCCTCGCAGAAGCAGTAGGCGTACAGGTGGTTGGGCGTCTGCATCCGCTCCCAGCGGGCGAGCTCACGCTGCAGCGGGTCGACCACGCTCGCGAGCCGCAGCGCCTGCTGCAACGACGGGGAGTCATCGACCAGCGACTTGAAGACGCGGATCTTGAACGACATCGCCAGCTCTTCGGCCCAGCTCAGGTCCGATTCGAGGTAGTCGACGTGATACTCGCCTGGCGCGAGTTCCGCGCGCTGTGCCGCGGACGCCAGCGCCGCATCGAACCCGCCGAGCTTGTCGACCAGGCCGTTGCGCTGCGCATCGACGCCCGACCAGACCCGGCCCTGCGCGAGCGGTTCGACCTCCGCGGCGGTGCGGCCGCGACCCTCGGCGACGCGCGCCAGGAAATCGGCGTAGCCGCGCTCGATCATCGATTGCAGCAGCTGCGAGGCGACCGGGCCAACGGGCCGATCCAGGCGCAGCGCGCCGGACAGCGGGGTCGTGCCGACGCCGTCGACGCTGATGCCGACTTTATCGAGCGTGCGATTGAGTGTGGGAAACAGCGCGAAGATGCCGATCGAACCGGTTATCGTCCCCGGGCTCGCCCAGATTTCATCCGCCGGCGCGGCGATGTAGTAGCCGCCGGAGGCAGCCAGATCGCCCATGGACACGACCAGCGGTCGGCCGGTCGCCTTGAACGCCTTCAGCTCGCGATGGATCTGCTCGGACGCCAGCACGCTGCCACCGGGGCTGTCGACCCGCAACACCAGCGCCCGAATGTCGTCGTTGAGGCGCGCATCGCGGACCAGCGCAGCGACGGTTTCCCCGCCGATGATGCCGGGCGGCTGGTCGCCGTCGAGGATTTCGCCCGAGGCGACGATGACGCCGACGCGCGGCTTGCCGTCGCCGTGCAGTTTGTCTTCGGCGCGCTGCACGCGCAGGTAGTCATCGATGTAGATCGCCCGGTATGACCCGGTCTGGTCATCGCTGCCGACGATCTCGGCGACCCGCGCCTCGACCTCGAGCGACGACTTGATGCCGGTGACGAGCTTGGCGGCCAGAGCGATCGCAGGCAGGTCGCCGCGCGCGGCGACGGCCGCCGGACCGATGTCATTGGCGTAGCGGGTGATCGCGTCGGGCTCGAGCCCGCGCGCCCTGGCGACCACGGCCCGGTAGTTGTCCCACAGCGCCCCCAGGTAGGCGAGACTCGCCACCCGGTCTTCTTCGGACATGTCCTGGCGCAGGAACGGCTCGACTGCGCTCTTGTAGCTGCCGACCCGGAACACGTTGATGTCGACGCCGAGCTTGTCGAGCGCGGCCTTGTAGTAGTTCCGGTAGCGCTCGTAGCCCTCGAGGATCACGATGCCGAGCGGATCGACGTAGATCTCGTCGGCGTGCGCGGCGACCAGGTACTGGTCCTGCAGGAAGGTCACGCTGTGCGCGATCACCGGCTTGCCGGAGGCGCGGAATTCGGCGACGGCCTGCGCGAACTCTTCGAGCGTGGGTTGCCCGCCGCCCGACATCGAGTTCAGGTCGAGCACCAGCGCCTGCACGCGGTCGTCGCTGGCGGCCGTGCGGATGGCCTCGGTCAGGTCACGCAGCAGCGTCTCGCTGCTGCCGACACCCTGCGCTTCCGCCAGCGCTCGTTCGAACGGGTCACCCGACAACTGCTCGACGATTTCGCCGACCGGCGCGATGACCAGGGCCGCTTCGGCCGGCAGCATCGGGATCGAACTGCGCAGTGCTCCGACGACAAAGCCGAAGATCACCAGCAGCAGGATCAGGTGAAGTATGCGGCGCAGCCCATCCAAGCCGCGCCACAGGGCGCCGAAGAAGCGGCCCACGCGCGCCTAGAGCTTCTCTTCGATGCGCGCCGCCTTGCCGGACAGATCGCGCAGGTAGTACAGCTTCGCGCGCCGCACGCTGCCGCGACGCTTGATCTGCACGTCGCCGATCGTCGGGCTGTGCGACTGGAAGGTGCGCTCGACGCCCTCGCCGTGCGAAATCTTGCGCACGGTGAACGACGAGTTGAAGCCGCGATTGCTTTTGGCGATCACGATGCCCTCGAAGGCCTGCAGACGCTCACGGTCGCCTTCGACGACCTTGACGTTGACGATGACGGTGTCGCCCGGCTTGAAGTCCGGCAGTTGCCGCGTCATGCGGCTGCTTTCGATCTCGGCAATCAGGTTAGCCATGTTTCTCCACCTCTCGCTCAGCGAGATATTCCTTCAACAGCGTGCGCGATTCAGCATCGAGCCCGCCCCGTTCTTCGAGCGCCGCGATCAGGTCGGGCCTGCGCAACCAGGTCCTCCCCAGTGCCTGCTTGCGCCGCCAGCGCAGGATCTGCGCATGGTGGCCGCCCTGCAGCACATCGGGCACCGTCCGTCCTTCCCAATCCACCGGCCGCGTGTAATGCGGCCAGTCCAGCAAACCATCGGTCGAGAAGGACTCCTCCTCGCCCGACCGCTCGTCACCGAGCGCTCCCGGTCGCAACCTCGCGACCGCGTCGATGACCGCCAGCGCCGCGAACTCGCCGCCCGACAGCACGAAGTCGCCGAGCGACAGTTCGAGGTCGATGCGCGAATCGAGCACGCGCTCGTCCAGCCCTTCGTAGCGGCCCGCCACCAGCACGAACCCGGCGGTCGCAGCCAATCGGCGCGCCATTGCCTGGTCGAATCGTACACCCTGCGCCGACAGGTAGACCCGCGGCAATTCACCCGCCCCGCCGCCGACCGCGACGCCCGCCAGCGCCGCCAGCCGCGCGCTGGCTGCATCGATCGCGGCGCTCCACGGCGCCGGCGTGCCGACCATGCCGGGGCCGCCGCCGTAGGGTCGGTCATCGACGCTCCGGTGTGGCCCGGTCGCATGCTCGCGAGGATCCTCGCAGCCGACGCCCACCAGCCCGCGTTCGATCGCCCGGCCCAGCACACCGTAACCCAGGGCCTGCCGCAGCAGCCCCGGGAACAGCGTGACGACCTCGATCTGCATCGCCGTCGCCCGCGTCAGAAGTCCGCCGGCCAGTCGACCCGCAGCTCCCGCGCCGCCAGGTCGACCGATCGCAGGTGGGGTTTGACGCTCGGCACCCAGTGCTCGCGCTCACCCCGCACCACCATCACAGCCCCCGCCGGCGCATCGACGAAATGGTCGACGACTCCCAGCAGGACGCCTTCTTCATTCACGACCCGGCAGCCCACGAGGTCCACCTGGTAGTAGGTGCCAGCATCGGGCGCGGGCAGGTGCGACCGCTCGACCTCGAGCACCGCCCCCGTCAGCGCCGCAGCCGCTTCGCGGCTGTCGACACCCTCGAGGCGCACGACCAGGGCATCGCCCTGCCTACGCCCCTCAGCCACCTCGCACGGCCGCCGCACGCCATCGACGCGGACCAGTTGCCAGGGGACATAAGTGAAAAGTTGCTCGGGCGGCTCGCACCAGGATTCGACGTGCAGCCAGCCCTTCACACCAAAAGGCCGGCCGATCCGGCCGACCTCGACGAACATCTCAGGCCGCTGCGGCCGGCTGGACCTGCGCCTTGCGGTAATCCGCCACGAGGCTGCGCACGCGGTCGGACTGCTGCGCGCCCAGGCCGATCCAGTGATCGATGCGCGCGAGATCGAGACGGATGCGCTCGGCACCCTTGCGCGCAACGGGGTTGAAAAAGCCCACGTTTTCGAGGCTCAGGCCGCCCTGCCGCTTGCGACTGTCCGTCACCACGACGTGATAAAAGGGCGAATTCTTCGCGCCGCGCCGCGTCAAACGAATCGTCACCATGGTTCCACCGCTCTCCGAGAAATGACCACGTTCCGGCGCACCGGCCGGACCGCTGAAAAAAGAGCGCGGAGTCTACAGAAATCAGGGACTTGTTGGAAGGGGTAGCCGGCTGCGCGGCCGTCCGGGCTCAGCGGCCGCCCGGAAACCCTGGCGGCATGCCGCCCTTGAACGCCCCCATCATCCGGCGCAGCTTGCCGCCCTTCATGCTTTTCATCATGCGCTGCATCTCGCTGAACTGCTTGATCAGCCGGTTGACGTCCTGCACCTGGACCCCTGCCCCCGCGGCGATCCGGCGCCGCCGCGAGCCGTCGAGGATTTCGGGCTTGCGCCGCTCCCGGCGGGTCATGGAATCGATGATGGCCAGCTGCCGCCGCACCTGGCGATCGCCGTCGGCCGACGGGGCCGCGCCGCGCGTCATCTGCGCCGGCAGCTTGTCGACCAGGGACTCCAGGCCGCCCATCTTCTGCAGTTGCTGCAACTGGCTGCGCAGGTCCTCGAGGTTGAAGCCGCCGCCGCCGACCACCTTTTTGGCCAGCTTCTCGGCCTCGGCCATGTCGACCTGGCCCTGCACCTGCTCGACCAGCGCGACGACGTCGCCCATGCCGAGGATGCGGCCCGCCATGCGCTCCGGATCGAACGGCTGCAGCGCTTCGGTCTTCTCGCCGACGCCGAGGAACACGATCGGCTTGCCCGTGACGTGGCGCACCGACAGCGCCGCGCCGCCGCGCGCATCGCCGTCGGTCTTCGTGAGGATGATGCCGGTCAGGTCCAGCGCGTCGCCGAATGCGCGCGCGGAGTTCAGGGCATCCTGGCCCGCCATCGCGTCGACGACGAACAGGCGCTCGTGCGAGCCGACGACCGACTCGATCTCGCGCACTTCCTGCATCAGTTCGGCATCGACGTGCAGGCGACCCGCCGTGTCGACGATCAGCACGTCGAAGACGCCGCTCTTCGCGCGCTGCAACGACTCGCGCGCGATCGTGGGCGGCGGCGTGCCCGCGGGCGCCTCGAAGAACTCTGCGCCAACCTGTTCGGCCAGCAGCTTGAGCTGCAGGATCGCAGCCGGCCGCCGCACGTCCGTGCTCACGAGCAGCACGCGCTTCTTCTTCGATTCGATCAACCAGCGCGCGAGCTTGGCGGCGGTGGTCGTCTTGCCCGCGCCCTGCAGGCCCGCGAGCAGCACGACGTAGGGCGGCTGCGCGCGCAGTTCGAAACCCGCGCGGGCGCCGCCCATCAGGTCGACCAGTTCGCGGTGGATGATGGAGACGAACACCTGCCCCGGCGTCAGGCTGCTCTGCACCTCGGCGCCGAGCGCTTTCTGCCGGACGGCATCGATGAACGTCTTGACCACCGGCAGCGCGACATCGGCTTCGAGCAGCGCCATGCGCACTTCGCGCAGCGTCTCGCCGATGTTGTCTTCGGTGATGCGACCCTTGCCGCGCAGGTTCTGGACGGTGCGCGACAAGCGCTGGCTGAGATTCTCAAGCATGGCGGGATTATAGATCCTCGAGCGCTTCGCTGAGCCGCGTGACGGCGCGGATGCTGAGCCCGTCGATCGCGCGGCGCGGCAGGTTGTCCCGGGGCACGATGGCGCGCCGAAAGCCCTGCTTGGCCGCCTCGCGCAGGCGCTCCTCGCCATAGGCCACCGGCCGCACCTCGCCGGTCAACCCGAGCTCGCCAAACGCGACGAGATCACGGTCGAGCGGCCGGTCGCGCAGGCTCGACACCAGCGCGAGCAGCAGCGGCAGGTCCGCCGCCGTTTCGCGGATGTCCAGCCCGCCGACGACGTTGACGAACACGTCGTAATCCTGCGCCGACAGGCCGCCGTGGCGATGCAGCACGGCGAGCAGCATCGCGACCCGGCCCGCATCCAGGCCCTGCGCGACCCGCCGCGGGTTGCCGAAGCGCATCGGATCGGCGAGCGCCTGGATTTCGATCAGCAGCGGCCGGTTGCCGTCCCGCGCGACCATGACGACGCTGCCCGCCGCGATGCGCTCCGGTCGCGCGAGGAAGATCGCGCCCGGATTCTGCACCTCGCGCAGCCCGCCCTCGGTCATCGCGAAGAACGCGAGCTCGTTGACTGCGCCGAAGCGGTTCTTGGTCGCGCGGACGATGCGAAATCGCGAGCCGGCATCACTTTCGAAGTACAGCACCGAGTCGACCAGGTGCTCTAGCACCCGCGGCCCGGCGATCGCGCCCTCTTTGGTCACGTGCCCGATGATGACAACGGCCGTGCCGCTGCTCTTGGCGAAGCGCACGAGTTCGGCGGCGCATTCGCGCAGCTGGGCCACTCCGCCCGCGCTCGAGGCCACCGCCGCAGACTGCACCGTCTGGATCGAATCGACGACCAGCAGCGCCGCCTGCGCGTCACGCGCACTGGCGATGATGACGTCGAGTTCGGTTTCGGCGAGCACGCGCAGCGCCGCGCCGCCGACACCCAGGCGCCGCGCCCGCAGCGACACCTGCGCGGCGGATTCCTCGCCGCTGGCGTAGACCACCGGCATGGCGCGCGAGGCCGCCGCCGCCACCTGCAGCAACAGGGTCGACTTGCCGATCCCGGGATCGCCACCGAGCAGCGTCACGCTGCCCTGCACGAGGCCGCCGCCGAGCACGCGATCGAGTTCCGCGAGACCCGTGCTCGCGCGAGTCGGTTCGGCCTGCGTGTCGAGCGCACGCGCCTCGCGCGGCGCGGCGCGCGTGCGCGCCGCAGCCGGCGTGCTGCTGCGGGTCACGGCTTCGAGCTTGTTCCACTCGCCGCATTGCGCACACTGGCCCTGCCACTTGGCAGCCTCGGCGCCGCAGGCGCTGCAGACAAAGATGGTGGCTGGACGGGCCATGGCACGGCTCAAAAAAAATGGCGCCGCGATGCTAGCATGCAGCGGCTTGGCACCCGGCGGGACTGTGGGTCACAAGGGACCATGGGTCGCAAGTCCAGCCAAACTGTGACTCCCGACTCGGGAGGCAGCCAGACAGGGTGTTAGCGTTGTTTACAGGTATCGTCGCATCACGTCGGCGGGCCACAGGGTCAGAATTTTGAGCAAACTGCCGCCCAGTGCCGGGGACGCCCGGAGCCTGTCGCGTACCTGTATGGGTGCGGCGCAGCGGACCGCCCCGAAGGCGGCGTGTGACGCAGTTCACACTTTCGGCGACCAGCTCGGCAACCACCCGGTGCCGTCGGCGTGACCCTGCGCGGCAAACTCAAGTGCATCGGCGAGACGGACACCGGACGGGTCCGCGAGCACAACGAAGATACGATCGCGCTCGATGCCGACATCGGCCTGCTGGTGCTCGCCGATGGCATGGGCGGCTACAACGCCGGCGAGGTCGCAAGCGGCATCGCGGTCAAGACCATCATGAACTTGGTGCGCGAGTCCGTGGAGCGCGAGGACCTGGCCACCGTTGATCCGGCCACCGGCCTTAGCCGCCGCAGCATCGTGCTGCGCGATGCGATCCAGCGGGCCAACAAGATCATCTTCCAGACCGCGAAAACCCAGCCGCAATGCGAGGGCATGGGCACCACGGTCGTCGGCGCGCTGTTCCATGACAACCGGGTCACCCTCGCCCATGTCGGCGACTCGCGGATCTACCGCGTGCGCGGCGATCGGCTCGAGCAGGTCACGCTCGACCACTCGCTGCTGCAGGAACTCGTCGATCGCGGCTTCTACACGCCCGAGGAAGCGCAGCGGGCGGCCAACAAGAACTACGTCACCCGCGCGCTCGGCGTCGAACCCACCGTGGACGTCGAAATCACCGAGCACGAGGTCCAGAAGGGTGACCATTACCTGCTGTGTTCCGATGGCCTCTCCGACATGGTCGAGGATGCGGACATTCACTTAACGATCAATACCTTTGGTGATAATCTAGCGACGGTCGCTAAGCAATTGATACAACTGGCCAACGACAATGGTGGCCGGGATAACGTGTCGGTCGTGCTCGCCGCAGTGGTCGAGTCCTTCCCGGCACGACGTGGTCTCGTCGATAAGGTTTTGCGCTGGTTTGGTTAACCCGGCGCGTGGGGCGGATTCATGGCTAGACTCATTTTGAGCCTGGATGGCCAGACGCTGGCCGAGTACAACATGAACAAGGAGCGGTACACGATCGGCCGTCTCCCGGATAACGATATCCGCATCGACAACCCTGCGGTGTCGGGTCACCACTCCCTGATCATCAACATCCTCAACGATTCGTTCCTCGAGGATCTCAACAGCACCAATGGCACCTACGTCAACGGCAAGCTGATCAAGAAGCACGCGCTGCAGCACAGCGACATCGTTACCGTCGGGCATCACCAGCTGCGTTTCGTCGAAGACGACGAACAGCAGGATGAGTTCCAGAAGACCATGGTGATCCAGCCGTCGGCACGGCCCGTCGAGTCCATCCGCCGCGCCGAAGCCAAGGTCGATACCGCCGCATCCGGCCCGCCGGCCACCGACCCACGCCGCGCGATCGCCGATGCGAACCTCGCGGTCAAGCCAGGCCGCCTGCAGGTGCTGTCAGGCCAGTTCGCCGGACGTGAAATGGAACTGACCAAGGCGCTGACGACCCTCGGTCGCCCTGGCCTGCAGGTCGCCGCCATCACCCGCCGCGGCGACGCGTTCTTCATCGTGCACGTCGATAGCGCGAAGGAAGGCGATTACCCGCTGGTCAACGGCACGCCGATCGGCGCGCAGGCGCAGCGCCTGCGCGACAACGACGTGATCCAGCTCGCCGGCGTCAAGATGGGGTTCTTCCAGAGCTGAGGCCCGCGGGGCCTAGGCGAACTCCAGCGGCACCCGCTGGCTGACGCCGCAGATCAGCTCGTAGGGAATCGTCCCCGCATGCGCGGCGACGCGCTCCACGGGCAGGTTCGCCCCCCAGATCTCAGCGCCGTTGCCGACCGCCACGCCCTGCAGCGCCGTGACATCCACGGCGATCATGTCCATTGACACCCGCCCGACCAGCGGCGCCTCGCCTGCGCCGAGGCGCACCGGCGTGCCGGTCGGCAGATGCCGCGGCAGGCCGTCGCCGTAGCCAGCGGCCAGAATCGCGATGCGTGAATCGCGCTCGGCGCGCCAGGCGCCGCCGTAGCCCACCGTCTCGCCGCGCGGCACGTGCCGCAGCGTGATGACCGTGGTTTCGAGCGTCATCGCCGGCTGCAGGCCGAGCTCTGCGCCGATGCGCTCCGGGAACGGCGAGACGCCGTACAGCGCAAGGCCGGGTCGCACCCAGTCGCCGCGCGCCTCGGGCCAGCCGAGCGTGCCCGCCGAATTGCCGATGCTGGTGACGATGCCTGGCGGCAGCAGCGCGCGAAAGCGCGCGACCTGCTCGCGCGTCATCGCGCAATCGAGTTCATCCGCGCGGGCCAAGTGGGTCAGCAGGCGGATCTCGCGCGCCGGCATCGCGAGCGCGCGCAGGCGCTGATAGACCTGCGCGAACTCCTCGGGCCGGAAGCCGAGGCGGTTCATCCCCGTGTCGATCTTGAGCCACAGCGTGAAGCGATGCGCGTCGTCAGAGGCACCCGCGCGAGCCTCGAGCAGCGCCACCTGCGACGGATCGTGCACGACGAGCTCGAACTGATGTCGCGCCGCTTCGTCGAGCTGCTCGGCCGAGAACACGCCCTCGAGCAGCACCACCGGCTGCGTGATGCCGGCGCCGCGCAGCTGCAGGCCCTCTTCGAGGCGCGCGACGGCGAAGGCGTCCGCCTCCGGCAGCGCCAGCGCGGTCGGCACGAGGCCGTGGCCATAGGCGTTGGCCTTCACGACCGCCATGACGCGCGCGCCAGGTGCAGCGGCGCGGATCTGCCGCAGGTTGTGGCGCAGCGCGGCAGCAGCGACTCGGGCGCGGATGATGCGGGTCATGCAGACAACGATGCGCCGTGCCCGGATCTCAGGCTCAGCGCAACACGCCCTCGGCGTAGGAATCCGGCGCGTAGTTGACGAAACGCGAGTACTGGCCCTGGAAGCTCAACACGAAGGTGCCCGTCTCGCCGTTGCGGTGCTTGGCGAGGTCGATCTCGGCCATGCCCTTCTTGGTCGTGTTCTTGTCGTAGACCTCTTCGCGATAGATCAGCAGGATCATGTCGGCGTCCTGCTCGATCGCGCCGGATTCGCGCAGGTCCGACATCACGGGCTTCTTGTCGGTGCGCTGTTCGACGCCGCGATTCAGCTGCGACAGCGCGATGACCGGGCAGCCGATCTCCTTCGCGAGCGCCTTCAGGCTGCGCGAGATCTCGGCGATCTCGGTCGCGCGGTTCTCCTTGTTGCCGGGCACCTGCATCAGCTGCAGGTAGTCGACGACGATCAGGTTCAGGCCGTGCTCGCGCTTGACGCGCCGCGACCGCGCGCGCAGTTCCGTCGGCGTCAGGCCGGGCGTTTCATCGATGAAAATGCGCGCTTCCGACAGCTGCCCGGCGGCGCCACTGATGCGCGGCCAGTCCTCGTCCGAGATCTGGCCGCTGCGGATGTGCCCGAGCGACACGCGTCCGATCGACGACAGCATGCGGGTCATCAGCTGCTCGGCCGGCATTTCCATCGAGAAGATCGCGACCGAGGCGCGCACGTCGCCCTTCAGCGCCGCGTACTCCGCCATGTTGACGGCAAACGTGGTCTTGCCCATCGACGGGCGGCCAGCGACGACGACCAGGTCGCCGGGCCGCAGCCCGCCGGTCTTGCGGTCGAAATCGTCGAAGCCCGTCGGCAAGCCGCGCAGGCCACCGGGATTCGCGTGCCATTCGTCGATCTGGTCGATCAGGCCGGGCATCAGCGTCTGGATGGACACCGCGCCCTCGAACTTGCCGCGCGAGCCCATCTCGGCGATTTCGAACACGCGACTCTCGGCGCGGTCGACCAGGTCGCGCGCCGTCTCGCCCTCGTTCTTGAAGACGCTGGCCGCGATCTCATTGCCTGCCTGCGACAGCTGCCGCAGCAGTGACCGCTCGCGGACAATCTCGGCATAGAAGCGCACGTTGACGGCGCTCGGCGTGTCGCGGGCCAGCGTGCCGAGATAGGCACGACCACCAGCGTCGGCGAGGCGTGAGCCGCGCTCGAGGTGTTCGCTGACGGTGATGACGTCGCAGGGCTTGCCCTGGGAGGCCAGATGCCCCACAGCTTCGAAGATCAGCTTGTGGTCAGGACGGTAGAAATCGTCTGCGCGGACGACGTCCGCGACGCTGTCCCAGGCGCTCGCGTCAAGGAGCAATCCGCCGAGGACGGATTGCTCCGCCTCGACGGAATGCGGAGGAGTACGAAATTCCTCCGCGCGGCTCACTCTTCCGCGATGACGACGACGGGCAGCTGCACGTCGACGTCGGTATGCAGGTGCAACGCAACCGTGTGTTCGCCCACCATGCGGATCGGGCCCGAGCCCAAGCGCACTTCGCTGCGCGCGACCTTGTGGCCCGCACGCGTGCAGGCTTCGGCGATGTCGGTCGTGCTGATGGAGCCGAACAGCTTGCCTTCGTTGCCGGCCTTGGCGGTGATGGTGAGCTTGAACTCCTTCATCGCCTCGGCGCGGGCCTGGGCCGACTTCAGCGCATCGTTCGATGCCTTCTCGAGCTCGGCGCGGCGCGCCTCGAAGATCTTGATGTTCGCAGGCGTCGCGAGCGTGGCCTTGCCCTGCGGCAGCAGGAAATTCCGGCCATAGCCGGACTTGACCTTGACGCGATCACCGATCGTGCCGAGGTTCGCGACCTTGGTCAGCAGAATGACTTCCATGAATGTTCTCCGTGAGACCGATCAGCTTCGCTGATCAGTGCTGGTCCGTGTAGGGCAGCAGCGCGAGGAAACGCGCGCGGCGCACGGCCTGCGCGAGCTGGCGCTGATAGAACGAGCGCGTGCCGGTAATGCGGCTCGGCACGATCTTGCCCGTCTCGGTGACATAGCCCTTCAGGGTCGACAGATCCTTGTAGTCGATCTGCTTGACCTTGTCGGCCGTAAAGCGGCAGAACTTCTTGCGCCGCGTGAAGCGGCCCTGCTTGCCACCGCCGCCACCACCACCACTTCCACCACGAAATTCGTTCATGCGTTGTCTCCCATCGAGTCGTCGTCACCGAAGTCCGGGCGCTCGCGGCGTTCGCGGCGCTCGCCACTGGCCTCTTCCTCGGCCTCGCGGGCCATCGGAGAGGGCTCGGTCACGGCTTCGTCCATCTTGACGATCAGGTGACGCAGCACGGCGTCGCTGAAGCGGAACGCGCCCGTCAGCTCGCCCAGCGTCTTCTGGTCGGTTTCGATGTTCATCAGGATGTAATGCGCTTTGTGGACCTTGGCGATCGGGAACGCCAGCTGGCGACGACCCCAGTCCTCGAAGCGATGCACCGTGCCGCCACCCTGGGCAATCATGCCCTTGTAGCGCTCAACCATCGCCGGCACCTGTTCACTCTGGTCCGGATGGACCAGGAACACGATCTCGTAATGCCTCATGTTGTCTCCTTGTGGATGTAAAACCACCCGGCGAGGCTGCCGGTGTGGCAAGGAAGTCCCCGTAAAGGGGGCGCGAAGAATAGCCAAAGCCCCGCCCGAGTGCAATCGGGGCTGATAAATCAGCGATTTACACCACTTTGCCGCGTTGACGCAGGGCTTCGTAGAGCAGCATGCCCGTAGCCACCGAGACGTTCAGGCTCTCGACAGCCCCGAGCTGCGGCAGCCGGGCGATGAAATCACAGTGCTGGCGGGTCAGCTGGCGCAGCCCCGTACCCTCTGCGCCCATCACGACCGCGAGCGGCCCCTTGAAGTCGACCTGCGGCGCAGGCTTCGAGCCCTGCATGTCGGCACCAACGAGCCAGACGCCCGCGTCTTTTAGCAGCTTCAGCGTGCGCGCGAGGTTCGTGACCGTGACCACCGGCGTGCTCTCTGCCGCGCCCGCCGCGACCTTGCGCACAGTCGGGTTGACCTGCGCGGCGCGGTCGCGCGGCACGATAACCGCCAGCACGCCGCATGCATCGGCCGTGCGCAGGCAGGCACCGAGGTTGTGCGGATCCTGCACGCCGTCGAGCACGAGCAGCAGCGGATCCTCGCCCTCGCCGGCCTCGCGCCGCTCCGCGGCGGCCTGCAGTTCCGCGAACAGGTCGTCCTCGGTCCAGGGCTTCAGCGGCTCGACGTCCGCGAGCACGCCCTGGTGCACCACATCGCCGAGTTCGCGCTCGAGCGCCTTCGCATCGACGCGCTGCACCGCGCAGCCCGCCGCCTGCGCGAGCTGCTGCAGCTCCGCCACGCGCGGATCATCGCGGCCGCTGGCCAGGCGTAGACGCCGCACCCGCTGCGGCGCGCGCAGCAGCAGCGCACGCACGGCATGCAGACCATAGATGAACTGACTCATTGCATGCCCCGTCCCGTCCGCCCGACTCAACCCAGCTCGAGATCCACGAGGCCTTCGACCGGGTTCGCATTCGTGACGATCACGCGCAGTTTCGTGCCCGGTCCGAAGCGGCGCTTCGATTGCCGCCCCACCCAGGCGTGGCCATGCGGTTCCATCCGGTACTCATCGTCGCTGAGATTGTCGAGGTGCAGCAGGCCGTCGATGCCGACATCGAGCAACTGCACGAAGCAGCCGAACTCGACCACCGTCGTCACGATGCCTTCGAAGGTCTGGCCGAGACGCTCGCGGAGGTAGGCGCACTTGAGGTAGGTGTCGACGTAGCGGTCCGCCTCGTCGGCGCGCTTCTCGAGCCGCGAAGTCGACTCGCCCAGCGCCGCCAGCTCTTCCGTGGCATACCGCCGGCCGCTGCGATCCGACTCCGACAGCCGCGCCTTCAGCGCGCGATGCACGACGAGATCCGGATAGCGGCGGATCGGCGACGTGAAGTGCGCGTACTCGCGCAACGCGAGACCGAAGTGACCGATGTTCGCCGACTGGTAGATCGCTTGCGGCATCGCGCGCACCACCAGCGATTCGACGAACGGGCGCTCCGGCCGGCTGCCGAGGCGCTCCGTGATCTCGCGCAGGTCGCGTGGCACAGGTTCTTCCGGCAGTTCCACCGCGAAGCCCATCGTCGCCAGCACTTCCGACAGCAGGTTCAGCTTGCGCTCCTCCGGCTGGCCGTGCACACGGAACAGCGCCGGCACCTGCGCCGTGCGCAACTCCGCCGCGACCGCGACGTTCGCGAGGATCATGCATTCTTCGATCAGCTTGTGCGCTTCGCTGCGGGCGTAGCGACCCACTTCGCGGACCGCCTGCGAAGCATCGAACTCGAACGTCGCCTCACTGCTTTCGAAATCCAGAGCACCGCGCCGCCGGCGCGCCTTCAGCAGCGCGCCGTACACCTCGA
>CAZPJE010000151.1:0-24280 GCA_964586725.1 uncultured Steroidobacteraceae bacterium | reverse complement strand
CGAACCGTCGGTCGAGGACACGATCGCGATCCTGCGCGGCCTGCAGGAGCGCTACGAAGTCCACCACAAGGTGGAGATCACCGATCCGGCGATCGTCGCCGCGGCGACGCTGTCGCATCGCTACATCGCCGATCGCCAGCTGCCCGACAAGGCCATCGACCTGATCGACGAGGCCGCTGCCCGCATCCGCATGGAGATCGACTCCAAGCCCGAGTCGATGGACAAGCTCGAGCGGCGCATCATCCAGCTCAAGATCGAGCAGGAAGCGCTGAAGAAGGAAGAGGACGACGCGTCGAAGAAGCGCCTCGCGGCCATCAACGAGAACCTGGCCGGCCTCGAGCGCGAGTACGCCGATCTCGAGGAAATCTGGAAGAGCGAGAAGGCCTCGCTGCAGGGCGCGGCATCGATCCGCGAGGAGATCGAGCGGGTCAAGCTCGACATGGAAGCCGCGCGCCGCAAGGGCGACCTGACGAAGGTCGCCGAGCTGCAGTACGGCCGCATGCCGGAACTCGACAAGCGGCTCGCGCAGGCGCATGCCTCCGAGGGCGAGAAGCGCCAGCTGGTGCGCAACAAGGTCACGGACGAGGAGATCGCCGAGGTCGTCTCGAAGTGGACCGGCATCCCGGTCGCGAAGATGCTCGAGGGCGAGAAGGACAAGCTGCTGCGCATGGAAGAGGCGCTCGGCAAGCGCGTCGTGGGCCAGGAGGAGGGCGTGCGCATCGTCGCGAACGCGATCCGCCGCTCGCGCGCCGGCCTGTCGGATCCGCGCCGGCCGAACGGCTCGTTCCTGTTCCTGGGGCCGACCGGCGTCGGCAAGACTGAGCTGTGCAAGGCGCTCGCCGAGTTCCTGTTCGACACCGACGAGGCGATGGTCCGCATTGACATGTCGGAGTTCATGGAGAAGCACTCCGTGGCCCGCCTGATCGGCGCGCCGCCGGGGTATGTCGGCTACGAAGAGGGCGGCTACCTGACCGAAGCGGTGCGGCGGCGCCCGTATGCCGTGATCCTGCTCGATGAAGTCGAGAAGGCCCACCCTGACGTCTTCAACGTGCTGCTGCAGGTGCTCGACGATGGCCGCCTGACCGACGGCCAGGGCCGCACGGTCGACTTCCGCAACAGCGTCGTCATCATGACGTCTAACCTCGGCTCGAACGTGATCCAGGAGTACGCCGGCGAGAAGAACTACAGCCGCATGAAGTCGGCGGTCATGGAGATCGTGCAGCAGCACTTCCGGCCGGAGTTCATCAACCGCATCGACGATATCGTCGTGTTCCATCCGCTCGGCACGGAGCAGATCCGCGCCATCGTGGACATCCAGCTCGGGCTGCTGCGCAAGCGCCTGATCGATCGCGACATGGACATCGTGCTCGACGACGCCGCGCGCGACCTGCTCGGCGAGTCCGGCTTTGATCCGGTGTACGGTGCGCGGCCGCTGAAGCGCGCGATCCAGCAGCAGGTCGAGAACCCGCTGGCGCAGTCGCTGCTGCGTGGCGAATTCGGTCCGGGCGACCGGATCCGCGTCAGCGTGCAGGACGGGCGGCTGAACTTCGCCAAGGCCGTGTAGTAACCTTGCGGCCTCGCCAGAGGCAACGACGTCTATGCCGTTCTACGAATACGAGTGTGGCAACTGCAAGTTCTACTCCGAGGTCCTGCAGAAGATCTCGGAGGCGCCGCTGCGCAAGTGCCCTTCCTGCGGCAAGAACGCCTTCAAGCGCCTGATCTCGGCGCCGGTGTTCCGGCTGAAGGGTTCTGGCTGGTACGAGACCGACTTCAAGTCCGACAAGGAAGCCAAACGCAACCTGGCGGGCGAGGACAAGGACGCACCAGCCGCGAAGGACGACGCCAAGGCCGACACCAAGGCAGAGGCCAAGCCCGAGGCCAAGCCCGAGGCGAAGGCGGAGTCGAAGCCGGCGGACAAGCCCACCGAGAAGCCTGCCGCGAAGTCGGTCCGCAAGGCGGCTGCCAAGCCCGCCGCCCGCGCCAAGCCCAAGCCGGCGCCGCGGCGCGCTGCGCCCGCGCGCAAGAAGTAGCCCCGCCGTGGCCGACGGTCCCCGTCGCGGCAGTCTGCGTCGTTACCTGATCGCGGGCGTGCTGTTCTGGCTGCCCGTGCTGGCGACGGTCTGGGTGCTGACGTTCATCATCGAGCTGATGGATCGGACGTTGCTGCTGCTGCCGGCGGCCGCGCAACCCGAGAACCTGTTCGGCTTCGAGATCCCGGGCCTCGGCATCGTGTTCGCGTTCATCGTGCTGCTGCTGACCGGTCTCGCGGTGACCAACCTCGTCGGTCGCCAGATCGTGACCTGGTGGGAAGACCTGATGCAGCGCATCCCGCTGGTGCGCTCGGTCTACGGCGGCGTGCGCAGCTTCACCGACACGGTGCTGAACAAGCAGGGCAGCTCGTTCCGCCAGGTCGTCATGATCGAGTACCCGCGCAAGGAAATGTGGAGCATCGGCTTCATCACGGCCGACAACATCCACGCGGCGAGCGAGAAGACCGGCGAGATCCAGGTCTGCGTCTATGTGCCGACGACGCCGAACCCCACGTCCGGGTTGATCGTCATGGTGCCGCGTCGCGACATCGTCGAGCTCGACATGTCGGTCGATGCGGCGATGAAGCTGATCGTCACGCTCGGGGTCGTGTCGCCGCCGCCGCCGGGTGCGGCGACGGCCACAGCTGCGCGTCCATCGCCGCAGCCGGGCGCCGTGTGAGCGCGCTGGAGGCCCTGGCCGCGCGCGAAGCCGCGCGCTACCGCGTGGAGCATCCCGCCTCTGCCGAGCGCGCCCGCGCCGCGGCGCCGCATTGGCTCAACGGCGTGCCGATGCACTGGATGGCGGATTGGGGCACGCCGCATCCATTGTTCGTGCATGAGGCGACCGGCGCACGACTGCGCGATGTCGACGGGCGCGAGTACATCGATTTCTGCCTCGGCGACACCGGTGCGATGTTCGGCCACTCGCCACCGGCGGTCGCTGCCGCGATCGCGGCCCAGGCCGCGCGCGGCCTGACCTGCATGCTGCCCGCCGAGCGCACGGCCGAAGTGGGCGCGCAGCTCGCGGCGCTGTTCGGCCTGCCGTACTGGCAGATCACGCAGACGGCGACCGATGCGAACCGCTACGCGCTGCGCTGGGCGCGCGCGATCACGCAACGCCCCAAGGTGCTGGTATTCCAGGGCTGCTACCACGGCACCGTCGAGGAAACGCTGGTGCGCCTGCGCGAGGGGCGCACCGTGATCCGCGAAGGCTCGATCGGTCCGGCGTTCGATCCGGCCATGGCGGCGGTCGCGGTCGAGTTCAACGATATCGAGGCCGTCGAGCAGGCGCTCGCTGCCGGCGATATCGCGGCGGTGCTGTACGAGCCCGTGATGACCAACATCGGCATGGTGCTGCCGGTCGACGGCTTCCACGCGGCGTTGCGCACGGCGACGCGTCGCCATGGTGCGCTGCTGATCGTCGATGAGACTCACACGCTGTCTTCGGGCCTCGGTGGCTACACGCGCCGGCATGCGCTCGAGCCCGACTTTTTCGTCTGCGGCAAGGCCATCGCGGGCGGCCTGCCCTGCGCGGTGTTCGGCTTCACGGCCGATATCGAAGCGCGCATCGCGCACGTGCTTGCGGCGCGCGACGGTGGGCATTCGGGCATGGGCACGACGCTGGCCGCCAACCCGCTCGTGATCGAGGCGCTGCACGCGGCGCTCACGTCATTGCACACGGCAGCGAACTACGCGCACATGGAGTCGCTTGCGGTGCAGCTCGAGGTCGGCCTCGTTGCGCTGTTCGCGGCGCGTGGCCTCGACTGGCACGTGTCCCGCGTCGGGGCGCGCGTCGAGTTCGGCTTTGGCCCGGCGCCGCGCAACGGCAGCGAGGCCGAGGCCGCGATGCGGCCCGAATTCGAGCATGCGCTGCACCTGTACCAGCTCAATCGCGGCGCGCTGGTCACGCCGTTCCACAACATGATGCTGACATCGCCGGCGCATACGGCCGCCGACGTCGAGCGGCTGCTGACCGTGCTCGGCAATGCGCTCGATGAACTCGGCCTAACGGCGGTGTAAGGTCGCTGCATGACTGCCGATCCCACTGAATGCCAGGCCTTCCTCGCCGCGAACCCGGACATCCAGGCGGTGCAGCTCGTGCTGACGGATCCCTCGGGCGTGCCGCGCGGCAAGAACATCCGCCGCCATGAACTCGAGCGGCTGTATCGCAGCGGCCGGCCGGTCGCCGGTTCGATCCTCGGGCTCGACATCACGGGCGAGGACGTCGAGGCGACGGGCCTCGTCTGGGAAGCGGGCGATGCCGACAAGATCTGCCGGCCCGTGCCCGGCACGCTGCAGCGCGTGCCCTGGCTCGCGCAGCCGACGGCGCAGGTGCTGCTGGCGATGTATGAAGCCGACGGCACGCCGGCCGCAGCAGATCCGCGCCACGTGCTCGCGCGCGCGGTCGAGCGGCTTGGCGCGCACGGCCTGCGCGCCGTGCTCGCCTGCGAGATCGAGTTCTACCTGCTGCGCGAGACACGCGACGCCGACGGCGCGCCTCGGCTCGAGCCGGCCGGCGGCGGCCGGGCCGGCGAGCGCGGCAAGATCGATGCCTACAGCCTGACGCGGCTCGACGACCTCGCGCCGGTGTTCGACGAAGTCTATGCCGCAGCCGAGGCGCAGGGCTTGCCGGTCGAGACGCTGATGTCCGAGTACGCGCCCGGGCAGTTCGAGGTCACGCTCGCGCATCGCGATGACGCACTGCGCGCGGTCGACGAGGCCGTGCGCTGGAAGCGGCTGCTGCGTGGCGTCGCCGCGCGGCACGGTCTGATCGCGAGCTTCATGGCCAAGCCGTTCGCCGAGCGCGCCGGCAGCGGGCTGCATCTGCATGTGAGCTGCAACGATGCCGACGGGCGCAACGTGTTCGCGGCCGACGACCCGGCCGGTTCGGCGCTCTGCCGCCACGCGATCGGGGGCCTGAAGCGCACGATGGCGGAGAGCCTGCTGGTGTTCGCGCCGAACGCGAACTCCTACCGCCGCTTCCGTTCGCAGAGTTATGCGCCGACGGCGGTCAGCTGGGGCGTCAACAACCGCTCGGTTTCGCTGCGCGTTCCTGCAGGCGCGCCTGCGTCGCGGCATGTCGAGCACCGCATCGCCGGGGCCGACGCGAACCTGTACCTTGCCGCCGCCACGGTGCTCGCCGGCGTCGAACTCGGGCTGCGCGAGCGGCTAGATCCGGGGGCGCCGGTCACCGGCAACGGCTATGCGCAGACCGGTCCGCGCGAGCTGCCCGAAACCTGGCAGGAGGCCATCGAGCGGGCGGCGGCATCGGCTTTCCTGCGCGACGCGCTCGGGCCGCGATTTCTCGATATATTCCTCGCCATCAAGCGCCAGGAGTGCGCCCGCTTTTCCGCGGCAGTCACGGAGCTCGACTACACATGGTATCTGCGCAGCAGCTGAACGAACTCATCACGCTCATCGACACCGAGGACCGGCACGGCCAGCCCTGGGGCGAAGAGTCCTTCGCGAGATTGGGCACGCTGGTCGCCGCGCTGCAGCCGCACACGCAGTACCCGGCGCCGGTCGACGCGCCCGCGGCGATCACGGGCCGCTGGGAAACGCTGTTCGCGCACTTCGGCGCGCGGCATTCGGCGGGCAAACCGAAGGTGCACGACTCCAACCTCAAGGTGCACAGCTTCAACCGTTTCCCGCCGAGCCCGATCCGCGTGCTGCGGATGTGCCAGGAGATCGACGCGGCGACGGCGGCCTACAACAACGTCGTCGATATCAGTGCGCCCGCGGCCGACGGCAGCGCCGTGCACGGCACGGTGATCGTGCATGGCCGCTATCGCGGCGAGGATGCCGACCGGCAGCGCTTCGATGTCGACTTCTACCGCGTCGAACTGCGACCGGGCCCGGGTGTCAGCGAGGCGGACTTCCGGGCTGCGATCGCGTTTGCGCCGACCGACCCGCTCGAGGCGGAACTCAAGCCGCCGCGGCTGCATTCGAACGTGGTGTATCTCGACGACACCTATCGCATCAACATCGGCAGCCTCGGCGGCCTGTATGTGCTGCGGCGCCTGAACGAGCCGGCGGTGTCCTACTGACCCTTCGCGTCGCGCAGCTTGCGCAGCGCGGCTTCATCCAGCCGATAGAACGACAGGATGAAGATCGCGAGCAGCGCCATCGCCGCCGGTATGTAGGCGATCGACAGCAGCACGGCCTGGCGGACTTCTTCGGTCACCTCGGAAGGCGGGGTCTTCGGGTTGAAGCCGGCACCCGCGAGCGCAAGACCGAGCACGAGCGGGCCGACGGCCGCCGCGAGCTTCTCGACGAAGCTGTACAGCGCCGAGTACATGCCCTCGCGGCGCTGGCCGGTGCGGTGGTAATCGAGCTCCATCGCGTCCGTCAGCATCGACATCGCGAACACGACGTTGCCGGCGAACGCGATGCCGTTGAAGAAGCCGCGCACCATCAGCAGCAGGTCCGGCTCGCCGGGCACGGCGTAGACCCAGGACATGCCGACGAGGCCCGTCAACAGCGCCGACATCACGTAGGCCGTGCGCTTGCCGATCAGCTTCGACAGCTTGACCAGCAGCGGTGTGCAGGTCAGCACGGCGAACACCATCGGCCCGCCGATCAGCGGCAGCTTGGTCAGCGGCATGTCGACGACGCTGACCAGGAAGAACATCAGGCCGCCGGAACTCGCGCTGACGCCGATCAGCTGCACGAGCTTGATCGCGAGGATCTGCTGGAACGGCACGTTGCGCAGGAAGCCGAGCAGCTGTTCGCGGATCGGCAGCGGCTTGTCGCTGCGCGGATAGGACGGCGCGCCCTTCGTGCCCGCCCAGGCGGTCAGCATCGAGGCCAGGATCAGGGCGCCGCCCAGCGCGCCGACGGCGGCGTGGGCGTCCCAGTCCTTGCCCATGATCTCGAGCACGAAGCCCGCCATGGACTGCGACAGGAAGCCGCCGACCGACGCGAACATCACACGCCAGCCATGGATCGCCGAGCGCTCGTGGTAGCCCTGGGTCATCTCGGCGGGCATCGCCATGTAGGGCACGTTGAACATCGAGTAGCCGGACGTGTAGACGATCAGCGCGACCAGGATGTACGCGGAGGTCGCGAAGCCCGGGCCCTCGAACGGCACGGTGAACACGGCCACGAACGAGACCGCCGAAACGATCGCGCCCCAGAACAGCCAGGGGCGGCGGCGGCCGGCCGTGGAATCGGTGCGATCCGACAGCCAGCCGGTCAGGGGGTCGGAGACCGCGTCGTACAGCTTGGACAGGAACAGCAGGAAGCCGGCCGTGGCGGGCGGGACGCCCAGGACGCTGACGAAATAGAACATCGCCAGCGCCGAGATGCCGTTCATCAGGATCGCGACGCCGAACGCGCCGGTCGCCCACATCGCCTTGATCCGGACCGGCAGCGGGGCCTCGTCGCTGCCCTGCGCCATGCCGGCGGCGGCCGCGGCGGGTGTGGGGGCAGCGGGCTCGGGGCCGGGCGCGGTCGGATTCACGGTCGACAAAGTCGCTTCCTTGCGGCGTAACTGCCGGAACCGTAACATCCGGGCCCCTTATGCGCACGCACTACTGTGGACAGGTCAACGAGGCCCAGATCGGCCAGACGGTCACCCTGGCAGGCTGGGTACACCGCCGGCGCGATCATGGCGGGGTCATCTTCATCGACCTGCGCGACCGCGAGGGTCTGGTGCAGATCGTCTGCGACCCCGACGCGCCCGCCCTGTTCGCCGAGGCAGAGAAGCTACGCAATGAGTTCGTCGTGCGCATCACGGGTCTCGTGCGTGCCCGTCCGGCGGGCACCGTCAACGCGAACCTCGCGTCGGGCAAGATCGAGATCCTCGCGCGCGAGATCGAACTGCTGAACCGTTCCGAGCCGTTGCCGTTCCAGCTCGATGAGAATGTTTCCGAGGAAGTGCGGCTGAAGTACCGCTACCTCGACCTGCGCCGCGACGTCATGGCGCAGCGCCTGCGGCTGCGGCACAAGGTCACGCGCGCGATGCGCGCCTATCTCGATGATGCCGGCTTCATCGACGTCGAGACGCCGATGCTCACCAAGGCCACGCCCGAGGGCGCGCGCGATTACCTCGTGCCGTCGCGCACGCATGCCGGCAAGTTCTTCGCGCTGCCGCAGTCGCCGCAGATCTTCAAGCAGCTGCTGATGATCTCGGGCTTCGACCGCTACTACCAGATCGTCCGCTGCTTCCGCGATGAAGACCTGCGCGCCGATCGCCAGCCCGACTTCACGCAGCTCGACATCGAGACGTCCTTCCTGTCGCAGGAAGACATCATGCAACTGATGGAAGGGCTGATCCGCCACATCTTCAAGGTGGCGGTCGGCGTCGACCTGCCGGATCCGTTCCCGCGCATGAGCTACGCCGAGGCGATGCGCCGCTATGCGTCCGACAAGCCGGACCTGCGGATCGCGCTCGAGCTCGTCGACGTCGCCGATCTCGTTGCCGACTGCGACTTCAAGGTGTTCGCCGGTCCTGCCAAGGATCCGGTCGGGCGTGTCGCCGCACTGCGCGTGCCGGGCGGCGGTGCGCTGTCGCGCAAGGAAATCGACGACTACACGGCGTTCGTCGCGCGCTATGGCGCGAAGGGCCTCGCGTACATCAAGGTCGTCGAGCGCGCCAAGGGTCGCGAGGGCCTGAACGCGCCGATCCTGAAGTTCCTGTCGGATGCCGCCATCGCCGGCATCCTCGAGCGCACGGGCGCCGCCGATGGCGACCTGATTTTCTTCGGCGCCGATTCGGCCAAGGTCGTCGGCGATGCGCTCGGCGCGCTGCGCCTGAAGGTCGGCCAGGATCGCGGCCTCGTCGCTGAAGGCTGGCGGCCCCTGTGGGTCATCGACTTCCCAATGTTCGAGTGGGATGCCGACGAAAAGCGCTGGAACGCGATGCACCACCCGTTCACGTCGCCGAAGGATCTCGACCCAGCCGCACTGCGGGCGAATCCGGGCGGCGCGATCGCCAAGGCGTATGACATGGTCCTGAACGGCTCCGAGATCGGCGGCGGTTCCGTGCGTATCTACCGCGAGGACCTGCAGTCGACCGTGTTCGACATGCTCGGCATCGAGCCCGAGGAAGCGCGGCGCAAGTTCGGCTTCCTGCTCGACGCGCTGAAGTACGGCGCGCCGCCGCATGGCGGCATCGCGTTCGGTCTCGACCGCCTTGCGATGCTGATGTCGGGCGCCGACAGCATCCGCGACGTCATCGCGTTCCCGAAGACCCAGACCGCCGCGTGCCCGCTGACCGACGCGCCGACCGAGGTCACCGAGAAGCAGCTGCGCGAACTGCATATCCGAGTCCGCCAGGCTCCTCCCACCACCAGTACCTGATCGGGTCGAGCGCGAGCGCTTCGACGTCGTCGACGCGCCAGGGCAGCATGCGGCGCAGCCACCGCGACAGGTTCTGCAACTCGCCGTGCGTTCGCGGCTCCGCTTCCTGCGCGACTTCGCGGCCGACCCAGTCAGCTTCCCAGTCGAGCGCGCCGTCGATCTCGATCTCGCGGAGCGGATCAAGGCTGAGGACCAGCGGGCGACCCGTGCCGTCGCCGCGCTCGACGATGAGGTATCGACGGGCTTCGAGGTGGCGGACGATGCGGTGCACCGCCTGCCGGGATACATCGAGCGTCCTCGCGACGAAGCTGAGCTCCGCCCACTTCATGTGATGGATCACCGCGATCACGCGCAGCTGCGCGTGCGTGAGGCCGAACTCTGCGAGGCAGTTGTTGCGGAGCCGCCGCAGGCGGGCGTGGAGCGCGTTGAGCGCATCGAAGGTCATCAGGCCTTCCGGGCGCCGTTGCAGCGGCTGGGGCCAGTAGGGTGGGCGGGGTTTGGGGGTGGTAATGGGCGTCGACGGGAGCATGGAGGGGAGTCTATCTTTCGCTCTTTCGTCAACATGTTGACGAAACTGACGTAGTAACCTCGATACTCGCGCCCACCCATGACTCCCACCCGCCACCACGTCGTCTTCGTCCACGGACTCTTCATGCCCGGTGGCGAATCGCGCTGGTTCCGCCAGCGGCTCAGCGCTGCCGCCGGCGCGGGCTGGAGCACCAGTGTCTTCGCTTACCGCACCACCCGCGAACCGCTCGGTACCGTGCTCGACCGGCTCGAAGCAAACCTGAACGATCACCCCGCCGAGCAGCTGCACCTGGTCGGCCACAGCCTCGGCGGCATCGTCACATTGCGGCTGCTGCAACGACTCCAGGCACGCGGCGAGGATCGGCAACTGCCACCCGGCCGCGTCGTGCTGCTCGGCTCGCCGGTCTGCGGCAGCCGCGCCGCCGCGCGGCTCGAAACGCTGCCGCTCGGTCGAACGCTGCTCGGCCAGCTGGCCGTCGAGGGACTGCTGCGACAGCCTTGCCGCGAGGGTTCGCAGGAGCCGTTGTGCGAGTGGCAACCCAGCCGCGACGTCGGTGTGATCGCCGGCACCAACCCTGTCGGGCTCGGTCGCGTGCTGGCGCGCTTCAACGAACCCAACGACGGCACCGTCGCGCTGCGCGAGACCGACTACCCCGGCGCTCGCGATCGCGTCGTGCTGCCCGTGAGCCACATGGGCATGCTGCTGTCGCTGCGAGTCGCCGAGGAGACCGCGCACTTTCTGGGCGACGGCCGCTTCAGCCTGCGCAGCGACTGACTGCGCCTGCCGTATCATCGACGCATGCCAAGGGCCGTCTCCGTAAAGATCTGGCTGCCGACCGCGATTATCGCGGCCCTGGTCGGAGCCTACGCGTTCGTCGGCGAGGTGCTCGCGCCACGCTGGATCGCCGAGGGCGCGCGTGCGTACATCGAGGGCCAGCGAGGTCTGCGACTCGCCATCGGTGCGGTCGAAGTCGCGCCATTCAAGCTGTCGGCGCGCGTCACCGACGTCGCGATCACGGCGCAGGACGCCGCGCCACTGGTCGCCTTTCGCGAGCTCAGCGTAGAAGTTTCCGGCGCATCGCTGTGGCGACGCAGCCTGGTCATCGACCGGGTCGCGCTCGTCGCGCCGCAGATCAACGCCGTGCTGTCCGCCGATCGGCGCCTGAACCTGCTGGCCTTGCTGCCGCCAGCCGATGCGCCAGCCAAGACCGGGCAAGCGGCCGACGCCGCGCTGCCCGCGATCGATCTGACCGAGTTCGTCGTGAGTGAAGGGGCGACCCGCTTCGAAGACCGGGGTCGAGAGCCGGCGTTGCGCGTCGCGCTGCAGCCGATCGAGTTCACGCTGCGTGATTTCTCGACCCGTCGGGATGTTGCAAATCGTTACCGGCTGCAGGCGCGGGCCGACACTGGCGAGTCGCTGCGGTGGCAGGGCACTTTCGACCTGCAGCCGTTCGCGGCGCGCGGCGACGTGGGTCTCGCCGGAGTGACGGCGGCCACGGTGCAGCGCTATGCCGGCGAGCTGCTGCCGTTTGCCGTCATCGACGGGCAGCTGCGGCTTGCGGCCACGTATGAAGTCGTTGCCAGGCCCGCGGGCGGCGTCGACGTGCGCGCGACCGTCGAGCGGCTCGATGCCGCGAACCTCGCCCTTGCGGAGCGCGGCACGGTCGAAGCGGTACCCGCCCCGGCCGTGCGGATCGGCGGCCTCGCGCTGCGTGGGGCGCGCGTCGATCTCGGTGGGCGGCGCATCGATCTGGGTCAGGTCGGCGTGCAGGGATTGCGCGTCGAGGCGGTGCGCGATGCGGATGGCCTCAATCTCGTGCGCCTGTTCCGCGACCGGGACCCCGATGACACGTCGACGACATGGACGGTGGCGCTGCCGCGTGTCGCCGTCGTCGATTCGGCGGTGCGTTTCGAGGACCGCAGTCGCCGTCCTGCCGCCGTCCTGCCGCTCGACGCGCTGACGCTGGTCGCCACGGGCTTCGATTCCGCACTCGACAGTGACGTCGCGCTGGATGTCGCTGGCCAGCTCGCCGGTGGTGCGCTGTCGCTCTCCGCGCGGCTCGCGCTGCAGGCGCCGCGCGCTGCGACCACCGCGGTGGCAGCGCCGAAGCCGGCGCTGCGCGGACAGCTCAAGCTCGCGGGCTTAGACCTGCTGACGCTGACGCCTTACGTCACCGATCGCGTCCGGCTCGACGTCCGCAGCGGCCGGCTCGACATCGATGGCGACATCCGCGCGGCGCTGTCTGACGAGACGCTCGGCTTCGATGGACGTGTCGCGGTCCGCGACCTGCTCGCGCGTGACCGGGCCGTGCTTCGCGATCTCGTCAAGTGGCGGCGTGTCGGCGTCGAGGGCATCCGGCTGCAATCCGGTTTCGACGGGCGCGGCACGCTGCGGATCGCGTCGATCGATGCCGAGGCGCCATATCTCGATCTCGTGATCGGACCCGACGGCCGCACCAACGTCGCCGACGTGCTCGCGCAGGGTGCCGCGGCGCCGGCCTCTGCTGCGGCGTCACCGTTGCCGTCACCGCCAGCCCGCCCTGCACCAGCGTCGCGGCTGCTTGCGGTGACGATCGATCGCGTGCGGATCCGCGACGGCTCGGCGAACTTCGCCGACCTGTCGGTGACGCCGAATTTCGGCACCGGCATCCAGACGCTGTCAGGCACGGTCACGGGCTTGTCGTCGGCGCCGGACTCGCGTGCCAAGGTGGCGCTCGCGGGGCAGGTCGATCGCTACGCGCCCGTCAGCATCGATGGCGAGATCAACTACCTCGCCGCGCGCAGCTACACCGACCTCAAGGTCGTGTTCCGCAACATGGAGCTGACGACGCTGAACCCATACTCCGGCAAGTTCGCCGGCTACCGGATCGCGCGCGGCAAGCTGTCAGCCGAATTCGCGTATCGCGTCGCCGACCGCAAGCTCGACGCGCGGCACAAGATCCTGCTGACGCAGCTGCAGCTCGGCGAGCGCGTCGAGAGCCCGGATGCCGTCGGCCTGCCGCTGAAGCTCGCGATCGCGCTGCTGAAGGACCGCAACGGCAACATCGATCTCGACCTGCCCGTCAGCGGCAGCCTCGACGACCCGCAGTTCCGCGTCGGCCCGATCGTCTGGAAGATGTTCGTGAACCTGCTCGGCAAAGTCGCCACCGCGCCGTTCGCGCTGCTCGGCAGCCTGTTCGGCAGTGGCGAGGAGTCGCGCTTCGTCGAGTTCGCGCCGGGCTCCGCGGATCTCGACGCCGCGATGCGGGAGCGGCTCGCCGGCGTGCGCCAGGCGCTGGTCGACCGGCCGGAGCTGCGGCTCGAATTGCCGCTTGCGACGGATGCCGCGCGCGACGGAGAAGTGCTGCGCGACCGTGCCTGGCAGCGCGAGCTCGGGGAGATCGCGCCGCCCGCGCTGCGCGCCGATCGCGGCCGCTATCTGAAACTGCTGACCACGCGCTACGCGGCGGGTGGTGCCGATCCGGCGCCACTGCTGGCCTCACTCGAAGCGGCGGATCGCGACGCGCTGCGCGAGCTGTCGATCGCCACGCTCGAGGCCCGCCTGCGCGCGGCGGTGCCGATCACGGCGGCGGATCTCGAAACGCTGGCCCGCGCCCGCGCGACGGCGGTGCAGGATGCGCTGCTGCAGTCCGGCGAGATCGATCCGGTGCGCGTGTTCATCACTCAGCCGGCGCCGGCGACGACCGCGGGCGACGCCGTGCGCCTCGAGCTCGCGCTCAGCGTGGACTGAGTTTCGCCTTTAGCGCGTACAGCGCCTCGAGCGCTGCGCGTGGCGTCAGCGCGTCTGGGTCGAGGCGCTCGAGTTCTGCTCGCAGGGCTTCGGCGACCGGGTCCCGCGGCTCCGGCGCAACGTCCGCGGCGGCGCTCGATGTGAAAAACGGCAACTGACCCTGTGGCCCACTGGCACCGGCCGCCGCCGCATCGCGCGCCGCCTCGAGCGACTCGAGCCGTCGGCGCGCCGCCGTGATGACCTCGCGTGGCACTCCGGCGAGCTGCGCGACTGCGAGTCCGTAGCTGCGGCTTGCCGGGCCCGGTTTCACGGCATGCAGGAACACGATGCCGTCGCCATGCTCGGCTGCATCGAGGTGCACGTTCCGCACGCCATCGACTTCGCCCGCGAGCGCGGTCAGCTCGAAGTAGTGCGTCGCGAACAGCGTGAACGCGCGCACCTTCGTCGCGAGGTGGCGCGCGGCGGCCCACGCCAGCGACAGCCCGTCATAGGTGCTCGTGCCGCGCCCGACCTCGTCCATCAGCACGAGGCTGCGCTCGGTCGCGTTGTGCAGGATGTTGGCGGTTTCCGTCATCTCGACCATGAAGGTCGAGCGCCCGCCGGCGAGGTCATCGGCCGCGCCGATGCGCGTGAAGATGCGGTCCAGCGGCCCGAGCACCGCGCGCTCGGCCGGCACCCAGCTGCCGATGTGCGCGAGGATCGCGATCAGCGCGGTCTGGCGCATGTAGGTCGATTTGCCGCCCATGTTGGGGCCCGTGATGATCAGCATGCGCTCGCGCGCATCCAGCGCGAGATCGTTCGGCACGAACGGCTCGCTGCTGTGTCGCTCGACGATCGGATGGCGACCGCCCGTGATCGCAAACCGTGGCTCGGCCACGAGTTCCGGTTGCGACCAGCGCAAGGTCCGCGCGCGCTCGGCGAGCGCTGCGAGCGCGTCGATCTCGGCGATCGCCTCGGCCGTGCGCTGCAACGGCGCGAGTCGGTCGATCAGCTGCTGCAGGGTCTCGTCGTAGAGCTCCCGCTCGCGCGCCAGCGACTTGTCGCGCGCGCCGAGCACTTTGTCTTCGAAGCTCTTGAGCTCGGGCGTGATGAAGCGCTCGGCATTGCGCACCGTCTGGCGCCGCAGGTAATCGGCGGGCACGCGCTCGGCCTGGCTGCGTGAGATCTCGATGAAAAAGCCCTGCACGCGGTTGTAGCCGAGCTTGAGCGACGCAATGCCCGTGCGCTCGCGCTCGCGTGCCTCGAGTTCCAGCAGGTAATCGTCGGTGTGCGTCGCGATGCGGCGCAGCTCATCGAGCTCGGCGTCGTAGCCCGCCGCGATCACGTCGCCCTCGCGCAGCAGCACCGGCGGCTCGGCCGCGATCGCGCGCGTCAGCAGGTCGAGCGCAGCCTCCTGGGCACCGCCCGGGTCGGTCAGGCCGGCCGCGAGTTCCGCCAGCAGCGGCACCGTCGCGAGCACCGGTACCGCCAGCGCCGCCTGCACGCCGGGCAGCGCCGCGAGCGAGCCACGCAGTCCCGTCAGGTCGCGCGGGCGGGCCGTGCGCAGCGCGACGCGCGCCAGAATCCGTTCGATATCGCCGACCGCGCGCAGGGCTTCGCGCAGCGGCTCATGCGCCCCATCGTCGACCAACGCGCCGATGGCCGCGTAGCGTGCCCGCAGCATCACGGGCGCCGTGACCGGCCGGCCGAGCCAGCGGCGCAGCGCGCGCGACCCCATCGAGGTCGCGGCGACGTCCAGCAGCGAAATCAGGCTCGCGTCCTCGCGCGAGCCCTGGCCGCGATCGAGTTCGAGGTTGCGCCGCGTCGCGGCATCGATCTGCAGCGCGTCACCGCGCTCCTCGACCCGCAGCGCGCGGATGTGCGGCAGCGCGGATTTCTGGGTATCTCGCACGTACTGCAGCAGTGCGCCCGCCGCCGCGATCGCGAGCGGCAGCGTGTCGGCGCCATAGCCGCGCAGGTCCAGCGTGCCGAGCTGGTCGGTCAGCAGCCGCGACGCTGAGGCCAGCTCGAAATGCCATGGCGGCCGGCGCCGCGTCTGGCTGCCCGCCGGCAGCACGCCGGCCGTCGGGGCGAGCCAGGCTTCGGCGCCGCCATCCGGCCACAGGATCTCGGCGGCATGCAGCCGCTCGAGTTCGGCCGCCAGCGCGACCGCGCCCGTGCCCTCGAGCATCGTGAAGCGGCCCGCCGACAGCTCGAGCCAGGCGAGGCCGAAGCGCTCGCCTTCGAGCGCCACTGCGGCGAGCAGCGTTTCGCGCCGTTCATCAAGGAGCGCCGCATCGGTGACCGTGCCCGGCGTGACGATGCGCACCACGCGCCGCTCCACCGGACCCTTGGATTTGGCCGGATCGCCGATCTGCTCGCAGATCGCGACCGATTCCCCGAGGCGCGCGAGCCGTGCGAGGTAGCCGTCGACGCTGTGTACCGGCACGCCCGCCATCGGGATCGGCGCGCCGGCCGAAGTGCCGCGCGCCGTCAGCGTGATGCCGAGCAGCTGCGCCGCGCGCCGCGCATCGTCGTGGAACAGCTCGTAGAAGTCGCCCATCCGGTAGAACAGCAGCACATCGGCGTGTTCCGCCTTGATGCGCAGGTACTGCTGCATCATCGGCGTGTGCGAGTTCACAGGATCGGCGCTGGCCATCCGTTAAGCTTAAAGCATGGTCAACGACGAAGAACTGCTGAAGCTGTCGATCCGCACCGGCCGGCATCTGCTCGCCGCGAAGCAGAAGATCACGACGGCCGAATCCTGCACCGCAGGCTGGATCGCGAAACTGCTGACCGACGTGCCCGGCAGCTCCGAGTGGTTCGAGAGCGGCTGGGTCTGCTACTCGAATGCCGCGAAGATGCGCGACCTCGGCGTCGCCGACGACACGCTGACCCGCTCCGGCGCCGTCAGCGAGCCGGCCGTGCGCGAGATGGCCACCGGCGCGCTCGAGCGCAGCGGCGCAGACCTCGCGATCGCCGTCAGCGGCATCGCCGGCCCGACCGGCGCGACGCAGGGCAAACCGGTAGGCACCGTCTGGTTCGCGCTCGCGCACCGTCGCGGGCGCGCGGTCGAGATCATCGCGCGGGTCAAGTTCTTCAAGGGCGACCGCGATGCCGTGCGGCGCAAGTCCGTCCAGTTCGCGCTGCAGCTGGTGCTGGGCCTGGAGCTGCCCGAAGCGACTTCCTGAGCCGCGCCGGGCGCTTGCGCGCCCGAGTTCATACAGTGTCCCCAAAAGGGCCCTACTGGATACCGCGCGGATACGCGAAAATTTCTTCTTTCCCGGGCATTTTGCATATCCCCGACGCCGTCCCGGTGTGGAATAATCACTGTTCATTTCCACAGGGGATCGTCATGGAAGAAAACCGCAAGAAGGCGCTCGTCGCCGCGCTGGGCCAGATCGAAAAGCAGTTCGGCAAGGGCTCCGTCATGCGCCTGGGCGATGCCTCGGCTTCCTACGACGTCGAAGCCATCTCCACCGGTTCGCTGGGCCTCGACATCGCGCTCGGCATCGGCGGCCTGCCGAAGGGCCGCGTCGTCGAGATCTACGGCCCTGAGTCCTCGGGCACGACCACGCTGACGCTCGAAGTCATCGCCGAGGTGCAGCGCAAGGGCGGCACGGCCGCTTTCGTCGATGCAGAGCACGCGCTCGACCCGGCCTATGCCGAGAAGCTCGGCGTCAACGTCAACGAACTGCTGGTCTCGCAGCCGGATAACGGCGAGCAGGCGCTCGAGATCACCGACATGCTGGTGCGCTCCGGCGCCGTCGATGTCGTCGTCGTCGACTCGGTCGCCGCGCTGACGCCACGCGCTGAAATCGAAGGCGAAATGGGCGAGCTGCAGGTCGGCCTGCACGCCCGCCTGATGTCCCAGGCGCTGCGCAAGCTCACCGGCAACATCAAGCGTTCGAACACCATCGTGATCTTCATCAACCAGATCCGCCTGAAGATCGGCGTCATGTTCGGCAACCCCGAGACCACCACCGGCGGCAACGCGCTGAAGTTCTACTCGTCGGTCCGCCTCGATATCCGCCGCATCGGCGCCATCAAGAATGGCGAAGAAGTCATCGGCAACCAGACGCGCGTCAAGGTCGTCAAGAACAAGGTTTCGCCGCCGTTCCGCGAAGCCGAATTCGAGATCATGTACGGCCAGGGCATTTCGCGCGAAGGCGAGATCATCGAGCTCGGCGCCAACAACGGCATCGTCGAGAAGTCGGGCTCCTGGTACTCCTACAAGGGCGAGCGCATCGGCCAGGGCAAGGAGAACGCCCGCGAGTTCCTGCGCAGCAACCCGACCATCGCGCACGAGATCGAAGAACAGATCCGGCTCAAGCTGCTGCCCCCGAAGGGCCCGCGTGCGGTACCCGGCAACCCCGATCAGGCCGTGAACGGCTGAACGGACCCAGCCCCGCATGCGGCGGCGGCGTGGCTCCAGCTTCGGCGGCCGGGCAGGGCGTCGGGGGCGGTCCGCGGATAACACCCCGGATCACCCCGACGATGCCGCTTCGGCCCGCCTCGCCGCCATCCCGTGGCTCGCCAAGCGCGATTACTCGAGCCCGGAGCTGCGCGGCAAGCTCGCGGCCCTGGGGTACGCGGAAGGGGCGATCGAGGGCGCCCTGGAGCGCCTGCAGGCCGAGCGCGCGATCGACGACGCCCGCTACTGCGAGCGTTATGTGTCCTACCAGGCCCACCGCGGGCAGGGGCCGGTGCGCGTCCGGCACGATCTCGCCGCTGAGGGGCTGCCGGGCGCCCTGATCGACCCCGCCCTCGAAGGTCAGGACTGGCGCGAGCACTGCCGCGAGGCGCGCCGGCGGCGGTTCGGGCCCGAGCTGCCCGCCGACTGGAAGGAAAAGGGTCGGCAGTCCAAGTTTTTGCAGTACCGGGGCTTTTCATCGGATCATATTCGCTTTGCCCTCAACGGCGACCTGCCGAGCGAATTCGACCCCGATGACATCACCGACGACTAAACCACCGGCCTCCGCCGGGGCTCCTCCCTTCATGAGCGCGGCCGACGTGCGCCGTGCCTTCCTCGAGTTCTTCCGCGAGCGGGGCCATGCCGTCGTCGCGTCGAGTTCACTGGTGCCCGGCAACGATCCGACGCTGCTGTTCACGAACGCCGGCATGGTCCAGTTCAAGGATCTGTTCCTCGGCAAGGAGAAGCGCGACTACGTGCGCGCCGCGAGTTCGCAGCGCTGCGTGCGTGCGGGCGGCAAGCACAACGACCTCGAGAACGTCGGCTACACGGCGCGGCACCACACGTTCTTCGAGATGCTCGGCAACTTCTCCTTCGGCGATTACTTCAAGCGCGACGCGATCCGCTACGCCTGGGATTTCGTCACCGGCACGCTGAAGCTCGATCCGAAGCGCCTCTGGGTCACCGTCTACCAGGACGATGACGAAGCGGCGGACATCTGGATCAAGGAAGTCGGCGTGCCGGCCGACCGCCTGACGCGGCTCGGCGAGAAGTCGAACTTCTGGGCGATGGGCGACACGGGCCCCTGCGGCCCCTGCAGCGAGATCTTCTACGACCATGGCGCGCACATCCCGGGCGGGCCGCCGGGCTCACCGGATGAAGACGGTGACCGCTACGTCGAGATCTGGAACCTCGTGTTCATGCAGTACGAGCGTTCGTCCGATGGCACGCTGACGCCGCTGCCCAAGCCCTCGGTCGACACCGGCGCCGGACTCGAGCGCCTGTCGGCGGTCATGCAGGGCGTGCAGAACAACTACGACATCGACCTGTTCAAGAACCTGGTCGGTGCGGCCGCGCAGCTCGCCGGTGTCACGGACACGACGAACCCGTCGCTGCGCGTGATCGCCGATCACATCCGCGCCTGCAGCTTCCTGATCATCGACGGCGTGCTGCCGTCGAACGAAGGCCGCGGCTACGTGCTGCGCCGGATCATCCGGCGGGCGCTGCGGCATGGCCACAAGCTCGGCGTGACCGAGCCGTTCTTCCACAAGCTGGTCGCGCCGCTCGACGCCGAGATGGGCAGCGCGTATCCGGAGCTGACCAAGCAGCGCGCGCGCGTCGAGCAGGTGCTGGCCGCCGAGGAACAGCGCTTCGCCGAAACCTTGAGCCAGGGCATGGCGCTGCTAGAGGCGGCGATCGCGCAGCTGGCGCCGGGCCAGCGCAAGATCCCGGGCGACACCGTGTTCAAGCTGTACGACACCTACGGCTTCCCGGTGGACCTCACGGCCGACGTCGCGCGCGAGCGCGATCTCGTGGTCGACCAGACCGGCTTCGAGGCCGCGATGGAGGCGCAGCGCGAGCGCGCCCGCGCCGCGAGCAAGTTCGGCGTCGACCTGCGTGGCGGCACTCGCTATGAAACGCGCACCGAGTTCTGCGGTTACGACGGCACGAGCGGCGAGGGCCGCGTGGTCGCGCTGCTGCGCGAGGGCGTCGAAGTCGATGCGCTCGCGGCCGGCGAGCGCGGCGAGATCGTGCTCGATGCGACGCCGTTCTATGCCGAGTCCGGCGGCCAGGTTGGCGATGCCGGCGAGCTGTCGGGCGCGGGCCTGCGCTTCGTCGTCGAAGACACGCAGAAGCGCGGCGCCGCCCACTCGCACATCGGCAAGTTGGTCGAAGGTCGCGTGCGCGTCGGCGACGCGCTGACCGCCCGCGTCGATGCGCGGCTGCGGCGCGCGACGGCGCTGAACCACTCCGCGACGCACCTGCTGCATGCGGCGCTGCGCGCCGTGCTCGGGCCGCATGTCGCGCAGAAGGGCTCGCGCGTCGCGCCCGACCGGCTGCGCTTCGACTTCTCGCACCATCAGCCCGTCAGCGCCGAGGAGCTGCGCGCGATCGAGCGGCTCGTCAACGAGCAGATCCGCGCCAATGCCGCGGCCGAGACGCGCCTGATGAACTACGACGACGCGGTCGCCGCCGGCGCGGTCGCGCTGTTCGGCGAGAAGTACGAGTCGCAGGTGCGCGTGCTGCGGATCGGCGAGTTCTCGATGGAACTGTGCGGCGGCACGCATGTGCAGCGCGCCGGCGACATCGGCCTGTGCCGCATCGTCTCCGAGGGCGGCGTCGCCGCCGGCGTGCGGCGCATCGAAGCGATCACCGGAGAGGGCGCCTTCGACTACGTCGAGACGACGGACAGCACCCTGCGCGACATCGCCGGCCTCGTCCGCGGCAGCCGCGATGACGTTGCCGCCAAGGTCCGCGATGCGCTCGAGCGCATCCGCCAGCTCGAGAAGGAGAACCGTTCGCTGAAGGACAAGCTCGCCTCAGGCCAGGGGCACGACCTTGCCGACGGTGCGGTCGACATCGGCGGCGTCAAGGTCCTGGCGACGACCGTCGATGGCGCCGACGCCGGCGCGCTGCGCAACGCCGTCGACCAGTTGAAGGACAAGCTCAAGTCCGCCGTCATCGTGCTCGCCAGCGTCGAGCCCAGCGGCAAGATCCTGCTGGTGACCGGCGTTACGTCAGATCAGACCGCTCGCCTGAAAGCGGGTGAGATCGTCGGCGTCGTCGCCAGCCAGGTCGGCGGCAGGGGTGGCGGCCGGCCCGATTTCGCCCAGGCGGGTGGCACCGATGCCAGTCGCCTGCCCGAGGCCCTGGCCGGGGTCGAGGCGCTCGTCCGTTCCAAACTTGGCCTGTAGCACCCGGGATCGCCGCAGCGCGGGATAGACGCGCTGGCGGCTTTCTCTTATCGTCGGGGTGGGGTTACAGGGAGGTTGCAATGCTCATACTCACCCGCCGTGTCGGTGAGGCCGTCATGATCGGCAACGAAGTGACGATCACGGTACTCGGGGTCAAGGGCAATCAGGTTCGCATCGGCATCAACGCTCCGAAGGACGTTGCCGTGCATCGCGAAGAGATTTTCGAACGCATCAAGCGCGAGCATGACGAGCCAGCGGGCGCCGCGGGCCCGCAAGGCGCCAGTGCGCGTGGCCAGGGCCATGGCCACGGGGCCGGCAACGGCAACGGCAATGGCCATGGCAGCAACGGCAACGGCTCAGGCGGCTGGGGATCGCACGGCTGATTCGCCGCGGCACTAGTTTCCCGCTGGCTGCTTCGCGGGCAGCAGGCGCAGCACCTCTGCGCCGATCTTGAGGTCCCGAAACTGGCTTTGCGCTGCACAGCGTTTTCCTGCGAGGGTCATGGCCATCGCGTCGCCCCGCTGAATCCGGCCGTTTTGACGGGGTCCGGCCCCGGCCCGTATCATTGCCGCCCCCGCGACCTGACTGTGTCCGGAGAGATGGCCGAGTGGTCGAAGGCGCACCCCTGCTAAGGGTGTAAGGGTCAAAAGCCCTTCGAGGGTTCGAATCCCTCTCTCTCCGCCAATTCCCCTGTTTCAAGCCGTCTCAGGCTGTCTCGAAAACAGGGAGAAATCTCAAAAAGTCTCGGGAAAAATAGCGTTTTCTGATTTCAGAGTCGTCTCAGGGCGTGCCAGGGAAGCGCGTTGGACTTGTTGGTACCAGTGATGGTATCTGTGACCTCAACGGGGTCTGGTACCAACAAAATGCTCACCGATACGCAGTTGCGGCGCCTGAAGGGCGCAGATCGGCCGAAGAAGTACACGGATGGCCGTGGCCTGCATTTGCTCGTCACTTCCTCGGGCGCAAAGTACTGGCGCTACAGCTACCGGTTCGATGACAAGCAGAAGACTCTGTCGCTCGGCGTGTACCCCGACGTGTCGCTCGCGCTCGCGCGCGAGCGCCTGCAGGAGGCGCGCACGCTCGTCGCGCAGGGCATCGACCCGGCCGTCGCCCGCAAGACCGTCGGCCTCACGTTCGAGGAAGTCGCGCGACGCTGGTTCGAGCACTGGTCCGTAGGCCGGCACCAGCGGCATGCGTACTACGTGATGCGCCGGCTCGAGGCCGACGTGTTTCCGCGCCTCGGCGCGAAGCCCATCGCCGACATTCCCACCAGCGCGTTCCGCGACACCGTCAAGAAGGTCGAGGCGCGCGGCGCGCTCGACATCGCCAAGCGCATCCTGCAGACCTGCGGGCAGATCATGCGCTACGCCGTCGCGCACGACCTCGCCGAGCGCAACCCCGTCGCCGACGTCAAGCCCGCCGACATCCTGAAGTCGCACAAGAAGCGCAACTACCCGCGCGTCGACGAGGCCGAGTTGCCGACCCTGCTGCAGGCCATCGACAGCTACTCCGGCGGCGAGCACACGCGGCTCGCGCTGCAGCTGATGGCGCTCACCTTCGTGCGCACGTCAGAGCTCATCGGGGCGCGCTGGTCCGAATTCGACATGAAGGCCGACCGCTGGAACATCCCTGCAGAGCGCATGAAGATGGACACGCCGCACATCGTGCCGCTCAGCCGACAGGCGAAGGTCGTGCTCGGCAAGCTCTCGGCGCTGTCGTTCGGGCGCGAGCTCGTGTTCCCCGGTGACATGAATCCCAACCGGCCCATGAGCAACAACACGCTGCTATTCGCGCTGTACCGCATGGGTTACCGCAGCCGCATGACCGGCCATGGCTTTCGCGGCGTGGCCTCGACCATCCTGCATGAGCAGGGCTGGCCGCACGAGCACATCGAACTGCAGTTAGCGCACCAGCCCCGGAATGCGGTCAGCGCGGCGTACAACCATGCGCTGTATCTCAAGCCCCGGGCGGAGATGATGCAGGCCTGGGCGGACTATCTGGATACGCTGAGGGAGAGTCCGATCCGGCCGGAGCTGCGGGTGGTCGCGGGGTGAGCGTGTGCTTTGGTACCCTTTTGCGATCTGTTCGCATGATTCGAAGGCTGCGCGCGCCAACCCTGGTGGCTTCGCGGTGAAGTGCCATGCGTAAGGCAGTCGGTTTCGCATTGCTACTGCTGTTGGTGTTCGCGCACGAGGTTGTGCGCGCGGAGCAATCGGCGCGTCGCGTGCCGGATACGCCGGCGCCGCCGGCGAGAATCGATCGCGCATCCTTCGATGCCTGGCTGGCCAATCTTGCTGCCTATCGCGAACGTCTCTCCGAGATCGTCGTGGCCATCGACCGCGAGGGTGATCCACGCACCGATGCGCGCGGCGCGGCGGAGTACAGTGACGTCAGTCGACTGGTCCTCGATGAGCAGGCCCGAGGCGCACTGGATCGCCTGACCGCTGCCGCACGCGCCGATGCCCAGAAGGGTGATTGGGAGGCGGCGCTGCGACAAGGCCTTGCGCTTCGCAGCGAACTCGATCGGCAGGCCGAACTGCTGATGGCTGTCGTCCGTTACTGGCGCCACGCTCGGGCGTGGCGGATGCGGCTCGCGAACTATCGGGTCTTCATGCGTGCCAATCAGGCGGAGCACCCGTTCTCGGCGACGGTCGAGCAACGGGAAGCGGAGATCCTGCAAGCGGTCCGAGAGGGTCGCTTCGTGGACGTCGGCTACGGTCTCGTCCCGGCGCTCGAGGCAGACATGGCAGGCGCCATGCGCGAGGTGCTGGATCGTGCGAGCGTCGCCACGACCGAGAGTCGCGTGCTTGAATTCGACCGACGTTGCCCGCGGCCAGGCGAGCGTACGTTGCCTGATCGACCTGCGCCATGGCTCGACCGCAAGGCGTCGCCACCCCTGCAGAAGTACTACGGACTGCAAGCGAGCCTGCCGCAGCAGGATGGTCATGTCGCAGTCGCCATGCGTGTCGATGCGTCCGGTTGCCTGCGCCGCCTCGCGCTTCGGGTCTCGAGCGGATACCCGGAGTTCGACGCTGTCGTTCTCGCCTGGATGACCGACGCGACGTACCGGCCGGCCGTTGCGGGCGGCCAACCGGTGGACGGG
>CAZPJE010000150.1:0-2493 GCA_964586725.1 uncultured Steroidobacteraceae bacterium | reverse complement strand
CCGTGGCAATCGCGTCGCAGGCTCAGGCACCGCGCGCCAGCATGATCGCCGTGACCGCGCACAGCAGGCTGATGACCGTCGCGATGGCCAGCCAGACGGTGCGCCGCCGGTTCAGTTCGACGCGCGCGATCAGACTGGTGTTCTGCTCGGCGAGCTGGTTCAGCAGCGCCGACGACGCCAGCACGCGCTGCTGCAGTTCCTGCAGCTCGAACTCGCTGGTCTCCAGTCGCGCGCGCAGCGCCGCATTCTGCGCTGCGAGCGTGACGGGTTCGCCCGCGGTCGCCGGGATCTCGGGCGCAGCGGGTGCGCGCCCCGGCGATGCTTTGCCGGTCTTGCCGGATCGCGACGCATCCCAAAGCTTGCGCGCCGTCTCCGCGAGCTGCGGCGCGTTGCGGATCACGTCGTTCCACGGGACGATCTTCAGCACCGTCAACCACGGTATCGCCATGTCGCACTCCTCAGCTGTGTCCTGATGTGTCGTCCATGGGTTCGGGCCGACTCGGGTCGCTGCCGAGCGGCTCGGAGCCGCTCGGGCGCTCGACCATCCGCCGCACGATCCCCTGTTCGCCGATGATCAGACCCAGCATGCGCTGTCGCAGTTCCTGGTCGGCCTGCGTCGGGCGGCTCTGGCGCCGCAGGTAATCGAGCCAGGTCGGGCTTTCGAACCGCTCGACCCAGTACACAGGGTCGTCGATGTCCTGGCAGACCGACCAGCGCCGAGCGCCGTCGCGACGCCGCACGCGCCCGATCTCGTTGATGATCTCGAGGAAGGCGACCGCGTTGTGCGCGGGCACCCGATACGTGATCGTGACGACGATTGGACCCGACGCATCGTGGATCTCGACATGCGGTGGGCGCACCGCGGCGGTCGCCTGCGGATCGAGCGAACCCGTGGTGGCCACCGCGACGGGCAACCAGCGCGCCACCAGCAGCGTGCCCAGCGCGGCCACGCCCGCTGCCGTGATCGTCTCCCGCAGGCCAACCAGCGTGGCCAGCTCGCCGGCAGCCCAGCTGCCCAGCGCCATGCCACCGAAGGCGATGGTCTGGTAGATCGCCAGCGTGCGGCCGGTGACCCAGCGCGGCGACGACATCTGCACGGTGATGTTGAAGGTCGCGAGACCGAGGGTCCAGACGGACCCCGCCATCACATGCGCGAGCAGGGTCAGCGCGAACGAGCGACTCTGGCCGATCACGACCATCGCGACGAAGGCGACCACACAGATCGCGCGCAGTACAGCGTCGCTCGAGAAGCGCGCGCGCAGCGCGGCGCTCGACAACGCCGCGCCCATGGCACCGATGCCGAAGCCGGCCAGCAGGATGCCGAAGGTCGGCGCGCCGCCCCCGAGCAGATCGCGCGCGACGATGGGCATCAGCGCCGGCACGGCCGCCATCGGCACCGCGAACAGCAGGCAGCGCGCGAGGATCGCCAGCAGGTGCGGCGACAACAGCACGTAGCGCACGCCCGCGTGCATGGCTGTCGCGAGCGGTTCGGGCGGCAGCGGATTGCGGGGCCGGTCCGGCTTCCACCACAACAGCGTCACGAGCATGCCGATGTAGGAGAACGCGTTGATGACGAACGCCGCCGCCGCACCGGCCGCGGCGACGATGACACCGCCGATCGCGGGGCCGACGCTGCGGGCGAGATTGAAGCCGACCGCGTTGGCCATCACGGCCGAGGGAATCTGCGCGCGCGGCACCTCGTCGCCGATCGAGGATTGCCAGGCAGGCGCGAATGCCGCCGAGCCGCAGCCGAGCAGGAAGGTCAGCAACAGCAGCAGGGTCGGCGTGATGTGACCCGCGAGCGTGATGGCTGCGAGTGCGGCCGACACGATCAGCATCAGCCACTGCGATGCGAGCATCGTCGTGCGCCGGTCATGGGTATCGGCGTAGGCCCCGGCGATCAGCGAGAAGAAGAAGAACGGCAGCGCACCTGCCACCTGCACGAGGGCGACCATGTCGGGCGACGGCGCGATGGTTGCCATCAACCAGGAGGCGCCGACGCTCTGGATCAGCGTGCCCAGCGATGACACCAGCGTGGCGAACCAGAACGCTGCGAACACGCGCTGCGAGAACGGCGCCAGGGTCGCGTTGCGCCACTGGCGGAAAGCAGATGCGCCGGGAGCGGTCACATCGCCGTCCGCCGCCGCAAGGTGCAATCGGTGGGTAATGAAAAGAGATTCAATTTATAAAAGCCGCTTAAGTGCATGAATAATATAAGTTTACGTAGGGAGTCCGGGTGTAAGAATGGCGCCATTACTGGCACGCGGTCACGGCGCTTGGCAGCGCTCCGGGACGCGTCCTGCCCCATCCTGCCGCGCCCATAGTCGCGCGTACAGTGCCAGCCTCGCCGTCCGGATCGCCCACATCTGGCTGGGCCGCGGCAACACAGTGAGGATAGACTCGAACCCGCAATTCTCGCGTGGGCAGGAGGCCCTGTAAGGAAGTTGCGCCATGGCCAGCGATAACATCCCGCGGCTCCGCGACCTGTTCGTG